>CAZJEE010000008.1:0-41078 GCA_964544985.1 uncultured Candidatus Saccharibacteria bacterium
ATTCTTCTGTTTCTTCTACAACCTCTTCTGTTTTTTCTACAACCTCTTCTGTTTCTTCTTTTTTCCCTTCATTTTCTTTCCCTGCTTTTTGTTTTTGCATCATATAATAAATACCTACAGTAAGAATTAAAATTAAGAGAATAGTTGGCCAGTTGTCAGGCATATTTTTATAAAATTAAACTTATTTTGGACCTTTTGTGATATAACCCTCCAAATTGTATATATCTCCTGCTCCCATTATAACCACTATTTCATTTCCTTGCAAATTATTTAAGAGATATTGACCGGTCTCTTCAAGATTTCCCGTATAAAAAGAGTCATTAATCTCTTTTGTGAGCATTTTGGCACTTACTTTTTCTAAATTTTTTTTTGACTCTCTTCCTTCAACATTATAAATATCGGTGATTAAAAGTCGATGAACTTTAATTTCGGACAAAACTTTCTTAAATTGGTCAAACAATCGATAAGTTCTTTCATATTGATGTGGTTGGAAAACAAGAACAATTTCTTTTTCTGGATATTTTTCTTTTACAGCATCTATCGTTGCCCTTATCTCAGTTGGATGATGTGCATAATCATTTATAATTATCCCTTGAAAATTATTCTTGAAGGTTACCCTTTTTTCTTCGAATCTTCGCCAACTTCCTTGAAATTCAGAAAGTGCTTTATTTGCTATGTTTCTTTTTATACCCATCTCTAGAGCGCCACAAAGCGCTGCTTGTGCGTTATAATGATTGTGTTTTCCATAAACAGAAAGATTAATTTTCTGATAATCTTTTGAGGAGAGAGAGTATGTTATCACCTTACCCTCCGCGGTTTCTTTCAGTAATCTTGAGTTTTTATCGTCATCATTTATTATTAAAGTATTTTTCTGTAGATTATTTCTCACATATTTTCGAAAAGTTTCTATAATGTCTTCTAGGTTTTTATAAAAATCCAAATGATCTTCTTCAATATTAGTGATCACTGCTATTTTTGGATAATAATTTAGAAAAGCAGCCTTAAATTCGTCTGCTTCAAGTAAAAGATATTTTGAATTCCCCATTCTAAAGTTAGTATTATTGAATTCTTTCAATTTAGTACCAATAATTACCGTTGGATCTAATCCCGCCTTAACCATTATTAAGGCAAGCATAGCGGTGGTTGTACTTTTTCCGTGTGTTCCAGAAACTGCAACCGTAAAATGATTCTTTGTAATTTCTCCTATCGCTTCTGGATAGCTTTGTGTTTTGATACCAAGTTTCCTCGCTTGAACCAGTTCTGGATTATCGTCTAGAATAGCATTGCTATAAACAAGTAGAGATGTGTTTTCTAAAAGATTTTCTTTTCGATGTCCAAGAAAGAAAACAACCCCTAGATTTTTCAACTCTTCTTGGGAAGATACATCTGATCCTGAAACCGAAAACTCTGATGCGATAAAATATCTTGCAAGAGAAGAAAGACCGATTCCTCCAATTCCAACTAAATGAACGTGGCAACCTTTTTTTAATTTACTTATTTTCATTTATAGATTAAAAGATTTTAATATATGATAACTTGGTCCTTCTTTCTTAATTTTACTCTCGATAATATTAATTGTAGTCACTTTAAAATTTAAATTTAATTTATCATTCAGGTCAGGAATCTCATAAATAGGTATTTTCCGAAATTCCCATTGTTTTATTCTTCCTAATGTAATGTGCGGAAAAAAGACAGAGCTTGTTTTAGTCTTGAACTCCAAAGACAACGCTTCGTTTATCTTTTTTTTAAGTCTTTTAAGGCTCGGGCTTTCTATGTTTATCCAGATTAGCTTAGCATTTGTTTTTTCTTTTGGAAAATAAGAAACATTCCCGCACGTAACCTCAAAGGGTTTTTCTTTTATGTCTTCTAAATTTTTGAATAATCTATCTACCGAATTTTCTTTAACTTGTCCTAAAAAAAGAATTGTTACATGCAAATTTTCATCTTTGACCCATATTACTCCCCTCTTTAAATTTTTCTCTAAATCTTTTTTATAAAGAATTATTTCTTTTTTTGCATTATCAGGAATATTTATTGAAAAAAATAATCTTTTAAACATTTTTTCATTATGACAAAAACTTACTTATCTTCAAGCTTTGGCTTATTTTTTGATTAATGTTAGAATAAAATATCATGGAAATAAAGATTAATGACGCGCCTATAAACATAGTTCCTGTTCTGCGTAATGCAGGATATCACCCGGATAAAATACAAAGAAATGAAGAATCTTCATTTTCAAAGTCTCTTTTAGGAGATCGCTATCCACGTTTTCATATTTATTATAACGAAGAGAAGAAAGAAATTAACTTACACCTCGACCATAAAGCACCAAAATATTCTTCTGCCCCTGATCATGGAGCAGAATACGACGGAAGGCTGGTTGAAGAAGAGGCAGAAAGGCTTAAGTCTTTTTTTTAGAGAATATGGAAAAGATAAACACCGAAATCAAACTATTTTTAGAAAAACTCAAAAAAGGAAAGACTTCTTCAAAGTCTCTTAGAGAAAAAGAGGAAATTTTGTTATTATTTTCAAGGTGGAAAAATAAAAACTTGAAAAATATTGATTTTTCAGAAAAAAATCTTTTAAGTTACAAAAAATTCTTGAAAGAAAAAAGCTTTGAAGAAAAAGATATTAATAACGCCTTGAAAATAATTACACGCT
Organism: uncultured Candidatus Saccharibacteria bacterium; assembly: GCA_964544985.1. GTDB lineage: Bacteria > Patescibacteriota > Minisyncoccia > Minisyncoccales > PWPS01 > PWHW01. Next base: position 2,662 of record CAZJEE010000008.1, read on the forward strand.
TGCTAAAATACACGCAAAACAGAGAAGAGGAAAATGAAATTCAACAAGTTGTTAATCACTATTTTCAGACAAAAGGATATACTATAGATGATATCAAGGAAGATGCTAAAAAAAGAAAAATTGTATATTCAAGATACACCCGCCCAGCAAAAAATCTTTTACTTCTTGCCGGATCCGTTGAAAAAGCCAAAGAAACAATTAACATAGTTGCGCTTTGGGCAAATACAAGAAATCTCGACTATGCAATTGAAACTGTTTTTAAAAAATGGCCAGAAATCAACAATCTAAGGCCCAAAAAAAAAGAAAAAAAACCATACTACCGTAAAGATCCCATGATTTGGTCAAAAACAAAAAACAAATGGTATGTTATAAGTAAGGAGGGAGATTGGCTTGAATTTGCCGGGAAAGAAGAAGAAGTTGAGTGGCGTGAAGAATTTTAATAGGCATAACTAATAGAAAAATGAAGATTATATTTGTAAGTAATTCACGGTTTGGAGCAGTAGTTCTGGAAAAATTATTAGAAAACAATATACATCCTGTTTTTCTAATCTCTTCTCCAGATAGAAAAATTGGTAGGGGGCAACAGGTTAAATCTCTATTCATTAAAGATTTCGCAAGAGAAAAAGATATAAAAGTAAAAGAAGTTGATAGCCATCAAAAATTTCACGAAATTATCAAAGATGAAAAACCTGATATTGTTCTTGTTACAGCCATTGGGATGATTATTAAAAAAGAAACTCTTGATTTGTCATTTTTTCTGAATATTCATCCTTCTCTTCTTCCCAAATATCGTGGAGCAACCCCGATACAAAGCGCTATTATGAGCGGTGAGGAGAAAAATGGCGTTTCTCTTATTAAAATGAATCATAAAATTGATAGTGGTGAAATAATTTCACAGGAAGAGGTGTTCTTTGAGAATTTTATCCAGCATGAAACAGCAGAGAGAAAACTTGCAAATGTGGGCGCAGATTTATTTATCAAAACATTACCATTACTGAAAGAGAATAAAATTTCTTTAAAAAAACAAAATGAAAACGAAGCCACTTATACGGAGATGCTTTGTAGAGAAGATGGAAAAATTGATTGGAACGAACCTGCAAAAATTATTGAAAGAAAAATAAGAGCATTTAATCCTTGGCCAGGGACTTATAGTAAAATTGAAGATAAAAGATTTAAAATTCTTGAAGCAGACATCCAAGAACAGACAGAAAGTGGTCCCTTTGGAGAACCTGGAAAAATTTACTTAGGAACAAATTATACGATTGCGGTACAAACAGGCAAAGATTTTTTGCTAATAAAAAAGTTACAAATAGAAGGGAAAAACCCTACTTCATCTAAAGACTTTCTTCAAGGAAATATTAATTTAATTGGAGTGGTTTTAAATTAGAGCTTCTCTCTCAAATATTTTCTTAAGTCTCCGCTAATATCATCTCTCTTAAGAGCAAACGTAAAAGAAGTTTTTAAATAATTTAATGGATCTCCTGTAGTGTGCCATTCTCCTTCAATTGGTTGAGCAATAACCTTTTCTCCACTCTTCGCAAGCGAGTTTAATATATCAATAACCCAGAGCTCATTGTCTTTGCCAAGAGGAGTTTGAAGTGCTCTTTCTATAACATCATAAGAAAAAATAAACCTTCCAAAAACAGCCATCAGGGAAGGAGCTTCTTCAGCAGAAAATTTTTCACAAGCTTCTTCAATCTCATACCTATAGCTAGCTCTTTTTTTATAACGAACTGTTCCGTATTTATGAACATCTTTTTTTGAAACTTTTTGTACTCCAAGAACAGCCTTTGCGTTGTATTTTTCGTAAACACTTATAAGTTGTTTTACAACAGGAACTTCGGAGACAGTTAAGTCGTCCCCAAACATGTAGACAAATGATTCTTCTTTATCGATAATTGGAGCCACAGAAAGAAGTGGAGTCGCATTGCCATAGGGAAGGTCTCCTTTTTGTCTAACATATATAAAGTTAGCCATCTTTGGAATCTTTTTTATTTCTTCAAGCTTTTTCTTTTTCCCACTTTTTTCTAACTCATGTTCTAATTCTCGGTTAGAATCAAAGTAATCTTCTAAGGAAGATTGACCAGAGCGCGTAACTAAAATAATATCTTTAATCCCCGCTTTAACCGCTTCTTCTACTAAATAATGGATAATTGGTTTATCAATAATTGGCAACATTTCTTTTGGCTGATTTTTTGTGGCCGGAATAAATCTTGTTCCGTACCCAGCGGCGGCAATAACGGCTTTCGTAATTTTTTTCTTCATAATATTTAAACTAAAAATAAATTAAATATGTTTCGATCAAAGCCGCTAAAAAAAGAAGCGGTAAAATTATATAAGTAAATATTCTTACAGAGGAAAAGAAAAGTTTTTTTATCGTAAAGGGAAGTGGAAAAATCTTGAAAGTTTTCTTGTTTATTTCTTTGTATAAAGAAATTCCTAAAAAAATACCTAAAGCAGAGCCCAAAAACAGACCGGACAATTCAAAGACCCCATGCAAAAAAACCGAATAAAAAACACCTTTTATTCCTATCTCCAGAAAAGTTACTCCAATAACATATCCCAAGACCCAACCATTTAGAATCAAAAAAAACACCGTTGGAATAGCAAACAAAATCCCTAAAAACATGAAAAGAAAAATTTTCACAGAATTATTCAAAAATAAAAAGATTCCCATCTCAAGCGGTCCAAAATTAAGAAGAAAGGAGAAGGCTGTAACAAGTTCATCTAAAGATTCTTTGGCAAGCGAAGGATAGATAATTGTAAAAAGGATTCCAAATATGAAAAAAATAAAAAAAATAAGTGCAGAAAGACCAATATATTTTTTATTGTTTAAAACAATTTCTAAATCTTCTTTCTTTAGTGTCATATATCGTTTTTTAATAACTCAAGTTCCTTTTTTTGTAAGTCCCCTAGTTTCTTTAGTTCTGCACTTGAGTTAATAATTTTTCCCAAATATTTTCCTGACAAAAAATGTGGTAAAAGAACATAGTCGACTCCTTGGTTATAAAGCAAAATTGCCTCTTCATCTCTTTCTGCTCGAGTAATCACTTTAATATTTTGATCAATATCTTTTACTCGGCAAACAAGAGATAAGTTATCTTCTAGCTGCGGACTAGTTGAAACAACTAATTTTGTTTTTTCAAGATTTAACTCCTCAAAAAGATGCGGATCTTTTATATCGGCAAAAATACGATCAACTCCTATTTTTTTTAAATAATCAGTTACCGTGGGATCAAAATCAATAACTAATAAATTTTCTTTATCAATATAGTTCATTATTCCTTTCCCGATTCGATTAGCTCCGATTAAAATAAACGGCTTTGATATACCAAAATCCCCCTGTTCTTCTTTTGTGTTTTTTCTCTCAAAAATTGAAAGAAAACGAGAAATATATGGGAATATTTTCTCGCCATACAGAATAAGATATGTTGAAAAAGTAATAGTTACAACACCCACAGCGACGATTATCGCAAAAATCTGTTCGTTAATATGCCTTAACGAAAGTCCGGCCATCGCAAAAATCAAACTAAATTCTGATATTTGTGCAACAGTAACTCCAGTTAAAAAGCCGGTACGTTTTTTGTAACGCATAAATCCCATAATAATCATAACGATTAAAGGGTTGCCCACTAAAACGAAAAGAGAAAATATTGCAACAGGCAAAAGAAGCCCGGCAAAATTTGAAACAACCATTAAAGATCCCAGAAAAATAAAAAATATTAAGATAAAAAAATCTCTAAGTGGTCTTATTTTATTACTGATATGATATTTTTCGGAAGAATTTGCCAAAGCAACTCCACTCAAGAAACCAGCTATTTCAACCGAAAAACCAAACTGTTTTACGATTAATGCAAAAGCTAAAAGCCAAGACAGGCTAACTAAAAATAGTAACTCTTGAGAATGTGCAATTTTTCGAAAAAGATAAGGAAAGACACTCCCGCCAAGTGCAAGCATTAAACCAAAAAGAACAATTCCTGCGAAAAATGTTCTTAAAAGCGAAAAAATTCCTATTCCCTCTCCAATCTGGAGTGCATTCAATACAATAAGAATCAAAATAACTACCAAATCTTGAACAAGAAGTAACCCGATCGATATTCTGCCGTGAAGGCTTGTAAGACTTCCTTTATCAGAAAGAAGTTTAATAATTATAACTGTACTTGAAAATGTTAAAGCAACAGCAATATACAATGAAGGTAAAAAGGAAAAGTTAAATAAAAAATAACCGATTAAAAATCCTCCGATAGCAGTAAAAATAACTTGTCCTAGTCCAATAGCTAAAGAAACTTTCCCTGTTTTTTTGATTGAGCTATAATCCATTTCCATCCCAACTAGAAAAAGCAAAAACATTATTCCTAATGCAGAAAAAGTCTCGATTAATTCACCTTCTTTAAGATTCAAAAAACCAAACGTTCCGACTAAAATACCGGTAACGAGATACGCAAGGACAAGAGGTTGTTTTAAAAACCTGAATAATATACCCAAAACAGATGCTAAAACCAGTAAAATTGCAAGTTCTCCTTGCGCGGTTAATTCAATATTTGTAAAAAAATGTATAAAAGGGTTGCTCATTTTGGACTAAGGTTTTGCTATATGAATTTTTTTTGTAGGATAGGCAAACTCAATTTTTTCTTTTTCGAAAGACCTTTTTATTTCTAAAAGAATTCTTTCATTAATATCCATAAAAACTTTATATTCAGGAGAGTTTATGTAATAAACTATTGTATAATCCAAAGAAAAGCTGTTAAATGCGGAAAAATGAACTCTGTCAAGATCTGCTAATTCTTCTCTTTCAAATATTTTTTGAATAAGCGCTGGTATTTTTTCCATTTTTTTAGTCGGTGTTTCATACACTATTCCTATTTTAAAATCTGTCCGCCTTCTTTCAAGTTTCTTCAAGTTATGAACTTGTACGGTTGTAAGCTCTTTATTTGAAAAAACAATTTCTTCTCCTTGCAAAGCTCTTACTCTTGTACTCTTAATACCTATTTTTTCTACTGTCCCCCACTTGTCACCAACAACAATCAAATCGCCCTCAACAAATGGCTTATCAAAATATATTGAAAATGAACTAAATAAATCAGAAAGAGTATTTTGCAAAGCGAACGCTATAGCAATACCTCCTACCCCCATTCCAGCAATAAGAGCAGTGACATTTACCCCAAAAAGAGATAAAAGAACAAATCCAGCGATAATCCATAAAAAAAATTTTCCAATATTCTCTAAATCCCGAATCATTGTTGTTTTCCCTTCTTTCGTTTTTTTCTCTGTATAGTCATCTAAAAAGAAATCAACAATTTGATATCCGATTATTACTGCAATATATGTGCACCAAAAAACCAAAATCAACCAAAAAAACTTTTCAAGAAAACCAGGAATTTCAATAGTAGAAAGTGCTATGTAAAAAGATATAAAGATATAAAAAGGAGAGCGAATTTTATCAATGATTTTCAAAAAAAGATTAAATGTTTTTTGCTCTTTTACATTTCCTGATATTTTTTTAGATAAAAAATATTTTAAAAGAAAAACAGAAAAAGAAAGTATAAATATTACCGCTATAAAATAAAAATACTTCATAAAAGTATTATTAAAGATTTCGGTTTGCCATATAGAATTATTAAAAAATAATTTCATGTTTTAAAAATATATTAGTAGATTAAATTCTATTTGCCATTGTAACAGAATCACTTCTTATTTCAATCTATTTTCCCAAAGTTTCTCTGAGAACCACAAATCCTGCTTTTAAAAAGTTTTTTTTGCTTCGATTATAGATAGCAACCGCAGGATGTAGAAGAGGTAATATCATTATTTCATTATATTTTCCATCCAATGTGATAATTTTTCCATGGAGAGTCGTAATCGGCTTAATATCTTCTTCTCGTTTATATTTTTTTAAAATATATTCTGTCGAAAACCTTCCTAGCGTTGAAATAATTTTTGGCTTTATTATTTCGATTTGTCGATCTAAAAATGGTGCATATATCTTAATTTCTTCAGGAAGAGGATCGCGATTTTTCGGAGGTCGATCTTTTATAATATTTGTTATATATACATCTTCTCGTTTTAGACTAATTTCTTCCAAACACTCATCAAGAATTTTCCCAGCACTTCCACAAAATGGTCTCCCGGTTTTTGCTTCTTGTGCCCCGGGTGCTTCTCCAATAAACATCACAGTTGCGTCGTGATTTCCCTCCCCAATAACCGGAAAACTTTTACTTTCAATTCTCGCCTTGTAAAGTGGGGATTGTTTTAGATTTAAAACCTCATCTTTTATCTGTTTTAATAGTTCTTTTTTGGTCATTGTTTAAGTAAATTAACAACAACTCTTAACTCTTTTGAGTGAAGATTTTTCTTTAATTTTTCTTTAATTTCTAAAACAATTTTTTCACTTAATTTATTTTCTAACCTTAATTTTTTATTTATTTCCTCCATTGACCTAGTAGTTCTCATCTCAAAAATAGCCTTCTCTCTTTCATCCAGAAAATTTTCTTGAAGAATTTTTTCTAGCACATCTTCCTTCTTAAAAATACAAAAAGAATCTTTGTTCCGACTGTTCCCACTTTCAATCATTTCTGCATCACCACTAAATATTTTTTCATAATCACGGCAGGCGAAACACTTCTTCCCATAACTACATGGAAAAAATTTATCATCAATAGACTTTTTTATTTTAAAAGCTTTTTCTTTTAATATTTCTAGTGCTTCTTTAGTATCTTTTACTTTTTGTTTTGTGGGTTTATCATCAGTCTGTAAATACCAGTAACTTACTTTTTCAACCTCCTCTTTTAAGTTTTTTCCAGCGAGCAATGCATAAATCGGAAGTTGTAAGGAGCCATTACTTTCCTTTGAGTTGCCAGTCTTAAAATCAATGATATGAGCTTTTCCGTTGGGTAGCAATTCAATCCAATCAATACTTCCAACTAATTTTACTTCTTCTCCTATTAGATTCATGTTAGGAAAATTAGAAACTGTATTCGTTGAAGGCCGAGAAAGAAAATCAGAATCTTCGACCCGTTTTACCATTTTTAATCCCCTTTCAAAAAAATCTTTTTCTTTTTTCTTCGAAATAAATCCTCCATTAAATCCTCTATATTTTTCAAAAATTTCAGAAAAACGATCAGTTAGAGAAATTTTTATTCTTTTTTTCACTGGAACGTCCAAGAGTTCTTCGATAGTCTCATGAACCGCGGATCCTAAAGAAAGATAAGGATTAATTATTTGTATTCTATTTTTAGTTTCTGGGTTACGATACTCGTACTCTAGATAATAAAGATGAGGGCACTTTTCATAAGAAGAGATTGCGGAATGTGATATCCACAATATTTTTTTATAATCCATAATAGTTTATTCGAAAAACACAATTTCTGAATTTTCTCCTTCCAAGTTAAGCTCTCCCTGAATGATATCAACCGCTCTTTCAATCGCTATTTCTTTTCTGATCGACTCTTTTGCATCTTCAAACGGAAGAACTTCTACTTCTTCGTTTTCATAATACTCTAAATACCACTCATATCTTTCTATGATATCTTTTTCGTCAATAACGATATCTTGAGCAAGAATATCTTCTAGTTTTTGATTTTTTAATGATAATTCTATGTTTCTCAATACCTCTTGCCGAGAATATCCACGCATTTCCATAATATTAAAATAATCTTCTTTCGTCTCTGCCCCTGGTTGTCGATTCACATAATTCATAATTTCTCTTTCTACTTCATTTTCAGATATATAAATATTTTTTTTATTAAAATATTCTTCAATCACAATAATTGCGACAGCAGCTTTTATTGCTTCTATTCTTAATTCTTCGGGCGTAAGTTTGCTCTCAAAATAATCGCGAGAAACTTCTCTTAGATAATGTTCAATATCAGTTGAAATTACAGAAACTCCGTTAACAGTTAAGACAACATTTTCATGTTCTACATTATTTTCCGTTTCTTTGTAAAACAAAAAAAAGCCCACGCCAATGGTAATCAAAAAAATACCAAATAATAGAAAATATTTTTTTGTGTTTCTTTTTCCCATATTAGATTAGAACATCAATCGTGCTTTCTTTTCTAAATTTCTCAATATCAGCTTCCAATCTTTCTAATGTTTTTTCTTGAATGATAAAATCTTCTAACTCCTTCTTAATTTCTTCAAAAGGCATTATCTCTTCATCGCCGGAAACTCCAACTTCTTTCATCCAAGAAACATAATCGCTATATGCCTTCTCTAAGTCACTCTCAGTAATTTCGGTTTCTTCTGCGTATCTTTCATAAATTTTGTCATATAGTAGATAAATTTTTATTTGTCTTTCCATCTCAAGTTGATCAAATCCCTCCCCTTCCCATTCTGCAAAAAGATCTTCTATATTTTCAATATCTTCCTCTCTCGCGATCACTTCTTCATAAAAATTATTTATTTCTTCTTTTGTAACAGAAATATTTAACTTTTTTGCATAACTAGTAAAAATTAATTGCTCTATTGCCATATCAACTGCAACTTCTTTAAGATCTTCATCAGAAAACTCACCTTCATTTACTTGCATAATTTGTGAATAGTTTTGTTCTGCTTGTTTTAAAACTCCATCAAATTCTTTTTTACTCATTCTTTCCTCGTTAACAATAATAACTGCTTCTTTTTCGGAAAAAAGATTTATCCCATCACTGGAAAATATTATTCCTCCTGAAATAATTATTGCAACAGCAATAATCCAAAACCATGCTTCTTTAAATATATTCATATTATTTTTTACAAATTAATATTTTTACTCTTCATTAATATTTATTTTCACCTTTTTACCATTCCCCTTTTTAAGTTTATATGTCCAATAAACAGCAAATACTGAGAAAAGAACACAAAGAGCACTTACTAATGTGCTAATTGAATAATCATTTTGACTACCTACAATAATTATCTTCCAATCCAATGCCAGTCGAATAAAATGGAAACCAGCAGAGATTATAAAGTAAATGATAATAATATACAGAAAAGAATTACTATTTTTCATATTTAATTAAATAACATAGTTAATATACTCATATTAGCAAAAATATAAAAAAAGCAAAAGGACTAAAAAGCTTCCCATTCTTCTTCGCTTTCAATTATCTCTTCATCATTAAAAAATTCGTTAGATGTATTTTCGCCAAGAAATCCTGCTTCTTTTAAAAATCTTGAGGGCTTAGTAACCTCTCGCTCTCTAAAATCATACAAAGGATATGTCAAAAATAAATTTTCCTTACATCTTGTAACAGCCACATAAAAAAGCCTTCTTTCTTCTTCGAGCAGACCATCTTCAATTGACTTAGCATGTGGAAAACTTCCTTCTTTTAAAGAAATCACAAAAACTGTTTCCCATTCTAATCCTTTAGCCTGATGTATAGTGCTTAAAACAACAGCATTTTTGTTTTTCTCTTCTTTCTGAAAATCTTCACTTAAAGAAAAGTCAGAGATCATTTCTTCTAAATTTTCATATCTTGAAGAAATTTCATTTAATCTTTTCAAATCATTTTTCCTCTCTCGTGCATTCTCAAATGAAAAATCGAGAAAATGATAGTAGAAATTTTTCAAAAATAAAATTATTTTTTCTGGAATAGTACAACTCAACCCTTTTTCCAAAAGATCAATCATTTTATTTACTCCGTTTCTTACATTTTGAGAAGAAAAAGAATCAACGACAACAATCTTATCGAGTATTAGTTGTTCTAAATTTTTTCTTTCAAAAATTTTATTAATTATTTTTTTCGCGTTAACTTCCCCTATTCCTTCTTGTCTTAAAAGTATCCTTTTCCAGGAAGATTCATCAAAGAAATTAAGATAAATTCTTAGAAAAGCAAGAACATCTTTTACATGATACTGTTCGAAGAACCTAACACCTCCTCTTAAAATATAAGGAACTTTTTTTTTGACCAGCTCAATCTCAAGCTCAACCGCTTGATAATGTGCCCTGAAAAGAACCGCTGTTTTTAAAAGATTTTCTTGTCCCTTTAAATAGTTTGAGATATATCTTGCTTGTTCTAACGAATTCGAAAAAGGAATTATTACTGGAGATGACCCCGCTTTTTTTGTACTATATAATTCTTTATCTAATTTTTTTTGGTTATTTTTAATTACAGAATTGGCAACATATAAAATCTCTGGGGTGCTTCTGTAGTTAGCTTCTAATTTAAATACTTTCGCTTGTGGATAGTGTTTTGAAAAATTTATAATATTATTAATATTTGCTGCGCGAAAACTGTAAATGCTCTGTGCATCATCCCCTACTGCCAAAACATTATTGTGTTTTTCGCTCATTTTTTTTATTATCTCGTCCTGAAGAAGGTTTGTATCTTGATATTCATCAATCAAGAGATACAAAAAATTATTAGAAATCTCCTCTCGTATTTCTTTTATCGACAAAATCTCATTCCAATTTAACAAAAGATCGTCAAAATCCATTAAATTATTTTTCTTCTTTCTTTCTTTGTAAATTTTATTTATCTTTAGGACTTCATCACTTATCTGATCATCAAAGTAAAAAAAGTATTTCTCAATAACATTTTTTATAGATTTTTTAGAATTTACCGAAAGAGATATTATTTTTTGAATTACGGAAGGTTTGGGAAGTTCTAATTTCTTTCTTTCGGTTAGAATTCCCTTGATAATACTTCTTGAGTCTTCCTCATCAAGAATGATAAAATTTGAAGCATACCCTATTTTGCCGCCATACTGCCTTAGAAAAAGATTTCCCACATGATGGAACGTCCCTCCACAAATCTCTTTATCATTAAAAGAGGAAAAAGAGTAAATACGAGAAAGCATCTCTTTGGCGGCTTTTTTAGTAAAAGTTAGAAGTAAGACTCGCGAAGACGGAACTCCTTTTTTTAAAAGATATGCTGCTCTGTAAACTAGAGTTCTAGTTTTCCCACTTCCTGGCCCACTCAAAACAAGACAAGGGCCATCGCCCTCATAAACAACCTTTAGTTGTTCTTTGTTTAACTCCTTTCCAAAATTGATCATTATTCTTCTTCGAGCTCTTTCTTGACCTTTTCAAACTCGTTCTCAATCTCACGTAATCTAATCTTACTCTCTTTTATGATTTCAACCGCATCTTTTACTTTTTTTAATCCCTCTTCAACATCAACATCTTCTTGACGATCAAACCAGTCCGCAACTTCTGATAGTTTTTTTAAATTTTCACTTAAATTATTTTTTTTATTCATTTTTTTTTATATTTTTAATTATACTAACAACTTCTCCGTCAGAAAGAATACTTTCTATTAATCCTCCTTCATCTAGATTTTTAACGCTTTTTATAATTTTCCCTTCAACCTTCATTATGGCATATCCCATCTTCAGTTGTCTCTTTGGGTCGTTCGCAAAAACAATCTTTTCTTCTCTATTAATTGTATTTCTAACATCATTTAAAGTATTTTTAAATTGTGAAAAAATATTATTTTTTATAGCATAAATTCTTTCTTCTTTGTTTTGGAGGAGAATCGAAGAGTTCATAATTACCCTCTTTATCTTTTCTTCTCCTATTCTATATATTTTAATTATTTGATCAAAAGACTGATTTATAGATTCAATAATAACATTAATTTCAGATTTTGTTTCATAAATCCTTTCCCGAAAAGCATTCTCTATTTTTCTTTCACATAGTACTACTTTGTCATACGCTTTTACAAAATTCCTTGAAAGATAATTTGCAACAGCAGTTGGCGTAGATTCTGAAACATCAGAAGCAAGGGCGACCAAAGGAACGTCCTCGTGATGCCCAATGCCACTTATAACAGGAACCGGAAAATTCACGACTTCTCGTACAAGCGTCTCGTTATCAAAAGCAATAAGAGATTGTAAAGATCCACCTCCGCGAATAACTACCAAAACATCAATGTCCTTTTTTTTCATTACTCTAAAAGATTTCAGTAAATCTTCAACTGCTTCTTGTCCCTCAACCCTGGAATCACACAAAAGCACTTTAAAACCAAATTTTCCGAGATTGTTAACAAAGTCGTGAATTGCAGCCCCTTTTATTGAAGTAATAACTCCTATTTTTTTTGGAAAATCGGGGATTTTTCTTTTTCTCGCCTCATCAAAAAATCCTTCTTCTGTCAATTTTCTTTTTAATTCTTCGTAGGCTTTTTTTAGAGCGCCTTCTCCTGCTGGTTCAATTGTTTTAATTTTGAATGTAAGTGTTCCTCGAACCCGATAAACATCCGCATTTCCGGTTACTATAATTTTCATCCCATTTTCAATTTTTGTTCCACACATTCTATAAACAGAATTCCATAAAGCACAATTAATTAAATCACCAGATTTTTCGTCTTTTAAAGAAAAATAAACATGGCCGCTTGCCGCAAGTTTTTTTTCACTAATCTCTCCTATAATTTTTACGTTAATTCCTAAAAGTAGCTCATTAACAACTGAAATATAATCCGAAACAGATAGCGGATTTTCAAAATAAATCTCTTTTTTCATCATTTTCCTAATAGTTTTCTTTCAAGCCTTAAGAGTGCAATAGAAACTCCGGCTCGTGAAAGACTAATTTTTTCTTCCGTGCTTTTTTTATAAATTTCACAAAAAGATTCTTTAAGTATCTGAGAAATAAAAGAAAAAACCTCTTCTTTCTTAAATTTTTTATTTTCTTTTGCTTGCAACCACTCATAGTAAGAGGCTGCCACACCACCAGAACTTGCTAAAATATCAGGAACTACTACAACTCCCCTTTTATAAAGCTTTTTCTCTGCCTTCCTTGCTACTGGTCCATTGGCAATACAAATAATATTTTTTGCACGTACCCGATCAACATTTTCCTCGGTAATAACATTTTCTACAGCCGCTAGCACCAGAACATCAACATCCATTTCAAGTAAATCCTCATTTTTTATTTTTTCTCCCGCACACTTCAATAGTGTTTTTTTCTCCATTAATTCTTTGACATCTAATCCTTCATTATTTTTTATTCCTCCGGTATGATCCGTAATTGCAACAATTTGGTAGTTATTTTCGTTGGCTATTTTTACAAAATTATAACCGACATTTCCAAATCCTTGTACCGCAATTTTTGGATTAGTAATTTTTTGCAACTTACAAAGTTCTTCAAGTACTGCGAATCCTCCAAAACCAGTTGCTTCTATTCTACCGTCAAGCCCTCCGTCTTCTATTGATTTACCAGTAAATGCACCTGGAGAATCTTTACCAACAATCTTTGAATATTCGTTGGCCATTATTGAGATAATTTTTTCATTAGTGTTAATATCTGGGGCTGGAACGTCAGTTTCTGGACCAATTATTGAAGATATTCCTTGTACATAACTTTTTGCTAGATCTTCTTGCTCTTTTTCTGTTAGTTTTCTCGGGTCAACAACTGCTCCCCCTTTGCCACCTCCAAATGGGATATTAATCAGTGCACATTTTAGTGTCATTAACATTGATAATGCTTCTATTTCATCTCGCGTAACTTGTTCACTGAAACGAATTCCCCCCTTATATGGCCCCAAAATACTACTATGTTGTGCTCTGTAAGCTAGAATATAGTCATCTTTAATTTTTATTGTAAACTGTAAAAAACGTTCTGGAAGAAGCAATTTTTTAATTACAGTTTGATTTATGTTGTTACGCTCCCCCTCTTTTTTGATCTGTTTTTTTACATCCTTAAGAAATTTTTCCATGATATTTTAAATATTAAACTCACCAAGTATATAACAAAAAAAATAAAAATCCAAAAACATGTTCTCCGACACTTATTTTACTACTACTCGGAAACCGATTAATCGTATTTTCTTATTATTTTCCATTAAAAAACGAAGTAACAGAGGAATGCTTTTTTTATACAAAAAAGAGTTTTCATAAATTCCAAACGGAAAAGAAACTTGCTTTGTATGAGTTTCAAAATCTTCAAAACGACAAACTACAACAACAGCCTTAATTACCAGTTTTTCTTTTTTTATTGTTTCTGCAACATTGAAAACAAGTTCCCGGAAAATTCTTGTTATTTCTTCAGGACTTCTAGTATCATTCTCAAAAGTGTACTCTTTTCCTACAGATTTTACTTCTTTATTTTCTTCAACGATTGACTCATCAATTCCACGAAACTTTTTATAGAAATCACCTCCCCTCTTTCCCAGAAGATTAATTAATTCTTTCTTTTTTATTCTACGTGCATCTTTTATCTTTGGATTATTTCTTTTCAGATAAACCTCAATAATCCTTTTTGTTTTTGGCCCAATCCCTGGAATTTTTTCAATTTCAAGATCGGCAATAAAATTTACAGAATTACTTGGATAAATAATTTTTATTCCATTTGGCTTAGCCAACTCACAAGCAATTTTAGCAAGCATTTTATTTCCCGAAATTCCAATAGTGGATGTAAGTTTTTCTTTTTTTAAAATTTCTTTCCTCATCCCTTCTCCCATCTCCTTTGCCGCTTGAAAGTTCTTACATTTTTTTGTTAAATCAAAATATGCCTCATCTAATGAAACTTTTTCCATTCTTATCCCATCTCTCCAAATAGTTTTAAAAATTGAAGAAGAGGTTTTTTGATAAAGAGACATATTAACTGGTAAAAAAATAGCATCAGGATTTAGTTTGTATGCTCTTGAAATAGGCATTCCTGATCTTATCCCGTAATCTCTTGCTTTATAGTTGCAGGTCGAAACAACCCCTCTTCCTCTACCCTCCTTCGGATCAGCGCCAACAACAACCGCCATTCCTTTGAATTGTGGATTCTCTCTTTCTTCAACCTGAGCAAAAAAATAATCCATATCAATATGCATTATAATCCTTTTCATGCTTTTTCTTCTAAAAGTTTATTTTCAAAATTTCTTATTTCCTTAAGGGTTTTCTTTTTAGAGTTATCAGTAGAAAGAAAATCCAAAGAAGAAATTTTTCTTCCCACAACCCCAATAAGCTTTTTAACCCTTTCAACCTCTTCTTTTTCCATTTTTAACTCTAAAACAAAATTTTCTTGAGAAGAAATAAAGTCTAAAAAACCAGAATTAACTTTATATTTTGAAAAATCACGAGAACTTTCGATTAACAATTTGTAGAAAATTAATTGGTTTTTATACTGCCAAGCTCTTATTTTTTTACTTTCATCTTTTTCATTCCAACTTGATAAAAGTCCTCCCGTCTTATAGTCAAAAACATCTATGCTACCTCCGCTTATTCTCATCTTATCAATTTTTCCAGTTATAAAAATATTATCCACTACACATTCCTGATTTTTAAAGTCTTTCTCTATAACATCTTCTATCAAAAAAATTTTGATTTTTTTCTTCCAAAAAAATCGAAGTTCTTTTTTCCCTCTCTTTATTAATTCAAGAAAATCTTTTTCTGGTAATCTTTCTTTTTCCAGAAAAATTTTAAAAAAATTAAAAAATTCTTTTTCTGATAAGAGTCTTTTTTCTTTTTTCAAAATATTATACGTTTCACTAATAAGACTATGAACTGCGGTTCCATAAGAAGAGTGTTTTGTTTTCCCTTGAGGAAAACGTAAAATATTTTCTTGGAAAAATACTTGAGGTCCGGCAACACTAATATTTAAAAACTTGTTAAAGCCTGTAGCACTTAATTTATATTCTTCCACAAGAGGAGAAATTAGGCTTTTTTCTTTTTTATGAAAAGGAAATAAATTAAAATTTCCAAAAGACATTTCAATTGCTTCTTTGTTAATTTTTTCCTTTTTTCTTTTTTCAAGAGAATGATTAAGAAACTCCAGTCTAGAAACATCCCTTCCATCAGATTTTTTTTGATAATTAAGGAGATATAGATACTGCTTTGCTCTTGTCATCGCCACATAAAAAAGTCTTATTCTCTCGTCTTTTTTATTTCCAGCTCTTTCAATCGGCATATTCAGAGGAAATATTATTTTTCTATTCCTTTTTTCTCTTCCCCATGCTTCTTGATGACAATTTATAATAAAAACTGTATCAAATTCCCTTCCTTTTGCACTATGGGCCGTAATAAGCGACACAGCATTTTGCTTAAAAGTTAAATAATTTTTATCCAAAATAGCAATATTATTTTTCTCGTAAAAATCTACAAGATTAATAATATCCCCTACTCTAATCGCCTTCTTTTTTTGATGTTTTTTGATCGCGTTCAAAAAACATTTTAATGAAAAAAGGAAAGAAAGATACTCTTCTTCCTTCCCCATTTCTAACTTGTTATTAAAATAAAAGTTTTTAAAATTTGAAGAAATTCCAGATATTTCACTATTACCAATAATGAAATCTAAGATTTCTTCTATAGAAGAGCTTCTTGAAAGAGATGCTACTTCTAAAAAATATTTTCCAATGCTTCCTAAATCTTTATCGTTTAGAATATAATCAACCCACGAAATTTTCTTTTTATGACTTTCACTTGCTATTTCCCATAGTTTCTCTTTTTTAATTTCAAAAAAAGGATAAGTAAGTATTTCCGGAAGTAAAGATTCTGCACCACAATCATCTTTATCAAAAAGAAAAAAACAAAACCTTAAAATATTAATTATTTGTTTTATCGGTTCTTTTTCCAATACATTTTCATTCCTTTCTACGACAATAGAAATTTTATTGGCGTTAAAATAAGGAATAATTTCCTTTATTTCTTGATGAGTTCTACAAATAACAGCAACGTCTTCTGAATCAACCTTTCCACTCTTAATTTTTTCTTTTATTTCTTTTACAAGAAATGAAAACTGCTCTTCCTTGTTTAAAAAGGAAGATAGAAAGACTTTTCCTTTATTTTTGTTTTCTGCTACCAGGTTCTTGGTTATGTCTTCAAATCTTTTTTCAAGTCTTTCGTCTGCCCTAAGAACAACATTTCTTGATTCATCTATAATTTGTTGGTTCGATCGATAGTTTTTTGACAAAACCACCGTCTTTACATCATTATATCTTTTTCTAAAGTTCAATATATTTGATATATCTGCACCTTGAAACTGATAAATAGCCTGATCATCATCACCAACCACGCAAATATTAGGTTTGTTTTCCGGAGCATCAGAAGTTATTAAATTCAAAAGTTTCATCTGAGCACCATTTGTATCTTGAAACTCATCTACTTGAATATACTGATATTTCTCTTGAATATCTCTTCGTAAATCCTCATTTTTTTCAAGTACCGTCACAACCTCCAGAATCATATCTGAAAAAGTATAATAACCCTTGTTTTTCATTTCCTCATAATATTTTTTGTAGACCAAAGCCAAACTATCTAACTTCTCCACCTGGATTGAATCCTTAAGAACCAGCTGACCATTTTGTCTCTTAGTCATTTTTGTCTTCCACACAGAAAGTTCTCTTGTTTCTCCGGTAGAAACTACTTCTTTTAAAGAGCAATACACAATTTCTGACAATTTAGGGAAAGTTTCTTCGCTGTTTTTTATTATTTCTTTTTCCAAAAAAATTTCTAAATTAGAAATTGTTTTTTTACTCACTCTCTCACTAAGATTTTCTTGTATAACTTTGTTAATCTTTTTAATTTCAGTCTTGTTTTCTTTTAATTTATAGACAAAATCTTCATAATTAACTGCGTTTTCTTGGAGATGGAAAATAGCTCTTTCAACGTCTTTAAGATATACAAATCCGCCATTTTGATCGTTTTTTTTTAAAGGATCATCAAAATTAAGGCCCTTTAAAATGTTTTCTATAATTTCCAACTTCACAAACTCATCGGCTAAATCAAATTCAATACCATTAAAAAATAATTCAGGATAGTTGTCTATTATCTCCAGGCAAAAACTATGAAACGTATAAACAGAAACTTTATTTGCATCATCGCCAATAAGGCCTCTAAGCCTTTCCTTCATATTAAGAGTAGCCGCATTAGTAAAAGTAATACAAAGAATGCTCGATAATGGAACATCAGTTTTTTCAATGATTTTTACTGTTCTTAAGGAGAGAAGCTCTGTTTTTCCAGAGCCAGGACCAGCAATAACAATAAGAGGTCCTTCTGTGCTATTTACAGCAGAGAGCTGATTTTTATTAAGATTTTCATACCTCTTATGAGTTGATAATTTTTTCATTACAAATTGGAAGCTTCACAAAAAAAGCAGATCCTTTATCAAATTTGTTATTCGGGGACTGCATTTCGATACTTCCTCCAATTTTATCTAAAACAGACTTAATAAGATAAAGATCAAGTCCTGTACCATACGCTCTCATATTTCTTGCTATCTCTGATCGATAAAATTTTGTAAAAATCTTTTTTTGATCCTCTAATGGAACTCCGCAACCATCATCTCCGACTTCAAGTAAAATTTCTTTGTTCTCATTTTTTTTCAAAATAAATTCCACATTACCTCCTTTCGAACTATATTCAATCGCGTTTGATAGTAATCCGCGAAGAACAATTTTTAAAACACGGGAATCAAATTTAATAAGAGGGAAATCATCGAGACTAATATTTAAGTTTATTTGTTTTTTCTTGGCAACTTGCTCAAACTCTCTTATAATTTCTTTTGCATTTGTCACAATATCAATCTCTCTAAAATTAAAAACAAACATCTCTAAATCAAGCATTGTCGTATTCAAAAAAACGTCTGTTATCTTAATTAATTTTCTTGTTGCCTCCTCTATTCTCTCAAGATACTCTCTTGATTCTTCTTTAGAGTCTTCACCATCTCCTTTTAAGAGCGATATAATACACCAATTAATGATCGATAACGGTGATCGAAGTTGATGAGATGTAATTGAAATAAACTCTGTCTTAATTTCGTCAATTTCACGAATCTCGGTAATATCTCTTGTTATACTTAAAACAGAATTAACCTCTCCATCTTTAAAAAATTCGGGAACAAGAATTGTGTAAAAGTACTTTCTTTCTCCGTTAATTAGCGATTCATTATAAAAAGTTCTCTTTTCTTTTTTTTGAAAGACAAAATCAATAGCCTCTTTAAATACTTCTGTTCTTTCCCCGGCAATTCCCAGGTCCTTATCCGTCTTCCAGAAAAAATCTTTTTTCGGAATTCCAAACGCTTTTTCTCCCGCGTCATTGATGTAAACGTATCGATATTCTCGATCAAAACGAGCTATAATATCGGGAGTGTTCTCTGTAACACTATGGAATCTTTCTTCTTGTAGATGAAAAACTTCTTCTATTTTTTTTCTCGTAGTAATGTCTCTGACTATAAGTAAATTAGCTTCTTTTTGTTTATAGTTTGTTTTTTGCGAATGAACTTCGGTTAGCAAAAAGCTTCCGTCTTTTTTTTGAAAATTCACCTCATGAATATTTTCATTTTTTTCAAGACTTTCTTGCGCGCTATTTTTATGTTCTTTTACGATAAAATCCAAGAAATTTTTACCAACAATCTCATCTTTTTTAAAACCCAGAGCATCTGAGAGATACTGGTTTATGTAAACAACAAAATCACCGTCAACTATAACAAAGCCATCTTTAGCATTTTCAATAATTAGGCTACAATCTTCACTCATTTTTTATTTTTGTGTAATACGCACCTGTGTGATTTTTCCTAAAATAAAAGATTTCAGATCTTTTTTATTTTTGTCATCGTATGCATTTAAAATGTGCCCTGGGCTTAGTCGATCCTTTCCTACCACAAGAACTTCTCCCTCAGGAGGAATATCAGTTGTTATGCTGTAAGGAGTAATTTTCCGCCACCCTTCTTTATTATTTTCAGTGCGAGGATAATAGATTTCAAGATCTTCTTTTTCTAAAATCGACTGATTGACCAATTCGATAATGTTATAGAAATCCATTATCTGTCTCATAATAACTTCATTCTTTAATTAAATTACCCTCTTTATCAATCTCCCCAGATCTGATTCTTGTCGAAGAAATTGGCTCTCCATCTTCAGCTAAAATAAAATCAACTTCTATAATTTCGATTCTTTCTTTTCCTGCTGCTTCTCTTTCTTGATTAATTTTTTCTGCACGAGTTCTTGTTTCTGAGGAAACTACAATGTAATCAAAATCTTCTACAACAGCAAATCCGACAGAATCATTAATTTTTTCAATGTCAACTTCATTAAGAAAGTCAAGAATATGTTGAGATCTTTCTTCGAAACTTTCAACTCCCTCTCCTTTTGTTTCAAAAGCCATTTCATCTGATGTAAGTCCTACCTTTACGCTTCCCAAAGAAGATGCTTTTTCTAAAAAGTAACGATGCCCTTTATGTAGTAAATCAAATGTTCCTCCTACTACAACTTTTTTCATAAATTTGTAAATTAATTAATCTTTTTTTAGTCTATCTTGAAAAAATGAAAAAAGCAATAATACTACTCGCGAATTTTTTTTAATATATCAATATTCTCCTTGTCTGGCCCATCGTTATTAATTCCGGGGACCTCCAAGATCCAAGGAATTTTTTTTAACTCATTAAATTTCATTAAGTTTTTAAATCCTTCAAGACCAATAAATCCTTTTCCAATATTAGCATGCCGATCATGATGTGAACCACTTTCTGTTAGTGAATCATTAATGTGTAATAAAGAAAGATTATTTAGCCCCACTTCTTTTTCCCACCAAGAAAGCCATTTATTAATTTCATCTTCATTAAAATTTTTAATATTTCCCGATTCCAGGGAATGCGCTGTATCAACACACACCTTAAGATTTTTGGAGTTAACTTTTTTAAGAATGTATCCTATCTCATCAGGGTCTGTGCCAATCTTCTTTATTCCGGCTGTGTTTTCAATAATCAGTAAAACATCTTCCGTTATCCTTCTTAGAATCGCTTTAATGGCTATTATTTCACGTTCTATCGCTTTTTCTTTTGATCCTCCCTTTGGAGAACCCGGATGATAAACAACCCCTGCTGCGCCGATTTTTGAAGCAAATTGGAGGTTGTCAATCATGCACTTTAGTGAACTATCCAAAATTCTTTTTTCTTCTGATGCCAGATTTACTAAATAACTAGCATGGATATAAACAGGAGAAATTTTTTCTATTTTAATCCCCTCTTTATACCTACTAATTTCATCTTCATTTAAAGATGATACATCATATTTTCGCGGGCTTCCTGCAAAAATTTGAATCGTCTCTGCGCCTATTTTTTTTGCGTTCTTTACACAATTACTAAGCCCACCAGCAACTGATACATGTCCTCCAATTTTTGGCATTAATATTTTTTAAAAATTAAGTTTTGTTTTGATAAAATTACCACTAAAAACAAAAAACGGCAACGTTGTTGCCGTTCTTAGAAAGATCTTTAATTATGGTTGCAAGATATCTTCTGTTTCGCCTTCAATTGATATTTCAACTCTCTCGATTGTATCAAACTGAAGAAGTGTTTTTTCAATTTGATCCCGGATCATCATAACTAACGCTGAACCTCCAGGAACATTAAGCTCTTCTGTAAAATCAACCTGTGCTACTTTTTCCTCAATATAGAAATCGTTAATTTCTACATTATTATTAATTGTTGTTGAGTATCCAAGGCTCTTTTCTTCCTCTGTTAATCCAAGCAAAAGTTGAAGCAAAGCATTCTTTTCTACTTCTTCATTAATAGAAAGCAGTCTTTTTACTGCGATCAGCTCTTCATTATTATCTCTGACAACAACAAAATAAACATCAACTTCTACCATCTCATTTTCTTCGTTGGAAGTTTCGTCAAAAATATCATCTATCACAACACTTTTTATTGTTTCACCTTCCACGACCACGACAACGACGTGTGGAGTAATAACTTGAGCAGTCATCTCGTCTTCTTTGATTGCACCATATCCTGCAAATGAAGAGTTAAAATTAAAGGTTATCTCATAAACTCCATCTTCAATCTCAACTGTTCTTATGTGTTCAAGGTCTAAGCCACCGCGCTCGTTAAATGTCAATGAGTTTTCGTAAATCCACTCTTCAGCTAATAAAACATACTCATCGAAGTTCTCCTCTTCTTGAATATCAGCTACTTCTAAATTAGAAATAAGAAAGCCGATAAATCCAATAGCTACAATAATAATAACTGCAACTAAAAGTTTGTTAATCATAATATTTTAAAAATTAAATTAATAATCCGACTTTAAATAAATTACCACCTATTTTCCTCTAGTATAGCATTAAGTTTGTCTCTTGTATGTTCATTGACGATTCCGTTACTTAGAATTAATCCAGCGGGCTTTAAAACCTCATCGGCATATTTCCGTTGGAAGGATTTTACAGCACGCGTGGTTGATTCTCTAAAAGATTCCACTTCTTCACCAGGAGATCCTGGTCCTTGTTGCGCCACCATTGTATCGGGGTCTGCATTTAAAATCATCTGTAAATATTTTACATCGATACCGGTTGCACCTTCTTTCAAATCTTTTGTAAATAAGAAATCTTCAGGTACTCCTTCTACATTAATAGTTACAACACGTTTTCTTTCTGGAGCACGAACTTCTTTTACACTACTAAACTGAGCGAGAGTCTTCTTTATCTGTTCTTGTCCAAGCTCTGTTTGTTGATCAAGTCCAATACTAAGTTCAACATAGGCAGTTTCATTTTCAATATTAAAAGAAAACAACTCTGTTCCAGTATCAATATAGGAAAAATATCCAAGTGCTGTTTCTTTTTCGTTCGGACCAGCCAAAAGCTCCTCTAATAATATCTTTTCGATACCTTCAACAACTGAAGCAGTAACAACTCTTTCCACGTCCTTGATTACTTCTTCTTCTTCTTCTTGAAAAACAAAAAACAACTTTAATGTTTCGCTCTTTTCAACAAATTTATTGTTTATTTCATCAAAGACATTATTTGTGATGGCTTCTATAATTTCTGTATTTTTTGTTTTAATAGTTATCTCATTTTCTTGTATTCCGTATTCAGGATTTTCTGTGATAAATGAGAAAGAAAATTGATATTCACCTCTTAATATTTCTTCTTGATTAATAAGTTTAAGATTTTTTCCATAAAATGGATACGAGAAAGAATTATTTCTAATCCAGTTCTCTGCAATAATACTTCCTTCTTTTATTGTTGGAACATCTTGCCTTGGAAAAAATTGATTACTTAGTGATATAAAAAGCCAGGAAAACAAAATCAGTCCTAAAGATGCTGAGACGATAATTATTGCCTTGTGTGTATTAGACATTTTTTGAAAGTATCATATTTCAAAGCTCTTATCAAGATTATAACAAAAGCTCCTCTTTTTAGCAAAAGAGGAGCTTTTTAGTCTTTCAAAATTCTAATTATTCTTCAACAACTGGTTCTTCAACAACTGGTTCTTCAACCACTGGTTCTTCAACCACTGTTTCTTCTTCAAGATCAAAATCAAATTCAGCATCAACATTAGGTTCCTCTGTATCGACAGGAAATTCAGGTTCCAATGGAAGTTCACCAGTTTCATTCATAAGAGAAAATGCAGCAACAACTACAACAATTGCTAAAACTATTGCAATTACAATAAGTATTTTTTTAGTGTCCATGTCTTTCTTATTTAATGTTTAACTCGACCTTTTAAAACGTTTAGCCATTATAAACAATTCTATAAATTTATGCAAGACCTTTCCTCGCATTTTCCGTAAATTATAGTTTTTCTGGTTTATTTTTTTCTAGAAAAAGTTATAATCATTTCAGTATGCACATCAAAGAAATTATCATCAATCATTACAAGAGCATTAAAAGCCCGATACATTTAAGGGATTTTTATGGGTTTCATATTCTGGTCGGTCCAAATAATGCCGGAAAAACAAATATTCTAGACGCAATCCATCTTTTTTTTGATAGTAATCTTGAAGAAGAAAGATTCTTTGACAAAAATACAGATATAAAGATGACTATTGTCTCACAAAATAAAAAACATTTTCTTACTTGCAAGGATGGCTTACTTTCAAACCATTCCTCGATTGTTATGGCAGATTCTTTTGTACGTATTAATGAAAATATGAACTATTCTAAAGTTGTTGACGGCCTTCGTCTCTTTAAAAAAAATTTTTCTGAAGAATATCACGAATTTTCTCATGCACTTGAAAAATATTTTAAAGGGGTCGAAATCAATGAAGAGCTTTTTCTTTACAACGTTTACGCCGATGAAAAAAGTCGCTCAATTGAAAGAATGGGAGAAGGATTTAGACGATTATTTATCATACTTTTCTACGTCTTTCACCCACAATATAAAATTATTCTAATTGACGAACCAGAGAGCCACCTTCACCCATCGATAATTAAAAAATTCATTCATATTTTGGAAACAAAAAGCAGTAAAAAACAAATTTTTCTGACAACACACCACCCCTCCTTTGTTCAGGCGAAATATTTGCCAAACATTTGGAGAGTTACACGTAACGAAGAAAAAAGCACAGCTCTCTACGGCTTCCATAAAAAAGATGTTGATTTAAATCGTTTTGTCCAAGAGATAAACGATGATAATTCTGGAATGCTCTTTGCTGATAAAGTTCTTCTGGTTGAAGGAATTTCTGACGCTATCTTCATGCGAGAAATGATAGCTCGTTTCTATGAAAAAGAAAAAGATATTAAAGTCGTTTATACCAGCGGAAAAGGTGCTGTAGATCTTTACGCTAATCTTTGTGAGATATTCAATATTCCTTACGCCATCATGCTCGACAGTGATGCAATAAATTCATCCTCTCTTCAAAGAGTAAAAAAATTCCCTAAATTTAAGAGAAAAAGTACTTTTCGTGAAAAAATAGATCAACTAAAAGAAAAAGAGATTTTTATTTTAGAAAAAGATTTAGAAAAAACATATCCTAATCGATATCGAAATAAAGAAACAAAGCCACTTGCCGCTCTTCTTATTTCTCAAAAGATAACTCGTGTTGATTTAGAGCAAAAAAACATGAAAACTATTAAAGAGATTCTGGATAAAATATAACTAAAAACGAATTTCTCTTTTTGCCTCTATATACAACGCATTGCTCCATGCCTGATTAACACATCCCTCACTTCTTAATTCTGAGGCAGAACTAACTTCTCCGTGACACCCAACAGCTCCCATAAAAAGAATTTCTTCTCTACTAGCTTCCATAATTTTTTTAATATAATTTTTAAACCTTCTTTTGTCTATCCTGTAGAGAACAATCGCTGTTAAATTATTTAAATAAAACCAGCTGTCTCCTTGATGATAACTTCTTGAATCTTCTCCGGTATGCCAATCACAAAAGTTTACATCGGTCTTATCCAATGTAGAGACGCCACCCCATGGAAGCCAAAGTTTATCTAGTGCATTATTAATACATTTTATCCACTCTTTCTTAGAAAGGAGTTCGGGATAAATATATGCGGCAATGAAAATATTGGGACGAATAACCTTCTCCAGCTGACTTCTCTTTGGGTAATATCCATCATAAAGATTCTCTCCGTCAAAAAAGGCTTTTCTCACTTTGCTTTTCATTTCACTCTCTAACTTCTCATAAAAATCTTTTTCACTTTTTTCCCTTGCCAATAAACGAAGAGTTTTATACATATTAAGCTTCATTGCCTGTAACTCTATTCTTGCCCCATCTCGCTTTAAGCTATCCATCCATGTCTCATATGATTGATTTACAAATAACCCATCTTCGGTAAATGCCCATAAGAACTCTTCCAGATATTTTTTAATTTTTCTTTTTATTTTTTCTTTTTCCGAAACATTGAGAAAAGGGAAAATATTTTCAGCCCTTTTTACTGCCCATCCTATGGTGTCAATATTTCTTACCCCTCCAGGACCCTTTTTAAGTCCACTTTCCATTAAGCGAAAAAACACTTCTTTTCCAATATTTTTATCGATCTCGGTAACTGATTTTAAAGAGATTGCCTCGTCTCTTTGCCAAAAATGAAAAAACCAAGGAAGACCCGCATAAACACCGTTCTCTTTTTGGACAAAAAGACTATCAAGAGCATTTTTAGCACACAAAAAATCTATATCACGCTTTTCTTTGGGGTTGTTTTTTAAAACAATCTTTTTTATTTCCCGGAGAACATCTTTTTTACTACTTGCAACTGCAAAAACAAATCTTTTACCAGAAAGCAGAAGCCCCTTATAGACATTTCTTGTAAAAGGTGGAGAGTTGCGCGACTGATCATAAGAATAGTGCTTGTTTATAATTTCCTTAATATCATCTCCCTGTTGTGTTTTAATTGCAAGGTATAAATGAGGATCAAATTTTATTATTAGAAATTCTTTTTCTCTTGTTATCGTATAATCTTTTGGTGGAAGCGAAGAATAAGATTCTTTAACATCAAAAAATATTCTTATATTTCTTTTTTCAGTTAATTCATAAACAAAAGAATGAGAAGATTCTGAAAGATAAAAGATCTCTTCAATATTTTCTCTCTTTCTTTCTATATGATTAAAAAAGTTTCCGACAGCCAGGACGTTCCCTCCGTCCTCTACTTCGATTTCTTCGATAAAACGATACATTTTTTCATCCAATCGACAAAACCATCCCTCATAGCGACTTTTTGTATTACCGCTCATCCAAAGATAATCTCCAAGCTTATTGGAAAGTAAAAAACTGGCAGTATCTATTTCTTTTTCTATTTTTTTTCGAGTCGTTAAAAAGTGTGTAACTTTCATTTTTCAAACGCTTTGTTGTGAGCAATTAAATAGTTATAAACAAAACTTTGCCAATCCGCCCGAGCAGCGATTTTCCGCGCTTCAATCTTATTCTCTACTCTTTCACGCCTACTAGTTTTCATAAACTCATATAAAAATTTATATAAATCTTCTGTTACTAAAGCATCTTCTTTCTTTTCTCTTTCTAAGACGTATATCCCTGGACGATCTTTTTTTCTTTTTAGTCCGGCACAAAATCTTCCAAATCCAGCCAAATCAGTCGTTACAGAAGAAACGCCAAGAGCAGCAGCCTCAAGAGGTGTATATCCCCAAGGCTCATAAAAACTTGGGAAGACTCCCAAATGACAAGCCTCAAGAGCCTCTTCATAGTTTAAATTTGAAAGACCATCATGACCAGTAAGATAAATTGGATAATAAATTACCTTTACTCTATCTTCTTCTCGATTTAAAAGATCAGCCGCTTTTAGATGATTAATTATTTCGTCATGAAGCGAGTTAAGGTGATGAGTTGAAAGAGATGGCGTTTCGCCGTTCCGTTTTATGCGGTGTAATTTTTTTTCAATTTCTAAAAGATAATCTTCGCTAATAAGATTCTCTTTTGTTAACTCTTTTCCACGCAAAACATTATACAACATTCTCTCTTCGATATCAGAATAAGTTCCTTTAAATGATTCCTGGAGATCTCTGAAATATTCAACGTTTTCAAGAAGCGAAGGATTAATTCCGCGCACATCAGCGGGAATAAATAAAAAAGAAACAATTGTTCGTTTACTTTTTTCTTCACGCATTTTTTTGTTTAATTTTCCCAAAGAATCAATAAAGATATCAATCCCTTTTGCTCGTAGTTCGTTTCTCCCGATAATAAAATAGAAAAGAGTTTCTTCTATATCAAAGGTGTAATATGGGAAAAAATAAGATGCCACAAAGTTTCTTAAACTCTTTCGTTGGAGACGATGTTTAACAACAATATCTTCGAAGCTCAAAAACTTTTCAATATCTAATCCGTTAGGAAGGATCACATCTGGACTTCTACCAAGAAATTTTTCAGCTTCAATACCGGTTATTTCACTTACCGTAGTAAACACGTCCGCCTCTTTTGCAGAGGACTTTTCAATTGAATGTTTCGGGAAAATACCATGTTTCCGAGATTCTTCGTCAGGATTAATTTCATCAAGAAGTTTATAAAAATTAATACTATGAAAAGCGAGAGTTCTTCCCAGGCTTGTTGCGTGAGTTGTAAATATTGTTTTAACTGGAGCTTTTTTTGCCTTGAGATAAAGAAGCCCAGCGCCAGAAAGCCATTCGTGAAAATGAGCTGCTATCTTTTCACCTTTAAATTCCGCGGCAAGTTCTCTTATTAGTCTCCCTGTAGCATACGACCAACAAACAGGCTCATTAAAATCATATCCTGAGTGCAGAGAATCAACACCAAATTCTTCCCACATTTCTTTTTTAATCTCATCCACTTTATAAAAATAATCACTAAAATCAATGAGTATCGTAATCGGTTTTCCTTTTACTAACCATTTTCCGTAATGACACCTTAAACCTTCTTCCCCTAATTTTTGAAAAACTTTTTTGAACTCTGCTGGTGGAGCATCTTCTTTAAACTCTCCTCTTGCCTTATCCCGATAATAAGGACCAATAAGAAAATACTTGTTATCATAGTGATAGATCATCTTATCCGCTTTTGATTCTAAAACACGATAAATACCCCCTACCCTGTTACAAACTTCATATGAAACTTCAAATAACTTGTCACATAGTGGAATAATTTTTTCTGTTTTTTTCATATTGATTTTATTGATTTTTAGAAATCTTTTTTTCTTCTATTCTTAATTTAAAATCGCTTAATGCATTACTAAAAGATATAAAAGCGTCATATGGAGATTTATACGGACTAAAATATCCATGCACTGTTCCATCTCCCATTCCTTTTGTACTCATATAATAAACCTGGTCAGATGTTTGAAATCTTCTCCAAGAATCAGTAATTCCCTCATCATTTAAAAAAAGGACATCTTCTTCTAAGCCATAGAGCTTATCTAGCGCATCTTTTTGCATTTCATTTCCAGTCCACGCTGATAGATCGCGTTCTATGTCAGCCCAAGAAGTGATCTGCGGTACATCGATCTCGTCTCGTACACTATATCGATCAATACTTTCTGATAACGTCGAAAAATCGTTATCTTTATTCTTTAGAATTTCACTAGGAAGTGATTCTAAAAAATTAAAAATTCCTGTTTCTTCCCATTGATGTTCACCAAATGTTTCGTAATCCATAAAAAGATTAACAATTTCTCCATTTCCATTTACGTCAGAAATCCATTTGGCAAATTTTTCAGCAGTTAAGGGATGTTCTTTCCAAGATTTTTCGGAGAAACGAAACGCTATATCATCAGAAAGCCGATAGTTTTTTAAAAAAAGCTTAATATTTGAATTCTTGGTTTTGTAAAGAAAATTTGGGGATCTCCATCCTAAAATATGATCAACTCCTTCTCCTAGAATTCCTTCAAATCCCATTTCTTGTGCATGTTTTGCAATTTCGTTACTGTATGCAAGTTCGGTACATCGAAACACTCTCGGTTTTATGCCAAAAAGTTTTTCAATCTTTTCCATATTCATCTTAACTTGTTTCTGAAACTCTTCTTTAGAATATAAGAAAGAAAGGGAATGATAATAAGTTTCTCCTAAAACTTCCACGCGCCCGGTACTTACAAGGTCCTGAAATGTCTTTAAAGTTTCTTTTGAATACATTTCCATCTGTTCTAGTGCTACTCCAGAAAAAGAGAAAGTAAAGCGAAACTCAGGATGTTTTTTAAGAAGCTTGAATAGAATTTTGTTAGTTGGGATATAGGATTTTCTTGCAACTTTTTCCATTATAAAACGATTATTTAAATCATTTTCTTCTTTGGTTTCAAAGTAATCAGAATCTTTGCCAATATCAAGAAAATTGTATTTTTTTATCCGGAAGGGTTGATGGACTTGAAAATAAAAACAAACTGATGGCATTTTATTAGACTAAATTATATATATTAATACATTTTTCCGCCGCCTTACTCCAGGTAATACCGGCTACTTCGTGCCTTCCGTTTTTTGCGAGGCAATATGAAAGCGGTTTGTATTTTAATGCTGCTAAAACCTTATTAACCATATCATTCACGTCCCAAAAATCCGCTTTAAGCGCATGTGAAACTAACTCTGAAACCCCCGATTGATTAGAAATTAACACGGGAGTACCGTTAGCTAAAGCTTCAAGCGGAGTAATCCCAAACGGTTCTGATACAGATGGCATCACAAACAAATCTGCTGATTGATAAATTTCTTGAAGTTCTTTTTCCCTTAAAAATCCTGAGAAAAGAACTCTATCTGAAATCTTTAATCTTGCAACCTCTTCTGTTAAATATTCCTGCATGTCTCCAGAGCCCGATATAACAAAATAAATATCTTCTGTAAAATCGCAGATTTTTTTAGCAACTTTAATAAAGTAATCAGGCCCTTTTTGAAGAGTGAGTCGTCCTACAAAAAGAACTAGTTGCTTTCCTGCCTCTTTAATTTTGTGAACATTTTCAGTTAACCCTTCTTCTTCTAAAAAATCAATTCCATTATATACTACCTCTATTTTTTCTGGGTTAATCCCATATTTATTAATGATAATGTTTTTTGTAAAGTTACTAACCGCTATCACCTTATCTGCTTTCTCCATTCCCTCTTTCTCAAGATTATAAACTAGAGGATTGACACCCTCTCCTCCTCCACGATCAAACTCCGTGGCGTGAACGTGGGCAATCAATGGTTTGCCACTTATCATTTTTGCTCTAATACCTGCTCCAAAAGAAAGCCAATCGTGAGCATGAATCACATCAAAATGCTCTTTTTTTGCCACTTCTTCTCCAAATTCTGCGTACCGAAATACTTCTTCAATAAGACTGTTGCCGAAAAATTCATTATTATGGAAAAAATCCGAATGATATCTTTCACCTGTCACGTAAGGATAAAGTGGGGAATTAAAAAGATAAGATGTCTTACAAAGTATTTTTCCATCAACTATCTTCAAGAAACTTTCATCAACTCCTTCTAGTTTTCTCGGAAGAACAAAAATAATATCTATATTTTTTTTAACAAGTGCTTTAGTAAGTCCATGACAAGCAACACCAAGTCCCCCACTGTTATGAGGTGGAAACTCCCATCCAAACATTAATACCCTATTTTTCATTTTTCGTATTAATAATAATCTACGAAATTTAAAAAGAGATATCTAATAGGTCGCGCGGCTCTTCAATTAAGAAATCTGGTCTTTCGCGAAGCAAGGCTTTCTTCGAAGAAAGTCCCCATAACACGGCAACTGTTTTTACTTTTGCTTTTCTTCCCGCCCTTATGTCCCTTACTTCGTCCCCAATATAGATAAAAATCCCTCCTTTTCGTTTTAGTTTTTTAATTTCTCTTTCTTTCCCCAGAATACCCGAGGTTTTTATAAAATCAAAAAAATTTAAGTCATTTTTGTCAAGAAAATCCTTAACATTCTTTTTTGAATTTGATGTTAAGATTCCAACCGTATTTCCTTCCCTTTTTATTTTTTTTATAACATCCTTTACTTCTTCATTTACAGTAATCTTTGAGATTTCTTTGTTTATTTCTTTTTTAATTTTAAAATATAAAAGAAATAGCTTGTATAAAGGAATATTTGCATCCAATAAAACTTCTTCCATTCCTTCCTCTCGCAACCTTCTTAATAATTTATCGCTAATCTCATCTTCTCCACTTTTTTTTAAAAGATAATTTGCTTTTCTAACAATAATTGGCAAAGTATCGGCTATTGTGCCATCAAAATCAAAACAAAATATTTTCATCTTACATTAAAAGATAACAGAAAATAATTTAAAAACAAGAGAATTTATATTCGAAATTTTTTTCACAAACTTCATTTAAGAAACTTTAACATTACAATCTCATCAATTAGTCGTTTTTTGTATTGTAGTTGTTTTGGAATCTTCGCAACGATCTTAAAACCCATCTTTTTGTAAAGCCCAAGTGCCGGTTTATTGTTAGAAAAAACACTAAGACGAACAATCTTTATGCTATCTTTTATCTCTTTTTTTGCTAAATTAATTATTTCGTTCATTAAAAATTTTCCTAATCCAATCCGCCGATAACCATCAATTATTGATATCCCGAATTCTCCAATATGAGATTCTCTTCCCTCTCTTAGGCGAACTGATGTTGTTCCAACAATTTCCCCATTATGCTCAGCAACTAAATAAATTTCTTTCTTTTTTCTGATATTCTTTTCCCTTTCTTTGATCCATCTTTCCTCATCTTTTAACGTTTGCTTTCTATTTAAGAGAAGTTTTGCTTCTTCTTTAATTAATGAGTTAATAAAAATCATGAAGTCTTCTGCTCTTTTCACGTCTTTTTTCGAAAACTTTCTAATCTCAATTATTTTCCCTTTAAAATCTTTTTTCATATTTTATTTAATAAATCCTCCAACTTGACTTTCCCAAAGATTAGCATAAAACCCTTCTTTTTTCAGTAACTCTTTATGTGTTCCCATTTCAACCACCTCTCCTTTTTCAAAAACAATAATTCTGTCCATTCTTTTAATTGTTGATAAGCGATGAGCAATAACAACTGTCGTGGTTTTTCTAGTTAAATCTAGTAAGGCTTTCTGGATTTTTTCTTCCGCAAGAGTATCCAGCGAACTCGTCGCTTCATCTAAGATAACGATCGATGACTTTTTAAGCATTGCGCGTGCAATGGCAATTCTTTGCCTTTCTCCTCCCGATAATTTTATTCCTCTTTCCCCAACAAGAGATTCATATTCATTTGGAAGATTTAAAATAAAGTCATGTGCTTCAGCACGCTTTGCAACTTCAATAATTTCAGAAAAATCAGCGTCATCTTTTCCATATCCAATATTTTCTTTGATTGACCGATGAAATAGAGAAGGATCTTGTGGCACATATGCAATGCTATCCCTTAAGTCATCCTGACCAACTTCTGAAATATCTTGCCCATCAATTTCAATAACCCCACTATCAACATCTAAAAATCTTAAAATCAGTTTTACAAACGTCGTTTTCCCTGCGCCCGATCTTCCAACTAATGCAACTTTTTCTCCTTTTTTCATTTCTAAATTAAAATTATTAAAAACCGATTCACCATCTTTATAAGCAAAAGTAACATTTTTAAAGTTAATTTTCCCTTCTGTGATATTTAACTTTCTCGGTTTTAGAATATCTTTAACATCAGGCTCTTTCTCAAAAATACTAATCATCTCTACCGCGTCAGTTATCGCCGTAGATGCTTTGATAAGACTTCGACTAATATTCCAAACAATATTAAAACACGTAAGAACATAAACCTGGACAAGGACAATTGTTCCGGCAGATACTGATCCTTTTATCCATAAATCAACAGCAATCCAAATAATAGCAATGTTGAAAAATCCAATTATCAAACTTTGATACATCCCGTTCCAAAAATTTAGTTGCATCCAAGCTTTGGTTCTTTTATCTTCTTCTTCATCTGTTGTGTCTTCAAAATATTTTTGCTCTCGCAGACTATTACCAAACATCTTTACCGTCAGAATGTTGGTTATAATATCAGCATATTGAGAAGTCGTTTTTGTATCGGCTTTTGCACTTTCTAAACTTTTAGGAATTTGCCACTTGATCATTAATTTTACTAGAAAGCCGTACATGATAATCCAAAAAAGAAAAACTATTCCTAAGGTTTTTGATTCGTTGAATAAAACAATAAAAAGACTAGTTAGGGCAATACCGCTCATCCAAACATGAAATACAAATTGATCGTGAAGAGTCCCAAATGAATTTACAAATCTTTTTGTTTTTGCAACCAATCCACCCACAAAAGAATTTGAAAAGAAAACATAAGAGTGTTTTTGCAGTTTCTTCAGAGAGTGATCATAAAGATCTTTTATGATTTTGCTTTGAGATTTGGTTATAAAATAATCAGCTAATCTAAAAAATAGATTATATCCTAAAATACTAAATACTAAGATTAAGAGTAATGTTCCCAGTTTTTCTACCGCATTATCTGGATTTTCGGAGACTACATCAATAATTCCCTTATAAGTCAAAGGCACAAGAACTGTTACTCCAAGTGTTCCAATACCATATCCTAAAAATATAACAATTTGAGAAAAAACGTGTTTTTTAAGAAACGGTAAATAATATGAAATTATTTTAAAGAAATTCATCTCTTTATTATTAAATCTTCTCCTTTATTATTAATACTCCACAAAACTTCTTCTTTTTCATTTAAAACGATATTTAAGGCTTTTTCAACATATTCAATAATTAATTCTTTCTGAGAATTTTCATAAAAGAATTATTTACATTGCAAATTTTCTAAGAATAGTCGAAAAAAAGAAAAAATTCAAATATTCTCTTTAAAAAAAGAAAGAAATATGATAAAAAAGATATATGAAAAGAAAAATACTAATCGCGGCTGCTCTGCCTTATGCAAACGGCTCACTACATTTTGGTCATGTGGCAGGTCTTATCGGATCCGATATCTTAGCAAGATATTTTAGATTAAATCAAGACTCTGTTCTCTATGTTTCTGGTAGCGACTGTTATGGTACACCTATCGTTTTTGAAGCCGAGAAACAAAACGTTCATCCATCAGAAATTGCTAACAAATATCACCAAGAATTTATCGACACATTAGTAGGTGGATTAAGTTTTTCTTATGATTTCTTCACAAAAACAACATCTCCTTTACATAAAAAAACTGTTCAAGAAATATTTCTGAAACTATACGAAAAAGAATTAATTTATAAAAAGACAGAAGAACTTCCATATTGTGAGAATTGTGCAAAGTTTTTACCCGATAGATATATCGAAGGAGAATGTTATATTTGTCACTATGATTCTGCTCGCGGTGATCAGTGTGATAGTTGTGGAAACTTGATGGAAACAAAAAAAATTATCACACCAAAGTGTAAAACATGTAAGAATGTCCCTGTTTGGAAAGAATCTGAACATTTTTTTCTTAAACTTTCTGCCTTTCAGAAAGAACTTACGACATGGGTAAAAAAAAGCATTGGATGGAGAACAAACGCAAAAAACTTTACTCTTAAATTTTTAGATCAAGGTCTTCACGATCGTTCAATTACCCGCGATACAAAGTGGGGAGTTTCAATTCCATTAGAAGGTTACGAAACAAAAAAAATATATGTTTGGTTCGAAGCGGTCTGTGCATATCTTTCCGCGAGCAAAGAGTGGTCTTTGAAAGAAAATCAGAAATGGGAAGATTTTTGGAAAAATGAAAAAGCAATTCATTACTATGTTCATGGGAAAGATAATATTCCTTTTCATTCAATAATCTGGCCAGCTATTCTTATCGGCAACAAAGATCTTCATCTTCCGGATAGAATAATATCTTCAGAATATCTTACCTTAGAAAAAAAACCGTTTTCAAAAAGCCGTAACTGGGCAATCTGGATTCTTGATTTTTTAAAACATTTTGATCCAGAAACGCTAAGATATTATCTGGTCGCCAACGGACCAGAAACTTCTGACGCAGATTTTTCTTGGGAAGAATTTTCTTCAAAAACTAATAACGAGTTAATCGCTAACTTCGGTAATTTTGTATATCGAATTACATCTTTTATCGAAAAAAACTTTAAAGACGGTATTGATTTCCCTAAAAATCAAAGCAAAGATTCTTTAGAGTTTCTTAATTTAGCTGGAAAAACATTTCCTCTTGTTGCAAAAGAAATCGAAGAAGGACAATTTCGAAAAGGACTGCAACATATTTTTAAGTTGGTAGAACATGGCAATCGTTACATTAATAATAAAGAACCCTGGAAAACAATAAAAGATAGTCCGGAGAAAGCTAAGGAAAGCCTTGCTGTTTCTCTTCATGTTATAAAATGTCTGGCAATTCTTCTCAATCCGTTTTTGCCAAAAACTTCAGAAAAAATATGTGCGCAAATTTCTTTAGATTATCTAAATCTTCAATGGGAATATC
Source organism: uncultured Candidatus Saccharibacteria bacterium (assembly GCA_964544985.1). Classification (GTDB taxonomy): domain Bacteria; phylum Patescibacteriota; class Minisyncoccia; order Minisyncoccales; family PWPS01; genus PWHW01. Next base: position 38,051 of record CAZJEE010000008.1, read on the forward strand.
CAAAGCTAGAAAAAATAAAGGTTGTTAACTCATCAATTCTTTATAGTAAGATAGAAGAAGAAACGATCAAAGAACAAATCAAAAAAATGTCCTCTTAGTACTTGACATTTATTTATAAATAACTTTAAATAAAAAAAAATCTTTAAAAAGGAGGTGGTGGTATGGGTAGGGTCTTCTATTTCCCAACAAAAAGCAAGGGTTTCAATAAAACACTTTCTGATTTAATGAAAGAAGCTAAAAATAATAATTCCTTTTTAGCAAATCTCCCTAAGGGAATTATTACTTCAACTTTTTCTGATTTAGAAAAAATTCTTCGTATAAGCATTCATAATGTTTTAATTAATGAAGAATGTTGCAACTCTGATTACTTCCACTGTGGTACTTATGTCTCTAAAGTAATTTCTGATACCGCGAAAAATCCCCCGTCCAGTTTCTATGTAATTGATTATTTATCAAAAATAGAAGGTACAAGAGATATACTACAGTGGCAACAAGCAGCTAATATCTGTTTTTTGATTTGTACAATTTTCGATGGAAAATGTAACCGAGGACTAATGAACTATTCAAGTTATGAAAAAATGGGAATTGGGCTTTACTCAACTTACTACGGCAAAAGTAAAAACGAAATAGGTTATCTAATGAGCGACAACTATAAAACTATGGTTGACGTTACCAGAGAAGCCTTAAAAACCCTCTCAACTTAAGAGGGTTTTTAATTATTTTTAAAAAAGGAACCTTGAAAAGTTCCTTGTATCCATATTTTCCTATTTTTGATAATTCTATATTCTGCCTTATTATCTTCAGTAAAAAAATCTCTCCTTTTTTAAGTTACTCTTTGATTTTTTCCCAGAAAATATTCTTTTCCTCTAGATATTTTATAATAGCTTCTTTTAGAGGTACCGGCCTGATATCAGTATTTTTGAGCTCTTCAAGACTTAAAAAATCAAATAAAATATGATCCTCCTTCGTGACATTTTCAACGTCACTATTCTCTTCTTCCCCCTCAAAAACAATATTTATCTCGTACTTTGTTTTTCCCTTTTCCGGGTAAATATTCTCTATCAAGCCAATAAATTTTAAGTTTTTAAGGACACTTCCTCTTTCTTCTTTCATTTCTCGGATAGCGGCTTCCTGACTTATCTCTCCAAGTTCAACGTGACCACCGGGAAAAAAATAATAATCCCGCGTTATGCTTTTACAAAGTAAGACTTTTTCATCTTTCTTAACTAAAACCCTCGCAATAACTTCAAAACATTCATCCATATTTTAATATTCTTCACATTTTAGTTCATAATATGCTTTCGTTAAGTTTTCAATTGTTTTTTTCATATTTTAAACAATATTAAATCCAACGAACAATATATTCATGATATTCATCACCACGATGAATACATTTTGTTTCTCTTATAATTATTTTACTTGATCTAGTTACATACTTTAATACTTCCTCTCCCACCCCAATAAATGCAATACAGTTTAGGGGATGTAGATTATAGTCTTTTACTCTTACTATAAGCTCCTTTTCATTTCCCGTTTCCACACCTTCAATTGTTCCAAAATCATACTCTTTCTGCCAATACTTTGACAAAACATCAGGCAAGCTTTTTGGAGAAACAAAATATCTTAAAAATGTTTTAAGAATAAAAGAATTTTTAATATTAAACTTCCCGGATTCCTTTATTACTTCATCGTCCCAATTAAATATTTCCTTTGCGATTAAAATTATTAAAACGGCCAAAGATGCAGAATACATCTTATAGGGCTCTATTTTTTTAAAATCAATAGGATGTCCTATTTCATTTAATTTATTCTCCACTTTTTTAAATCCCTCTTCGCCCACTTTAGAGATAATAAAAGACTGATGAGATTTAAGCGCTTCCCCCCTAACATTGCCCGGTCTTGCGAGCAACTCCCCTACCTCTTCTTCAAATAATTTTTTTTCTTCCATATTTTTATTATAACAAATTAAGAAAAATAAAAAACGTTGTAATTTTTCGTTTTTTATGGCATAATCTTAAAAAAAGGAGGTTACAAAGTGGACATTAAAAATTATTCTAAAAAAGTTTCTACTTATGAAACACTGTTTGTAATTCTTTCTCTCGGATTAAAAGATAGAAAATCTGCTCTCTGGGATTACGAAAAACTTCACCAGGGAATTAGAAGATTAAAAGCAAATGAACGCTACGAGGAGTTATTAAAATGTTTTTCTTTTGATAATTTAGGAATCAGTGCAATATCAAATGACATTGTAAACTCATTATTTACGCTCACCAATTCTAATCTTCTTTTGTTAATATTCTCTGAAGATGAAAGTTACACTATAAATTGTAGCGAAGAAAAGAAAAAAAGAATATTTTCTAAGTTCTCCAACAAAGATTTAGAAATACTTTCTGAAATAACAGAAGAAATTAAAAAGAATAACTAACGAGAGGTTAATCCCCTCTCTTTTTTTTATAATAAATGTTCTATTACTTTTAAGGATATCTTGGACCAATCCTCCATTTCAATATTTTTTATATCTTCAAACTGCATCATTTTACTTGTTTTTATTTCGCTATCATTCGAAGCAACATCTCCTGATACTTCTGCAAGATACAACAGTCCAAAATGAACCTTTCCCACACTATTTGAATCATTATTAATGTAACCAACGAGCTTTAGTTCTTTTATTTCTGCCCTTACTTCCTCTTTTATTTCTCGCAAGACACTACTCTCAATCGGATCTCTTGCACTTTCATCTTCCTTATCAACATGACCTCCGATTCCGATTGACCATTTTCCTTGAAGTCTTTTTTCTGTATAATCCTTGTCTTTCGTGGCCCGTTGATAAGTAAAAATACTTTTATTTTCATTAACCAACACAACATAAATAATTGGTTGCTTGTAGTTTTCATTATTTTCTACATCTTTTCTTTTAAGATACTCAAATCCGTCTAAAATTCTTCTTTTAAAATTAATTTTTTGTGGAAAACACAAACCCTCGAAATAGTCTTTTTGAAAAAGCTTTTCTTTTTTAATAACCATTATT
>CAZJEE010000009.1:0-32153 GCA_964544985.1 uncultured Candidatus Saccharibacteria bacterium
ATCTCTTGTTATGTTATAAACTCCAGATAATTCTTTTGGTTTATAACTTGAAATTCTGCCTTTGGATAGCTTTTTGTCCAATCTTTCGGTGTTTTTACATTTTCTTCCTTCCACTTGAATTCAAATCCAAAAAGATTGCCCTCTCTTTCTTCTACAAAATCAATTTCTTGTCCTTCCCATGTGCGCCAGAAGTAATTATTGGTATAAATATTCCTATAATTTTGTTTTTTTATTCTTTCTGTAAATAAGAAATTTTCCCAAAGTTTGCCAATATCATCACGCATTTCTAAAGAATTAAAGTTGGCTATCACCGCATTCCGCAGACCATTATCATAGAAATAGTATTTACTTTTCTTCGTTATTTCCTTTCTCAAATTACGACTAAATCCTCTTAGATTGATTAACACAAACGACTTCTCAAATAAATCAATGTATCTTGCTACTGTTTTGTAATCTATTTGAAGTTGTTGCCCAATTTCAGAAAGTGATACCTCACTGCCAACCTGAAATGCTAAGAGACGCAAAAGATCTAAAAGAACTTTTGATCCTTTCACCTTTTCCATTTCTAAAATATCCTTTAAAAGGTAAGAATTAACTATCTCATTAAGGATTCTTTTCTTTTCATCAATGTTATTTTCTGCAACTACTTCAGGATATCCTCCATAAACTAAATAATCTGGTAAATTATTTCTAAGATCGTGATTATTATACATATTTGATAGTTCAATCTGAGAAACCGGAAAGAGGATCAAAACTATCTTTCGACCAGTAAGAGGTTCCCCTATTTGTCCTGCTAAATCGAAAGAAGAAGATCCGGTAGCGATAACCTTAATTCCTGGAATTTCGTCAACTATTATCTTTAGTCCTTCCCCAATATTTTTTATTTTTTGTGCCTCATCTATAACAATCAAATCATACCCTGCCACATACTCTTTTATTTTATTAAAATTATTGGAATTTATAACCTCTGCGACACTAATATCTTCTCCCGAATCAAGACGGTATTTAATCTTTCCTTTCACTGTTGCCAAATAATCTCTGAGAAGTGTCGTTTTCCCCACTTGTCTTGCTCCATATATAACCAAAACTTTATTTGGCCTTAAATAAGAGTCTAGATTGGCATAATATCTCCTTATTTTCATATTATTAGCAGTATAACAAATCCTTGAAATATGTCAATTTCAAGGATTCTGTCTCCTGGAAATATTGTGTTTAATATCAAAAAACCACTTTTCGTGATTTTATTTAAATAGATCATTGTTTATTAACCAGAGAACACCCCTATAATAGAAAGGTAATGCATAAAACTAACATATACGTAAAAAAGCAGAATTAAAGATAAAACTACAAAAATACCGGTAAAATGGTTCATAAATTTATTTAATTATTGGCCAATATTTTATCTTTCACCTTTTTTGACGCATCTTCAAAAACCATTTCGTTATTTTTCTCTTTAACAGTCACTCTCGCACCCCTTTCTATTTTCCCTGAAATAACTTCAAGAGCAAGTGGATTAAGGATCTTCTTTTGAATAAGACGTTTCATGGGACGTGCTCCCATTTCTCTATCAAAACCATCTCTTGTTAAAATATCTTTCGCAGATTTTTGAAAAGTAACAAAAACTCCATTATTATTTTTCATTCTTTTTGTCACCTTTTCAAGTTCTAAATCAAGAATCTTATTAATATCTTTCTGTGATAAATGATTGAAGATTATTATGTCATCAATACGATTCAAAAACTCTGGACGAAACATCCCCTTAACGGCTTCTGTCACTTTGTCTTTTAAAGATTCGCGAGCACTATCTTCTTCTGTTGCGCTAAAACCCAATGCTCCCATTTCGTTGATATATTCAGAACCAACATTAGAAGTCATGATAATAATTGTGTTTTTGAAAGAAACTTTTCTTCCTTTTGAATCTGTTAGTCTTCCATCCTCTAAAACCTGAAGTAGTATATTAAATACGTCAGGATGTGCTTTTTCAATCTCATCAATCAAAATTACACTATATGGCCTTCTTCTTACAGCCTCACTGATTTGTCCAGAATCTTCATGTCCAATATATCCTGGAGGAGCACCAATCATCTTTGAAACAGAGTGTTTTTCCATATATTCTGACATATCAATGCGAATTAGAGAATCTTCGCTTCCAAAAAGAAATCCAGCAAGAACTCTCGCGGTTTCTGTCTTCCCAACCCCGGTTGGTCCAAGAAAAAGAAAAGAGCCAAGAGGTTTACCTTCATCAGAAACTCCGGCCCTGGATCTACGAATAGCGTGTGATATTGCCGAAAGAGCTTCCTCCTGACCAATCACTCTTTTCCCAATAATCTCCTCCATTTTCCTTAATTTTTGAGCTTCTTCTTCTAAAAGACTATTTGCGGGAATCCCTGTCCACCTAGAAACAACCCCTGCGACATCTTCTCTTGAAACAGATTCTTTCAAAACAGGTTTCTTTTTCTGAAGATTTTTTAGTTTTTTCTCTTCCCCATTAAGTTCTTTTGCAAGCTCTGGTATTCTTCCGTATTTAATTTCAGCCACTCTTTGCAGATCGGCTTCTTGACTCGCTCTTTCCGACTCATACTTTAGAGAATCTATCTCATTTTTGATTGTCTTTATTCTCATTATTGTTTCTTTTTCTGCTCTCCATCTTGCTTCAAGTTCTTGTGCTTTTTCTTTAAGATCAGCAAGTTGTCTCAAAATCACTTTTTTCCTTCTTTCGGTATCATCCCCTTTTCCATTTTTCAAAGACTCCATCTCTATCTCTAAGTCTTGAATTTCTCTTTTAAAGTCTTCAAGTCTTGCTGGTTGTGATTCTACTTCAAGCCTTAAAGAGCTCATCGCCTCATCCATTAAATCAACAGCTTTATCGGGGAGAAAACGATCTGTAATATATCGTGAAGAAAGCTCAACAGCGGCTTTTAGCGCCGTATCTTCAATCTTTACCCCATGATGCATTTCATACTTCTCTCTTATTCCTCTTAGAATAAGAAGAGTTTCTTCTTCTGTTGGTTCTGAAACAGTAATCGGTTGAAATCTTCTTTCAAGAGCAGGATCTCGTTCAATATACTTTTGATACTCTTTAAGAGTTGTCGCACCAATTGCACGTAGTTCTCCTCGCGCAAGATCAGGTTTTAAAAGATTGGAAGCATCTATCGATCCCTCGGCAGCACCAGCACCAATAATCGTATGCAACTCATCAATAAAAAGAATATACTTGTCTTCTTGACTCTTAATTTCTTTAAGTAATGCCTTTATTCTTTGTTCGAACTCTCCCCTATATCTTGTACCCGCAACAAGTGAGCCGATATCGAGACTTATCACTTCCTTATTCTTCAAGCTTTCTGGAACATCTTTCTTCGCAATCCTTTGTGCAAGACCTTCAACAACGGCTGTTTTCCCGGTTCCCGCCTCGCCAATTAAAACAGGATTATTCTTTGTTCTTCTCGATAAAACCTGCATCAAGCGCCTCATCTCCTTTTTCCTACCAATAACAGGATCTATCTTCCCTTGACGCGCCATATCAGTTAAATTCCGTGTATATTTTTCAATAACTTGCATCTTTGATTCAGGATGAGGATCGGTGATTGGTTGATTCCCGCGGACATCTTCCAAAATCTTTTTCACTGTTTCGTAGCTTATCTTCTCCGCTTCCATAGGACCAGGTCCTCCTTTTCCTTGAGGAAGGAATGTTGCGGTTTCTAGTATATCCCGAGCTCTGGTTTCAGTAAGTAGTATTCCTAAAAAGAGGTGCTCTATCGAGATAAATTTATCACCCATTCTTTCTGCTTCATCGCCCGCATACTTTAAAACGTTAGCTATCTCTTGAGAAAGATAAAACTGTCCAACAGATGCTTTTTCAATATCTTGCATTTTAGGAAGTATCTTTATCGAACGATCAGTTCTTTTTTTAAGCATTTCGTTATCAACGCCTATTCTTTCCAAAACATTTACCACAATACTTTCTTCTTGAATAAGCAAAGAAAACAAAAGATGCAAGGGAACAATTTGTTGATTCTCCCGCTTATATGCAATTTTCTGAGAAGTGATAATTGCTTGTTGAGCTTTATGAGTAAAGTTGGCTCCTGGTACTGTAGGCATAAAAATAAAAATTATTCTAGAGAATCTATAGTATCAGTTTTTCTATTAAAAATCAAGGAAAAGTTTAGTTTATCTCTCCTAAGACAACACTAATTTTTATTTCTTCTTCGTCTCGTAGAATTTTAATTTCTATTTCATCTTTTGGATTATATTTAGCTATAATTCTCGCAAGAGTATTCTTTATGGTAATCTTCTCTCCGTTAATTTCCAAAATAATATCTCCTTCTTTTATTCCCGCTTTTTCTGCAGAAGATCCCGGAGAAACTGCAGGTTCTTGAGGGTTACCGATGACAAACGCTCCGTAACCAACTTTTAAATCCTCTTCTTTTTTAAGTGAAGAAGTCTCTTTCTCCAACAAACATTCCTATAATAAGAACAGAAAAAAGAACTAAAATTGTTTTAATTACTGGTAAAATATTATTTTTCATCTTTAAAAAATTCGATGAAAAAGGATAATAATATAGGGTAAAATAATGATTGTTGCCAAAACAACAGCACCAATACTTGCTGTTAATACCGCACCTGCAGAGATGTCTTTCATTTTCCTTACCTCTTCGCTGTAGTCAGGTCTCAAGATATCCAAAATCCTTTCTATCTGAGAGTTAATCAGTTCTAGTGATAAAACAAGAACCACAACAAGAATTAAAATGGCTCTTTCTAGTGATTCAAAAGGGAAGTAAAAAAGGCAAAAAGCAACAAAAAAAGCGATTATAAAAAGAACACGGAAAGATTGTTCAAGAAAGGCCTCTTTAATTCCACGAAATGCGTTATAAAAAGCTCGAAATAGTTTTTTCATATTATTCGTATCTTAACGCATCTACAGGTTCAAGTTTTGCAGCTTGTTTTGCAGGAAAAAACCCAGAAAGACATCCGACGATAAAAGAAAAAGCAAGTCCAAAAAGAACAAGCCATACAGAGATATGTGCTTCAAGATAAAACATTCCTCCTGAACCAGAAAGTATTGTTTCGGCAAGAAATGCTAAGAGAATCCCAAGAGAAACTCCTCCTACCCCCCCAATAAGTCCAATTATCCCTGCCTCAAAAAGAAAAATTGCAATAATATGTTTTCTTCTCGCTCCCACCGCCTTTAGTATTCCTATCTCCTTTGTTCTTTCTTTCACAGAGGTGTACATCGTATTCATAATCCCAATTCCCCCAACAACAATTGCAATACTTGCAAAGGCAATAACTGCCGCTTGCAAAACCCCCATAATACTTGCCACCATGTCTGTCACCGTTTCACTGGTCATCACTGAAAAGGCAGGACTATCTTCATTTCTTCTTTTAATAACTGAGGACTCTAACTCTCTTTCGATATTTTCTGCCACAAGATCTGGATCATATCCGGCTTTTACTTTAGCCATTGCAACCGGAGTACCCTCCCTTTTCCCGGTAACATCTCGAAAATCTTCTAAATCAAGAGCAATAGCGGAATCATCTTGTTGATTTCCTAAAGAGCGCAAAATGCCCGTGACAAAAAATTCTTTTCCTTTAATAACAATGCTGTCTCCAACAACAAGATCTGGAAAAATATTTTTAGGAACTAGATTGCCCACCATCACTTCTCTTCTTCCTGATCTTGGGAAGCTACCATCTACGACATCCCAACCCACATTTTCTCGTAAAACATAAAGGCCCTCGTTAAGGTCTATTCCGTAAATCATGGCTGTTTCCGTTTCTTGAAAGTGTCTTGCTATAACTGCGGAAAAAGGCATCTCTAAAACTACCTCAACTCCTTCGGCTCTTCTTATCGCCTCAATATCTCGGTTGTCCAGTTCAACACCCCCCATCATCAGTGTCATCATATCAGAAACATCTCCTGGAAAAACCATCACCATATCGCCCCCCATCATTTGTAGCTCATTCATTACAGACTTTTTCAATCCCTCGCTTAAGGAAAGTAAAGAAATAACTAAAAATATTCCGATCACAATACCTAAAATTGTAAGCCAACTTCTCAGAGAACGAGATCTTAAGTTTTTCAATGCTATTTTTAAATATTCACTTGTCATCTATTTCTCCATCTTTTATTTTTATAATCTTGTTGGCAAATTTCTGCAGTTCTGTATCATGAGTTACTACAATTATTGTTCTTCCTTTCTCATTTAAATCTTTTAAGATATTCATAATCATTTCTCCGGTTTTAGAGTCTATATTTCCCGTTGGTTCATCAGCAACAATAATTTCGGGATTATTTGCAAGACTTCTGGCAATAGCTACTCTTTGACATTCTCCCCCAGAAAGTTCCTTCGGTCTGTGATCCATTCTTTTCTCAAGCCCCACAGAAGACAGCAGATCTCTTGCTCTTTTTTCTCTTTCTTCTTTTGGTATCCCTTGAAAGATAGTAGGAATAATTACATTTTCTAATGCCGTTAGATGTGTTAAAAGATTAAACTGTTGGAAAACAAAGCCAATCTTTTTGCCCCTTACTTCCGCTAGTTCATCTTCAGAAAGTTTAGAAACGTCTTTCCCTTCTAACTTAATCTTCCCCGAAGTAGGAATGTCTAAACAACTTACCATATTTAAAAGCGTTGACTTCCCAGAACCACTAGGACCTAAAATAAGAGCAAAATCTTTTTTGTTAATTCCTAAGGTAATTCCTTTCAATACTTCAACTTTAATCTTCCCCAAGAAGTATGTTTTAGAAACATCTTGTAACTCAATAATCTTTTCCATTTTTATTCGATAATAACCTTTTCACCATCAACTACTCCAGAAACGATCTCTACCATTCTTCCCTCTCCTCTTAATCCCGTAAAAATCTCTTTTTCAACCTTTTCCCCGTTTTCTAAAATAATCACAAACTGTTTCCCTTCTTTTCTCCGCACAGCCCTTTCTGGAAGAAGGAGAACACCTTCTTTCTCGGCTGTTCTGATTGTAACATCAACCGTCATCTGCGGAAGAATTTTTTCTGGATATTCAGAGAGCATAATTTTAATTTCATAATAAATTACACCGTCTATCAACTTTCCTGTGGGGTTTATAAAAACCACCTCTCCTTCAAATTCTTCTTGTGGAAAAGCAACAAAAGATGCTTTTGCATAATCTCCAACGGTAACCTTAGAAATATCTCCCTCATAAATATTTACCGCTATTTGGATATCTTTATCTGGAGTAATAACTATAACAGGAGATCCCGGAGAAATAACTTCTCCTCCAGTTATCAAAACACTAGAGACCGTCCCCGATACAGGACTCCTGAGTATCGCATCTGTAATTCTGTTTTTTAAAAGATCTACTCTTGCTTTTGCTTGGGCAATCGCAGCTTCTCTTACAACAACATCTGCTCTATCAGGGTTAGCCACAACTCTTGAAAGTTCAGCCTCTGTTTGCTTAAGAGCACCTTTGGCCGCACTAATCGCCCCCCTCAAACTCGTCAATGTTGCTTCTGTTTCTACGTTCACAGAAGATATATTTCCCAAAAGTGCAATTACCTGAGAAAGAGATGTATTAATCGCTCCACGATAAGTCCGAAGAAGTTCTTTCTCGGCGCTAGAGATTTTATCTTTATAAAAATCGGAGTCTGCAACATCAATAAGATTATCTATTTCTATAATTATTGGTTTTAGTTCGCTTTCTGTTTTTTCCAACGACTCTTCCTTCTCTGCAAAACTTACTTCCGCCTTAATCGCCAAATCTTTATATTTTTCAATCTCCTTTACATCCAATGTGATTCTGTCTCTACTTCTTCTTCCTGATGTCGTTTCGGAAACAACAAGTCCGGTAAAATAAGTATTTGCAAGATCATTTACTCCTATTTCTACTTCCTTTGCTGTTGAAAAAACATTCCCAAGCAGCGTTGCGACATTTTGATAAACAGCTCTTAACGCTTCGTCGGTAATTTTTTCTTGTTCCTCTAAATTATTTTCAGCGGAAGCAAGAGCGGTTTTTGCAGATTCAACTGAAGCGTTAACAACACCAAGTTCCTCTTTTGTTGCCCCCCCTAAGAATCTATCTAACATAGCGCTTGCGGAAAGAAGAGCTGCTTCAGCTTCCCTTAGCGACAAATCTAAATCTTTCTTATCGATTGTAGCGACAACTGATCCTCGAGAGACTTTTTCCCCCTCTTTAACTAGAACTTTTTCAATTTTTCCTCCTTCTTTAAATCCTAGTTTTACGTCATCTCCTTTTTCTGTTGATCCGGTTTCAAAAAGCTCTTGCGCAAGATTACCCTTTTCTACTAAAACAAAGTTTGATTCTTCCTCTCCGTTTTTAAAAATAAAGAATGCTGAAACCATTAAAAGGACTCCTGCTAAAATAAAGTAATGTTTTCTTTTGATTTTATTTTTCATAATTTTATAAAATTAACGCTCTTACAATATACTATTTTTTTCTTCAAAAATCAAAATCTACAAAAAAAGGACCTAGGTCCTTTTTTAAAACTTAAGTTTTGTCTAATCTTTATCTCTTTCTCCATTGTGGTGCCCTTCTTGCTCTTTTTAATCCAGGTTTTTTCCTTTCTCTCATTCTTGGATCGCGTGTTAAATAACCTGTTGATTTAACTTGTTTACGAAGACTCTCGTCAAAAAGCACAATCGCTCGAGCAATTCCATGTCGAACTGCTTCTGCCTGAGATTTTACTCCACCACCATTTACTTTTGCTGAAACCGAAAACTTATTAACCATTGAAAGATCTGTTAAAGGCTCCTTTACTGTTTTTTGAAGAGCAAATGTAGGAAAATATTCTTCTAATTTCTTTTCATTTATCACTATTTCTCCATCTTTTTTTACATAGAGACGAACAATACAGGTAGAAGTTTTTCTTCTGCCTACCGCTTGATAATATTTTGTTTTTTCTTTCGCTTTAACTGGCATATTTACTCTACTTTAAGTCTTTTTATTCTTTCTCTTCTTAATTTATTTTTAGGTAACATTCCATAAACTGCACTTTTTAATGCGGCGGTAAAATCTTTCAGAAGAAGTTTTTTGTAAGGAGTTTCTTTTAGCCCTCCTGGATATCCGCTATGCCGATAATACATTTTATCATCTTTTTTTCTTCCTGTTAAAACTATCTTGTCGATATTTTTAATAACCACAAAACCTCCTTTATCTTCGTGTGGTCTGTAGCTCTCTTCATCTTTACCCATTAAAAGAATGGCTATTTCTGTAGCAACTCTTCCTAGTGGTTTTTTAGCAACATCAATTGTGTGTGTTTTCCTGGTCATAATTATACAAGTTCAATAATAACCATTTTTGCCCCATCTTCTTGCCTAGGGCCAAGTTTTAAAATCCTAGTATACCCTCCGTCTCTTTCTTTATACCTTACCCCAATATCTTTTATAAGCTTTTTGGCAACATCTTCAGACAGCCTGCTGACTAAGACTCTTCTGTTATGGATAGTGTCTTCTTTGGCTCTTGTTATTAACTTCTCAACAAAAGATTTTAATTCTTTTGCTTTCGCTTCTGTTGTCTTAATTTTCTCATTAAGAACAAGAGCACGAGCAAGCGACAAAAGAAGCGCTCGGCGCTGATCTCTCTTTCTTCCAAATCTTCTTTTGTTTTTTATTCTCGGCATTATTTTTCTTCTTTAAATTGAAGTTTCTTTTTCTTCAAAGATTTTTTAATTTCTTCAACCCCCTTTTCCCCCATACCATTTAATTCAATGATAGCTGATTCTCTTTTCTTAATAAGGTTCTTTACCTTCTTAATATTGTTTTCTTTTAATATATTAACTGTGCGGGTTGAAATTCCTAACTCTTCGATGTTTAATTCTTCACAAGATTCTTCTTCTACCTCTTTCTTCGGTTTCTCTTCTACTTCTTTTTTTTCTTCTTCAAAAGAAGAAAGATGTCCAAAATGTTTCTGCATGATATCTACTGCTTGAAATAAAGCATCTTCTGGTGATATTGTTTTATCGGTTTCAATCTTGATAAAGAGTCTGTCGTAATCAGTTCTCTTTCCAACACGCATATTCTCTACGCGAAAATTTACTCTTTTTACAGGAGTAAAGATAGAATCAATAATAATTTGTCCTACTTCCAATTTTTCTTCTTTTCTATCTTCTGCAGAAGAATATCCCATGCCTTTTTCAATCTCTATTTCCATATCTAATGATGCTTTTTTATCAGTAAGTGTTGCGATATGTACGTCAGGATTAACAAGCTCTACTTGTGTTGGAAGGTCAAAATGAGATCCTTTAACTTCCATCTCTCCTTTTACTTTAAGCCTTGCACTTTGTGGTTCGTCAGAGTGAACGCGAAAACGAAGTTCTTTTAGATTAAGGATTATTGTAATAACGTCTTCCATCACGCCAGAAATAGTAGAAAATTCATGGTTAACATCAGTTATTTTTACCTTGGTAACGGCTGCTCCGTTTAAAGAAGAAAGCAAAACTCTTCTTAGGCTGTTTCCGATAGTTACTCCATACCCAGGATAAAGAGAATCTATTTCAAAAAGAACTTCGTTTTCTTCTTCTTTCTCCACAATTTTTGGTTTTGATGGTAACGAAATCATATTTTTTTATAATTATCTTGAATAAAACTCAAAAATAGAGGCAACCTCCACAGGAGGTGCAACTTCCTCAATTACCGTTTCTCCAGTGATTTTCGCCTCTATCTTTCCTATATCAAGCGAAATCCAAGAAGGAGTGGTAAAATTTTTCATTTTGGTGCTAAATTCTTCGAAAATAAGTTTTTTCTTTTTTCCCGGCTTTACCGCAATAACATCACCAACTTTAATCCGATAAGACGGCCTATCCACTGGTTTTTCATTAATATGGAAAAATCCATGGTTGATCATTTGTTTGGCTTGTGATCTCGAAGATGCAAGTCCTGAGCGATAAACCATATTATCTAGTCTGCTTTCTAATTTTCTTAAAAGTTGATCTCCTGCAGACTCTAACTTGTTTTGTTTGTTGATTACCGACATTACATAACGTGCAAACTGTTTTTCTTTAAGGTCATACCAATAACGAAGTTTTTGTTTCTCAACAAGCTCTTTTCCGTATTGTGAAACATGACCCTTTCTTCTTTTTGGCTTCTGTCCTGGTGGATAAGGTTTTTTAATCATCGGACACTTCTGAGACTCACATTTTTCTCCTTTTAGAAAAAGCTTAGTTCCTACACGACGACATTTTTTACATTCAACAGATTTTCTCATAATAGTTACACTCTTCTTGGTCTTTTAGGACGGCATCCGTTATGTGGAATAGGGGTAACGTCCCTAATCAGGTTTATAATAATATCTTTAGTAGACAAAGCACGAAGTGCTGAAGATCTTCCGGTTCCAACTCCTTTTACAAAAATATCCATTTCTTTAACTCCCATTTTTTCTGCTTTTTCACAAATTACATTTGCAACCTCTGACGCAGCATAAGGAGTGGCTTTTTTTGTCCCTTTAAATCCTAAGTGTCCGGCGCTAGCCCATGCAAGAACTTCTCCTTGTTTATCGGTAAGTGTCATCATTGTGTTGTTATAAGAAGCGGAAATATGGATATAGGCGTATTCAACTCCTTTCTTTTTAGTTTTTCCTTTCTTTTTCTTAGCAACATCAAGTTCGTCCTTTTCTGCAAGAACTTCCTCCTCAGACTTTTCTATTACTCTTTTTTTTCCCATTTTAATCTTTTAAATAATTATATTATTTTGGAGAAGGCGGTGCTTTCTTCCCTGATCCAGCAACTCTTCTAACATTTCCTCTAACGGTTCTATTGTTTGTTCTTGTGTTTTGTCCTCTAACCGGTAATCCTCTCTTATGTCTAACACCACGGTAACAATCAATACGTTTTAATCTGTCAATCGAATCTCTTCTTTCACGACGAAGTTCTCCTTCTGTTCTATATTTCTTTTCAACAATTTCTCTTATTTTCTTTGTTTCATCGTCGCTAAGCTTTCCAGTTCTCTTAGATTCATCAACTCCTGCTTCTTTCAATATTTTTTTGCTAAGAGTAGGACCAATACCATAAATATAGGTAAGGGAGATAACTATTCTTTTTTCTTTTGGTATATTTGTTCCTGAAATTCTTGCCATGATTTTTTATTTATCCTTGTCTTTGCTTGTGTCTTTTATTTTTACAAATAATATAAACTCTGTTCTTTCTACGAACAACTTTACAATCTTTACAAATTTTTTTTACTGATGACTGTACTTTCATATTTTTGTGTGGCTAAAGTTTAGTGCAGAAAAACTACAAAAAAAAGAGCCCTTCTTGCGCACTTTCGCGTTAGGTTCCCCATTTTTACGAATCACCCACGGTAAATAATTCTTCCTTTTGTTTTATCGTAATCGCCTATTTCTACCGTAACTTTATCTCCGGGCAGAATCTTTATCCGATGAATTCTTAACTTTCCTGCTAAATGAGCTCCTACCTCTGTCCCATCATCAAGTTTAACTCTAAAATGCGTGTTAGGCAGTGCCTCCAAAACGACTCCTCTTTGTTTGCTGTTACTAGAACTCATTACAGGTTAAAAGAATAACAATTTTTTTAATTTTTGTCAAATTCTACCTTTATATCAACTCTATGTAAGGACCCCGCTACCTTACTTAATCCGAACGGCCTATTTTCAATTGTTACTTCTTTTGTATTAATATCTTTCTTTATTAATATTTTAGCCTTCTCAAAATCAAGCCCTTTCAGTTCTCTTGACCAATATTCTTTATCTATTTCTGGATAAATATCACCAGAAAACTGAAAAAAGACATCTGCCTCTCCTTCGTTAAAGTTTATTCTTTTAAAGCTCACACTAATTTCCTCGGTATCTTTCCTCCAAACATGATATTCTGGCAATCCTTTAGAAATAAAGCTATTAATATCTTCCTTTGCTACCGCAATTACTTTCACAACAACATCAAGCTTAAAATAAAAGCTGTCTTCATCCTCTTCTATTAAATCTCTTTCACTCACTTCAACAGAATACTGTACGTCGCTATCCATTAAATATTCTTCTCCATATTTTTCTAACAAAACATCCTTTCCTTGTCCAAAAAGATCTTCTTTCATCTGATTTTCAGCAATTTGCATCGCATCATCATCCAAATAAGGAACTTCTTTCAAAATCCCTTCTTCTTTTAAAAGAAAAGAAACTCCTTTAACGTTCCCATAAATAGCTGATCCGTGTAATCCAGGAAGTGCAAATTTAGAATCTGCTGAGATATTATAGTCTTCACCTGCTTCAGCGGCAACAACCTCTACAACACCACATCCGTCATCAACTTTTTTTGCCGGAAGGCTAAAACCGCTCGTTGCGAAAAATATCTTTCCTCCATCAGAAATAAAACGCGTATCTTCTACAAAAGTTACTGCTGAATCTCGATAATCTTGGCAAACTCTTATTTCTCCTTGTGCTTTTTTTTCAAGCATTCTTTTTCCCTCTACGTCAAACTTTCTCTGATCGGAAATTTTTTCACTAAGAACAACACCTCTTATCTCGTTTTGGTTGATAGATCCTGTAGTACGAATCAAAACATCTTCATTTATTTCCATTTTCTCGGTAACCGGATATATGACAACCTCTGTTTTAAAAGAAGCATAATAAAAGTAACCTCCTAGTATAAAAATAATAAGGAAAAGTAAGGGGAAGAATCCTCCCTTCTTTTTCTTTTCTTTCTCAAAAACACAACCTTCTCTTTTTGCATAACCCACTTTTTCAGAAGGTGGATATATATCAATAACTTTTTCTTTCATTTTTTAAAAATTTACTTTATAAAGATATATTTTTAAGTAATCTTCCAAACTCTTTCTCTTTCAAAGATGCTCCTCCGACAAGAAGCCCATCAAATCCTGCTTCTTCAATATAAGATAAAGCGTTTTTTGAATCTACACTTCCTCCGTAAAGGACTATCGTCTTTTCTCCTCCTTCGTGACTTTTTGCAAGAATACTTTTAATAAAAACTTTCTTTTTCTCCGCCTCTTCGATATCACAAGATTTTCCTGTACCAATCGCAAATTGTGGTTCATAAGCAATGATAATTTTTTTTAAAGAAGTATCTTCTAAGACTTTTAACTGATTTCTTAAAGATTCTTCACTTTTTTCATCCTCTCCTACACAGAAGATCGGAGTTATTTTTTCATCTAAAAGGATTTTTATCTTTTTTTTTATATCATCCTCTTTTTCATAAAGTAATTCTCTTCTCTCAGAATGTCCAATAATTACGTATTTACAACTATAATTTTTCAACATCACAGGTGAAGTTTCTCCAGTAAAGGCGCCTTGTTTTTCAAAAAAACAATTTTGTGCTCCAACGTCAGCATTCTTAACTTCTTTTTTAACTGTACTCAAAAAAACAAATGGAGGGCAAATAACAACCCCTTCTCTGTCAGAAAATTTGGCAATTCTTATCGCCTCCTCTTCTTTTTGTGGATTCATCTTCCAGTTAGCAACAACTATTGGTTTTTCCATAATTATTGTTCTCTCAGGTATTTTGCGGCATCTTCTGGTTTAATCGTAGAAATTTCCATCCTTGATCCTAATTCAAACCCGGCCCAGACAGACGTTTTAGGAATAATCGTCCAGTGCCAGTGATAATAACTATGATTCATCCCGTCTGAAGGAGCACAGTGAAGATAGAAGTTAAAAGGAGGATCGTTAAGACCGTTATAAATCTTTGACAGGGCAGCTTTTAGGGCATCAGCTAACATATCAAGCTCTTCTTCTGTAATTTCTTCAAAATATGCTAGATGTTTTTTCGGGGATATAATTGTTTGAAAAGCGGCTTTAGATGCAAAAGGACAAAGAACCAAAAACAAATCATTCTCATAAACAATCCTTTCTCTTTTATCCATCTCCCACTCGTTCATCCGACAATAAACACAATGTTTTTTTGTTTCACTATAACTTCGTCCTTTTTCGAGCGCTTTGTTAAGATCAACATCAACAAGTGGGGTGGTAAGAATCTGTGAATGTGGATGAGCGATTGAAGCTCCGGCTTCTACCCCATGATTATGGAAAATAGAGATGTAGTTAACGTGTTTTTTATCTTTTAAGTCTAAATATCTCTCCTTATAAAGAGAGAGAACCTCTCTAACTTTATCGACTGGGAGTTGTCCTAACGATAAATTATGATCTTTGGTAATTATTACCTCGTGATAACCGACGGCGTTCATTGTCTGATAAAGACTATTTTCATATCTTTTCTCCAGTTCATCTGACGGTAAAAAAGCAGGAAATTTATTAGGAACAGAAATAGCACTCCAGTTCTCGGTAAGTTCTTCTACCTTTTTTCCTTCTTCAAACGAGATTATCGCGTTCTTCAGATTTTCAAAATCACAAAAAGGACAATCTTTCCCTGAGTCTTCTTCTTTTATTCTCTCTTCTTTTTTAAACATCTCCGGGCGTTTTGCTCTTCCTGATGCTATTACTACCCAGTCTCCAGAAGAAACATCATAACGCAACTCCGAAGGAAATTCTTTTTTTTCTTCAGTCATATCTTTATTATACAAAAATATCAATAAACTTCAAATTTTAAGAAATCATAACTCTGTTACGACTAAAACTCCTTTCTCAGTTAAAGCAAGCGTATGTTCAAAATGCGCAGAAAGCGAGTTGTCAAAAGTTTTAATTCCTGTCTCGTCTTTACTTGGTGCTATTTTTTTGCTTCCCATGCTCAGCATTGGTTCGATACAAAAAACCATCCCCACTTCAAGAGGAATTCCTTTTCCCCTCTTTCCTTCATTTAAAATCTGAGGATCTTCGTGTACCTCTTTCCCAATCCCGTGACCACAAAGCCCCTCTATAATTTGAAAACCACTTTTTTGGACATGTCTTTCTATTGTATTGCCGACATCTCCTAGAGTATTCCCTACCTTTGTTTTCTTAATCCCTCTTTTTAATGCTTTTTTTGTTTCTCTTATGAGGCGCAGAACATCTCCACTTACGTCACCGATGGGAAAGGTTATCGCCATGTCGGTATGAAATCCTTTATAATAAAAACCCAGATCAAGAGAAAGAATGTCACCTTCTTTTAAAATGTATTTGGAAGGCACACCATGCACAATAACTTCATTCACGCTAGTACAAAGCGCGGCGGGAAACCCCTT
Organism: uncultured Candidatus Saccharibacteria bacterium; assembly: GCA_964544985.1. Taxonomy (GTDB): domain Bacteria; phylum Patescibacteriota; class Minisyncoccia; order Minisyncoccales; family PWPS01; genus PWHW01. The sequence goes on from CAZJEE010000009.1 coordinate 16,070, forward strand.
GTATCCTTTGAAAGACGCCTTTCCTTTTGCTTTTTCGATCAACTGTTCTGCAAAAATATTTAAACTTTGAGTTGTAACCCCAGAAACCGCTTTCTGTCTCACTTCTTTCATAATTTCGGCTAAAATCTTTCCTCCCTCTCTTATTAATTCTATTTCTTGTTTAGATTTTAAAATCATAATAATCCTTTTGTTTTCTCCTCTATCTCTTTAAAAACATCTTCTACAGATTGCTCTCCGTTTATTTCAATCAAAGCGTTTTTCCCCGAATAATACGCAATAATCGGCTCAACTTCTTCCTTGAACCATCTCAAACGCTCTTTGATATCTTCTTCTTTATCGTCTTCTCTTTCTCTTTTTCTTAATCTTAAGTAAGATTCTTCTTCACTTATTTTGATATAAATTACTATTGGAGAATCAATCTTAAGCATTAAAAAAAGCTCTTCAAGCATCTGTGCTTCATAGAGCTTTCTTGGGTTCCCGTCAAAGATTAATCCTTTTTCTTTTTTGTTGTAACGCTCGATAACAAGAGGCATCCAGAGAGAGAAAACAACCGGTGTAGGAATAAGACCTCCTTTTTTTAGTACTTCAGAAACGTTACTTCCGATAACATCTTCTTCTTTCGCTTTTTGACGCAACAACTCTCCAGTATTTACAACAGAAAAACCGGTTTTTTCAGTTAAAAATTTTAATTGTGTCCCTTTGCCACAGCCAGGACGACCAATAAGAAAAATAATTTTTAAAGACATTTATAATCCAAAGTCCTCTACTTCTTTTAAAACTCTAAAGAAAACGTCACTTATCGATCCAATACCGTCAATTCTAACAACTTTTACTCCTTGTTCTTCCATATATTCGATTGCAGGAATCGTTTCTTTTCTAAACTTTTTTAGTCTTACTTTTATTTTTTCTGGATCATCCATTACTCTTTTTTCAAGTGAAGATCCATCTACCGGACATATCGTTAAATCTTTTGTTTCATCAATATTGATTATCGAGTGCCTCATCAATGAGCAAACCCTTCTTCCGGTATTTCTTTTTAAGGATTCATCTTCTCCTATGTCAAGATAAACTACAAAAATCCCTTCTTTCCCATAAGAAGAAAGTAAAAAAGAAAAAGCTAAAAAAGCTTGTTCTTTTGTTCTCGGATAACCGTCAAGAAGAATCAGTTCTGTCTCGTCTTTCAACTTTTCAATATTTTCCTCAACCACCTTGGCAACAAATGCATCTTCACAAAGAAGACCTTCTCTCCATCTTCTTTCTTGTTCTTTCAACTCATACTCTTTATCTCCGATTTTTATAACATCGGTTGGTTTCGCATGAAGAAACCTTCTCTCTAAAAGTTTGCTCACCTCTAGATGATTCATCCTTTTTTTGTCAGCCAGAAGAAGCGACTGAGATCCTTTCCCAGAACCAGGAGGGCCAATGAGAATAACTAATTTATTTTTTTTCATAAAATTAGATTGTTTCGTATTCTCTCATTTGCAGTTGTGCGTTTATCTGTCTTATAGTTTCCAAGACCACACTAACAATAATGATTAACGATGCGCCTCCGATAAGAAATCCAAAAGCTTCAACCTTGGTAAAACCAGAAATAGCCATCGGCAACACCGCTACTGTTGCTAAAAATAACGCGCCAATCAGGAGCACTCTGTTTAAAATATAATTAATGTAGTTTGCTGTTGATTTTCCAGGTCGAATGCCAGGAACAAAACCACCCATTTTTTGTAAATTTTCAGAAACGTTTTTAGGATCAAAAGTTACCGCTGTATAAAAATATGTAAATAAGCAGACTAAAACAAAGATTAGTCCTCCGTAAACCCATGTTATCTGTAAAATGTCAGAGATTTTTTGTGCCGCACTCCCAACAAATCCTTCAACCCCTACAAGAAACCCAAAAAGCATGGTGGGAAGCACTACCATCGACATTGCAAAAATAATTGGGATAACTCCTGCTGGATTCAAGCTAAGTGGTAGATATGTTGAAGCACCTCCATATATCTTTCTTCCTCTCACTCTTCTTGCGTAGGAGATAGGAATATTTCTTCTTGCCTCATTCACGTGAACAACCGAAGCAATAATCGGCATTCCAATTAAGAAAAACAGAATATACATTGGTACAACGTCCGGATTGAACATTATGTCTCGGACCATCTGTCCGATATTTGCAGGAAGCGATGAAATAATACCAGCAAAAATTAAGAGTGATACACCGTTTCCAATCCCTCTCTCAGTGATAAGCTCTCCAATCCACATTAAAAGAACAGTTCCCGCAGCAATAACCGTAAGAATGTTAACCATTTCCAAAAGACCTAAAGAAGGAAGAACTCCTTGATTCTGGAAAAGAGTAAGCATCCCATACCCTTGAACAAGAGCGAAAGGAATCGTCATTAATCTTCCATATTGATTTACTTTTTGTCTCCCAGCATCCCCTTCTTCACGATACATTTTTTGTAGTTTTGGCCACACTAAAGTAAGTAGTTGGATAACAATAACTGAGGTAATATATGGTCCAAGCCCAAGCATAACAATCGAGAACTGATCAAGTGTTCCACCAATTAAAAGATCCGCAAACTGAAACATTTGAAACCGAGAAAAAAGCTCTTGCATTTTTTCTGCATCAAAACCAGGCATCGGAATATTAGCCATGAAACGAAAAAAAGCAAAAGCTCCTAAGACAAAGAATATCTTTTTTCTTAAATCGGGAACTTGAAATATTTTTAGAATCTTTTCAAACATAATTTATTTTTTCTTCTTCGGGACTACTTTCTTCGGCTTTATTTTTTTAACTTCTTTCTTTTCTGCTTTCTTTTCTTCTTTTTTAGGCTTTATTTTTTTAACTTCTTTTTTAACTTCTTCTTTTTCTACTTTCTTTTCTTCTTTTTTCGGCTTTACTTTTTTCTCAACAATTTTAACCTCACTTACTTTTCCTCCCGCTTTTTCAATAGTTTCTTTCGCGCTCTTTGATATCATGCAACCTTTTAGGTGAAACTTCTTTTCGGTCTTTCCAACTCCCAATATCTTAACAGTAGGTTTCTTTCCTTTTCCTAAAAGTCCTTTTAAAGAAAGTGTTTTTGGTTCAATCACTGATCCATCTTCAAAAAATTTATCAAGGACAGCAATGTTAATTGCAACAGAATTAGAAATTGGAGAAAAATTGTGCCCGCGAAGCTTAGGATAACGCTTTAAAAGATCTCTCACTATCGGCTTGAGTTTTGCTCCAGCACGAGATTTCTGTCCTTTAATTCCTTTTCCAGAATACGTACCTCTCTTTCCGCCTCTCCCGATACGTTTTTTCTTTTTATTTTTCGTATTTGGTTGTACTTCGTGAATTTGCATACTATTTTTTTTCTTCTTTGATATTACTTTTTTCGGCTTTTTTCTGCGGAACACCTTTCAAACTCTGTAAAGCTTTTATTGTTGCCTTTGCGTTATTTAATTTGTTTCTAGTATTTCCTAAAATTTTTCCAGAGATATTTTCAATACCAGCCATAGAACATATTGTTCTCACGGTTCCACCAGCCACAAGCCCCCTGCCCTCTGACTGAGGTTTTAGAAGAATCATTGCTGCTCCAAATTTTGATTTTACTTCGTGAGGAATAGTGCCTTTTTCTGTTATTGAAATCGTTACCACTTCTTTTTGAGCTTTTTTGGTTGCTTTTTCAATCGCTTGTTGTACGTCTTTTCCTTTTGCAGAACCAATTCCTACTCTTCCCTTTTTATCACCAATAACAACCAAAGTACGAAAACGAAGACGTCTTCCTCCAGCAGTCATTCTCTCTACTCTACTAATATCGAGGACTTCATTTTCAAACTCTTTTTTGATTTCGTTTTTTTTCATATCACTTGAAATTAAAATTGTAGCCCACCTTTACGAGCTCCTTCAGCAACCGCCTTCACTCGTCCGTGGTAAAGATATCCTTTGCGATCAAAAACAACCTTTTTTATCTTTTTTTCTTCTGCTTTCTTAGCAATTCTTTCACCAACTTCAAACGCCTTCACCGCTCTTTTTTTCTTTTTATCTGCTTCCTTACAATCACTTTCTGATAAAAGAGTTTTTCCTGTTGTATCATCAATAATCTGTGCGTAAATGTGATTTAGAGAACGGAAAACTTGAAGACGAGGTTTCTCGGCTGTACCAATAACACGCGACCTTATCGCTCTATGTCTTCTTTTCAGTTTTTCTTTTTTTCCTATCATATTTTTATTTTCCTACACTCTTTTTCCCTTCTTTAAGGACAACGACTTCATCCTTATATCTAATACCCTTTCCTTTATATGGCTCAGGTGGTCTGATGCTTCTAATTTCTGCAGCAACTCTTCCAACAAGCTCTTTTTTAATGCCGGAGATAGTAATAATATCTTTATTTACCCGAAAAGTGATTCCTTCAACTTTGTCAACTACGACAGGATGAGAAAATCCCACTTTCAAAGTTAATCCTTCTCCTTGTATTTCTGCGCGATATCCGATACCTTTTACTTGCAGTTCTTTCTGATATCCAACACTCACCCCTTCAATTATATTGAAAACTAATGATCTTGTTGTTCCCCAAAGGGCCCTACTGTTCTTAGTATTTTTTCTCTCAGAAACAACAACTTCGCCTTCTTTTTCCTTAACCTCAATTTCGCTTGGGATATCAATTGAAAGTTCTCCTTTTTGTCCTTTCGCCGTTATCTTGGAACTTTCTATTTTTATCTCAACCCCTTGAGGTATTTTAATTAATTTTTTTCCTACTCTTGACATATTTTTTACCAAATTTCACAGATTACTTCCCCTCCAAGGTCCATTTCTCTGGCTTTTTTATTGGTCATTACTCCTTTGGGTGTGGAAATGATTGCCACTCCTCTTCCGCCCTTTATTTTCTTTAAATCCTTGTTTTTAGCATATATTCTTTGCCCTGGGGATGACACCCTCTTTAATTCATTGATCGTTGAAGATCCATCTTCTTCGTACTTCAAAACAAGACAAAAAAACTTTCTTTTTTCTTTTTTCTTCTTAACAACTTTTCCAACAAAGCCTTCTTTTCCCAGACATTCTGCTATTTCGTATTTCAGATTAGAAAAAGGAATATCCACCGTTTCTTTAGTAACGGCTTGTGCGGTTCTTATTCTATTTAACATGTCAGCTATTGGATCTGTGTTCATAATTTTATCTTTTATTTTACCAGCTTGATTTTCTAATTCCAGGAATTTCTCCCTTATTTGCCATTTCTCTGAAACATATTCTGCAAAGCTCGAACTTTCTTAAAACTCCCTTTTCTCTTCCACATTTAAAACATCTTCTAACATTTCTTGTAGAAAACTTGGGAACCAGTTTTGATTTTTCAATTTTTGCTTTTCTAGCCATATTCAATATTTATACTTTCTTCTCATTTTTTGAGAAAGGCATGCCTAATTTTTTTAAAAGCTCTATGCTCGCTTGCTTTTCTTTCGTTGACGTTACTACAGTTATTTCCATTCCAAAAAAGAAATCTGTGTCATCTGCTGATATCTCAGGGAAAACAAGCTGTTCTTGAAGGCCAATCGTTAAATTCCCTGATTTGTCAATCGAAGATGTCTTTACCCCTTGAAAATCTCTAATTCTCGGAAGAACTATATTAATAAACCTCTCTAAGAAATCATACATTCTTTCTCCTCGTAAAGTCACTTTAAGACCTATCGGCATCTTCTCTCTCAAGTTAAAACCAGAAATTGATTTTTTCGCAGAACAAATTTGTGGTTTTTGCCCGGTAATGGTCATTAGATCCTTAGAAACTTTTTTCAATACTTCATCTCTGCGCGTAGAATCTTTTGTTGTCCAATTACCTACTCCAACATTAATTACTACTTTGTTTAATCGAGGACACTGGAAAAAGTTCTTCAATCCTAATTCTTTTTGAAGATTAGGAGCAATTTCTTTTTTATATTTTTCTCTCAGGGTGGTCATTATATCTTTTGGTTACATTTTTTACAAACTCTTCCTTCTTTTTCTTTTCCTATTCTTGTTCCTTTGTTACATTTAGGACAAAGAAGTTTTGCGTTGGAAACATTAATCGGTGCTGGGAACTCAACAATTTGTCCAACTTTTTTTGCTTTCTGTTGATGTTTTTGTTTGTCAGGAGAAACGTGCTTTTTTAAAAGATTTACTCCTTCAACAGAAACTCTTTGCTCTTTTGGAAAAGATTGCAAAACTTTACCCTTTTTTCCACGGTCTTTTCCTGTAATTATTAAAACTGTATCTCCTTTTTTGATTTTCATATTTATACAACTTCTTTTGCCATTGTTGTTATTTCTTTAAATCCTTTTTCCGCCAGCTCTCTTGGAACCGGTCCGAAGATTCTCCCTCCTTTAGGTTTTTTCGTCTTACCCTCTAAGACAACCGCTGCGTTCTCATCAAAACGAATATATGTTCCGTCTTTTCGGCGGTAATTGTACTTTTGACGAACAATAACTGCACGTACAACATCATGCTTTTTAACAGCCTTTCTTGGTTCGGCTTTCTTGACGGCAGCGACAACAATGTCACCTATTCTTGCATAACGCTTTCTCGTTCCTCCAAGAACACGGAAACATTTTATCTCTTTTGCTCCGGCATTATCTGCAATCTTTAAAATGGTTTCTGTTTGAATCATATATTTATACTTTGCCGATTACTCTCCATCTTTTATCTTTTGAAATCGGTCTTGTTTCTTCAATGACGACAACATCGCCCTCCTTGTACTCTCCCTTTTCATCGTGTGCTTTGTACTTTTTATGCACCTTGTACCTCTTTTTATACCGTGGATGTTCTTTTACTCTTCCAACCTCAACAACAACGGTTTTTTCCATTTTATCAGAAACTACTGTTCCTTGTAATTTATTTATCATCTTCTTTTATCTCTTTTAAGATTGTTTTTATCTTAGCGATGTCTTTTCTTAAGTTTGCCGCCTCTTTCGTATTCTTTGATTTCGCATCAGCCCCAGCAAAACGCACATCATGTAATCTCTTCTTCTTTTCTGCAAGAGCTTTAAAACACTCTTCGCTATTCTTTTTTCTTATCTCTTTCGTTTTCATGGGTTTTATTTCTTAACAAACTTGGTTTTTATAGGAAGTTTATCACCGGCCATTCTTAACGCTTCTTTCGCCTTATCTTCCGGGATACCATCTATTTCAAAAACAACTCTTCCTTCTTTAACTGGAGCAGCGTAATGATCAACGCTTCCCTTGCCTCCGCCCATTGGCACTTCTTGACCTTTTCTTGTAATCGGTTTATCTGGAAAAATTCTTATCCACATCTTTCCTCCTTTTCTCAAATAACGAACAATTGCTCTTCTTGCTGCCTCTATCTGTCTTGAAGTTATATATCCCTTCCCCTCTACCCTTAGCCCGTAACTTCCAAAACTAACAAAAGATCCTTTTTGAGCAACTCCTTTTATCTTTCCTTTTCTGTGTTTTCTATGTTTTACTTTTTTCGGAAACAGCATGTTTTAAAAATTCTCTCCTTTATAAATAAATACTTTAACCCCGATTGCTCCGTAAGAACATTTTGCCATCTCAAATCCATAATCAATGTTTCCTCTTATTGTCGCTCTTTTTAGCTGTCCTTCTTGAAAATATTCGCTACGAGCAATCTCACTACCATTCAGTCTTCCGCTAATCTGAATTCTTACTCCTTTAACTTCTTTATGCATTGATATTTTATGTAGCGCTTGTTTTACCACCTTTCTATATGGAAGTCTTTTTTCAACTTGTCTTGCAATGTCTTGTGCAGAAAGAGTGGCAGAAAGCCAAGGATCTTTCACTTCTTTAATCTCAAGACGCACTTTTTTGTTCCCATCCTTAGAAATAGCATTTAATTTCTTCTCTAATTTTTCTTTCAAGTTCTTTACCCCTTCACCACCTCTGCCAATAATAAGACCAGGCCTTGAACTATAAATTATCACTCCGATTTCTTCCGAAGAACGCTCGATTTCAATTCTTTCAACGCTCATCTCACGTAAAACCTTTCTCAAAAAAGTTCTTATTTCATAATCTTCTCTTAAAAAAACTGCAAAATTCTTTTCGTAGAATCCCTTAGAATCCCAGTCTTTTGTCACTCCTATTCGAAAAACTTTTGGATGAATTTTGTGTGTCATTATATTGATTTTCTTCTAAATATTTGTTTTTTATCTCCTCTCGTTTCTTTTTTAATCTCTTTTCCCTTTCCCTCATCTTTGTGTGTTGTTTTCTGACGAGTAACTTCTTCTTTTGGTTTTTCTGTTTGATATACTTTTTCGATCTTTTCTTTCTTTTTCTTTTTTTCTATTTCTTTTCCTCCTTTTTCTCTTAACTTAATTGTAATATGAGAAGTTTTCTTTTGGATTGGAAAAGCAACACCTCTTGCGCGAGGTCTGTGTCTTTTAATAATCGGGCCTCCATCTACTGTTATCTCTGCGATGTAAAGATTAGTCTTCTTAAGATTGAAGTTATGTTCTGCATTCGCAACCGCTGATTTTAAAACCTTTAGTATCGGCATGGCTGATCTTTTTACTGTAAATTCTAAAACCTTTTCTGCTTCGTTAACTTGAAGACCACGAATAAGGTCTGCCACAAGACGAACCTTTCGGGGTGAAATTCTTGAATATCTTAATTTTGCTTCAACAGACATATTTTTACTTCTTTTTCTTTTCTAAATCTCTTTGCATCTTTCCACCGTGTCTAATAAACTTTTTGGTTGGAGAAAACTCTCCTAAAAGATGCCCTACCATTTCTTCTGTTACGTAAACCTTGATATGTTCTTTTCCGTTATAAACACCGAAGTTATGACCGATCATTTCGGGAGTAACTGCCGCGCTTCGTAACCATGTTTTAATAATCGTTTTATTGTCACCAGCGGGAAGATTCTGAATCTTCTTAATCAGCTTTTCATCAATAAACGGACCCTTTTTTGAACTTCTTGGCATGTTTTCTAAATTTATTTTTTACCTTTTCTCTTCTTAACGGCTCTTTTTATAATATAGCGATCTGTTTGCTTTCTTTTTCTAGTACGAACACCCCTTGCAATCTTTCCCCAAGGAGTTTTTGGAGCCGGCATTCCAATTCCGGTTCTTCCTTCTCCTCCTCCGTGTGGATGATCAACTGGATTCATCGCTGAACCTCTTACAACTGGCCTTCTACCCATCTTCCTTGCGGTTCCTGCTTTCTTTATTTTTTTATAACGATGTTCGGGCTTTGAAACCTCTCCTACTGTCGCAAAACACATATTCATAATCTTTCTCACTTCTCGCGATGGCATTCTTAAGTGAGTTGTATTTCCCTCTTGTGCCAAAACAAGTGCTCCAACCCCCGCACTACGAACAAGTTTTGCTCTTCCGTCTGGATGAATAGCGATGTTATAAACCATTGCTCCGACAGGGATGTTCTTAATTCTCATTCTGTTCCCTGGTTTCATCTCTGCTTTATCAGAAGTAATGATTTTATCTTCTTCTTTTAGTGATTGCGGAGCAATAACATACTTTGTTTCGCCGTTTTCATACTCGACAAGAGCGATGTCTGCACTCCTGTTCGGATCGTACTCAATTCCAATTACTTTCCCTTCAACATCAAAAGGTTCTTGCCCAAAGTTAACTACTCGGTAAAGACGTTTTACTCCGCCACCTCTGTGACGCACTGTAATCTTCCCTTGGTTTGATCGTCCAGAATGTTTTTTCAAAGGGACAATCAATTTTTTTCTTTTTTTTGTCTTTAAATTCATAACACAAGTTTAAGACAAGGTCAAATCAATACTTTGACCGCTCTTTATTTTAACAACTGCTTTTTTATACCCTTTTTTCTTTCCTTCAGTCTTCCCAACCCTTCTCTTTTTAGAAGGAATTCTAGTCATTCTAACACTCAAAACATTAACTTTATACTTCTTCTCAACTTCTTCTTTCACCTTGTTCTTGTTTGCTCTGTCTTCTACTTTAAAAACATAAAAACCACTTTCTGAAAGAAGTGTTGCTTTTTCACTGATATGCGGCCTCTTTAGAACGTAATCTTGTTCCATCTCAGCGGTAGTATTTTTAATATTTTTTTCTTTCGCTGTCATTTTTCGTTTTTAAGGGTTTCCTTGATTACTTCAATCGATTTTTCAGGAATAATCAGATACTTGTATGACAAAAGGTCAAGTGCATTAAGATCTTTAGCCTGAATTGTGTCTACTTCTTCGATATTTCTTAAAGATAAAATAAGATTGTTATTCATTTCTGGTAAAACGACAAGTGTGCTTTTATCACAAAATGTCTTTTTTAAAAACTCTCTCATCTCTTTTGTCTTTGGTTCTTTGACGTTTAAATCAGAGACAAAAAAGATAAAGTCTTTTTCTTTTTTTGCAGAAAGCACCATAGAAACAGCCGCTCTTTTAACTTTTTTATTAATCTTCTTTTTATAATTTCTTTCATTGGTAGGACCAAAAGTAACTCCACCACCTTTCCAGATTGGTGAACGCCTTGAGCCATGTCTTGCTCTCCCAGTTCCTTTTTGTCTCCAAGGTTTTTTTCCACCACCCCTTGCCTCTGAACGATCTTTAGCATGTGCAGTGTTCTGTCTTCTTGAGAGCATCTGCATTCTCATCACTTGGTAAATAAGATCTGGATTTGCCTCCACACTAAAAACTTCTTCTGGAAGAGTGACTTCTCCTGCCTTTTCACCTTTCATGTTGTATAAATCAGTCTTCATATCTTTTCTATAGTTAAAAGTCCTCCGTTTTTGCCAGGAACAGCTCCTTTAAGAGCAATTATATTTTTTTCAGCATCAACGCTAACAACTTTTATATTTTTCACCGTCACACAATCTGTTCCCATTCTCCCAGCCATCTTTCTTCCTTTTACTACTCTCTGGGGAAACATCGAACCGATGGATCCTGCTTTACGATTGGTGTGCTTTGTCCCGTGCGATGAACTACCCGCTCCGCTGAAGTTCCATCTCTTCACAACACCGGAAAATCCTTTCCCTTTGGAAACTCCTTGGACTTTTACTTTATCCCCAACTGTAAAAATATCTACCGTAAATTTGTCGTTCAAAGAAACATCAAAGCTTCCAGGCACCTCTCTTAAATAACGATATGGTTTTTTATTCTGTGATTTTTTCACTTTGTTATCAGCAATAGCAATAAATCCAATCTGTACCGCTATATATCCGTCTCTCTCTTCATTTTTGATATCTGTCACAACACAAGGTCCAGCCTCAACCAAAGTAACCGGGAGTGCTCCTCCTTGCTCATCATAGACTTGTGTCATTCCTAATTTTTTGCCGATAATAAAATTCATGTTTTGATTTTTCAAAACTAAATACCGAGGAAGTCCTCGATATTTAGACCTAGTACTTGGAAAACTAACAAATTTTCTCCACCCTTACATCTTGATTTCGATGTTCACTCCGGCAGGGAGAGTTAAATTTCTTAGTGCGTCAAGAACTTTTGCCCCCGGACTTAGTATATCGATAATACGTTTATGTATTCTTACTTCGTACTGATCTTTTGATTTGTTGTGTACAAAAGTAGAACGATTAACGGTATACTTCTTAATTTCCGTAGGAAGCGGAGTGGGTCCTAAAACCTCACTACCGTACCGAAGGGCGGTGTCTATAATCTGTCTTGCACTCGCATCAATCACTTTGTGGTCATAAGCACGAAGGCGAATACGAATTTTTGATTTTACCTCCTTCTCTTTTGCCATTTTCTGCTTAACTTTTTTAAGATTCTTACTTAATGATCTTTCCTACAACTCCCGCTCCAACTGTTCTTCCGCCTTCACGAATAGCAAATCTTTGCTGTTCTTCAAGCGCAATAGGAGCAATAAGTTTTACGGTTAACTTTGCGGTATCCCCGGGCATCACCATCTCTGTTCCTTCTGGAAGTTCTACTTCTCCTGTAACATCGGTAGTTCTCATATAGAACTGTGGTTTATACCCCTTGAAAAATGGTGTATGTCTTCCACCTTCATCTTTTCCTAAAATATATACTTCTGCTTCAAAGTCGGTGTGAGGAGTAATCGATCCTCCTTTTGCTAAAACCTGACCTCTTTCAATATCGTCTTTCTTTGTTCCGCGAAGTAAAAGACCTGCATTATCTCCAGCCATTCCTTTATCAAGACTCTTGTTAAACATCTCGATACTTACCACTGTTGTTTTAGCGGTAGCACGAAGTCCAACGATCTCTACTTCTTCTCCGGCATTAATGGTTCCTCTTTCAATTCTTCCTGTAGCTACCGTTCCTCTACCTTCGATTGAGAAAACATCTTCAACCGCCATTAAGAAAGGTTTATCAATATCTCTTTCTGGTTCTGGGATATAACTATCCATTACATTTAATAGTTCCATAATAGGTTCTAACGCTTTGTCGTCTGCGGTAGTTGCCTCAAGTGCTTTCAATGCAGAACCTCTGATAATTGGAGTTTCTTCTCCTGGGAACTCGTACTTTGTCAAAAGCTCTCTAATTTCTGATTCAACAAGATCAATCATTTCTGGATCATCAACCATATCAACTTTATTCAAAAATACTACTAATGATGGAAGTCCAACTTGTCTCGCAAGAAGAATGTGTTCTCTGGTTTGTGGCATAGGGCCGTCAGTTGCAGAAACAACCAAAATTCCTCCGTCCATCTGAGCAGCACCGGTAATCATGTTCTTGACATAGTCTGCATGTCCAGGACAATCGATATGTGCATAGTGTCTGTTTCCTGTTTGATATTCTCTGTGTGAAATAGAGATTGTCAGTCCTCTTGCCTTTTCTTCTGGAGCAGAATCAATTTCTTCAACACTAGTTTTTTTCCCTAAAAATCCTTTTAGGAAAAGTGTATTAATAAGAGCCGCGGTAAGAGTTGTTTTACCGTGATCAACGTGCCCGATAGTACCTACGTTAAGGTGGGGCTTACCTCTTTCGAATTGTTCTTTGGCCATAATTTTTTTGGTTTTTCACCTTTAAATTAAAGATTAATAATTATTTTTAAAATCGCTCTAAAATGTTACACTATTTTTCTAAAAAACTCAAGTGCCTATCTTCCTTTCTCAATAATTGCTTGTGCAATGTTATAAGGAACCTCTTTGTAAGAATCAAATTCCATTGAATAATTTCCTCGTCCCTTGGTAAGTGATCTTAGCGTTGTCACATATCCAAACATTTCAGAAAGAGGAACTTTTGCACGAATAATTTTCTGTGCTCTTTTTCCTTTTGTTTCCTCCGTACATTCGACCTCTCCTCTTCGTGAAGAAATATCTCCCATCACATCTCCAAGATATTCTGGAGAAATGGTTACCTCCACCTTCATAAACGGTTCAAGCAAAACAGGATCCGCTTTTCTATATGCTTCTTTAAATCCCATTGATCCAGCAATTTTAAAAGCCATCTTTGATGAATCGACTTCGTGATATGATCCGTCGTAAAGAGTGACTTTAATATTTACAATTGGGTATCCCGCTAAAACTCCTTCATCCATAACTTCTTCAATACCTTTTTCAACAGCAGGAATATATTCTTGAGGAATAATTCCTCCTTTGATTCCATCAACAAACTCAAGTCTTTTGTCTCCTTCGGGAAGTGGTTCAATTCGTAACTTGACATGCCCATACTGACCACGCCCTCCGCTCTGTTTGATATACTTACCTTCTTCATCCGCTAGTTTGCGAATTGTTTCTTTATAAGCAACCTGTGGTTGACCTACTTGCGCTTCAACCTTAAATTCTCGTTTCATTCTATCAACAATAATATCAAGATGAAGTTCACCCATTCCTGAGATAATCGTTTCTCCAGTGTCCATATCACCCTCAACTCTAAAGGTAGGATCTTCTTCTGCAAGTCTTCTTAAAGCAAGTCCCATCTTTTCCTGGTCTTCTCTTGTTTTCGGTTCAACCCGAATAGATACGACCGGCTCAGGGAAAAATATCTCCTCTAGGACAATAGGACAATTTTCATCAGATAATGTATGTCCGGTAGATGTCCCTTTAAGTCCTACCGCGGCAACAATATCTCCTGCATAAATTTCTTTTAGTTCTTCGCGTTGATCAGCGTGCATTCGCAGTATCCTGCTAATACGTTCTTTATCTCCAGTATTTGCATTAAGAATGTAAGAACCACTAGAAAGTTTTCCAGAATAAACACGTAAAAATGTAAGACTACCAACAAAAGAATCGTTTGCTAGTTTAAAAGCAAGTGCTGCGAACGGTTCCTCATCGATAAGCTTTCTTTCTTCTTCTTTTTCTGTTTTCGGATTTACTCCTTTAACTGGAGGCAAGTCATCGGGTGAAGGAAAGTAATCGCAAATCGCATCTAACACCGGTTGCATCCCTTTGTTTTTTAAAGCTGTTCCACAAAAAACAGGAACGGCATGATAGTTTAAAACCGCTTTTCTTAAAACCGCTCTAACTTCGTTTTCGTTAATCTCTCCTCCATTCATATATCTTTCAAAAAGTTCTTCGTCTTCAGTAACAATCTTCTCTAGCATTTCGTTTCTCCATTTTTCTACCACCTCTTTCATATTTTCAGGAACATCCTCTTCTTTTATTTCCTGTCCGAATTCTCCTTCAAAGGTAATAAACTTTCTTTTAACAAGATCAATAACTCCTTTAAAGTTTTCTTCTTCTCCAACAGGAAGTTGCATCGCAATCGCGTCAGGAGTAAGCTTCTCTCTAATAGAGTCAAGAGAGTCTTCAAAGGAAGCACCGGTTCTATCAATTTTATTGATAAGACAGATTCTAGGAACATTATGTTTGTCTGCCTGTCTCCAAACGGTTTCAGATTGTGGCTCTACTCCTGCTACACCATCAAAAATAACAACTGCGCCATCTAAAACGCGCATTGATCTTTGTACTTCTGCAGTAAAGTCGATATGACCAGGAGTATCAATTATATTTATTCTATATTTATTTTCTTGAGTTTGTTCTAAATGAGTTGGAGTCCAAAAACAAGTTGTCGCAGCGGAAGTAATTGTAATCCCACGCTCTCTTTCTTGTTCCATCCAGTCCATAATAGACTCTCCAGTGTGAGTTTCCCCAATTTTATGAGAGATTCCTGTGTAAAAAAGAATACGCTCTGTAACAGTAGTCTTTCCCGCATCAATGTGGGCAATAATACCAATATTTCTATATCTGCTGATAGGATATTCTCTGGGCATATTTTTATTTTGCAAGGTACGCAAAAGCCTTGTTCGCCTTCGCCATCTTATGCATATTTTCTTTCTTTTTAACCGCTTCGCCTTCGTTTTTAGACGCACTAACGAGCTCTTCAGATAACTTTTCACTCATCGCTTTCCCTTTTTTGGATTTTGCTGTTCCGGTAATCCAACGCATTGCTAAACTGAGAGATCTTTTCCTGCTAACTTTCATTGGTACTTGATAGGTTGCTCCTCCTACTCTTTTTGAACGTACTTCCATCGTTGGACAAACGTTCTCAACAGCCAATTCAAAAACCTCAAGTGGTTCTTTTTTTGTTTTTTCCTTTATATTATTAAAAGCTGTATAAACAATCTTTCTTGCAACATCTTTCTTTCCTTCGCGCATCACATGATTAACAAACTTGGAAACCATCGCGCTGTTATAAACCGGATCCGGAATAATTGGTTGTAATTTATAGCTTTTTTTGCCAGTTTCTTCAAACATCTTGTTTATTTTTTAGCTTTCTTTACGCCATATTTACTTCTACTTCTCTTTCTCGCCTCTACTCCCGTAGAATCAAGTGTTCCACGAACAACGTGGTATCTCACTCCTGGAAGATCTTTGACCCTTCCTCCTCTTATCAAGACAACAGAATGCTCTTGCAATTTATGACCTTCTCCTGGGATGTAGGCGGTAACTTCTGATCCATTTGAAACACGAACTCTTGCTACCTTACGAAGGGCAGAGTTAGGCTTTTTCGGAGTAGTTGTTGTTACCTTAATACAAACCCCTCTCTTGAAAGGAGATGGGTGGTAAGATTTTTTATTCTTTACATTATTAAAACCAAAAGAAAGAGCAGGAGATTTATCTTTCACCTTCACTTTTTTTCTTCCATTTTTTAAAAGTTGATTTATTGTCGGCATAATCTCTAAAAACGTTATCGGCTCGCAATTAAAAAAACAAACCTCGAAGGCTTGCAAACCTCTGCTGTCTTATACTACATAAAAAAAATAAAAAGTCAAA
>CAZJEE010000010.1:0-30748 GCA_964544985.1 uncultured Candidatus Saccharibacteria bacterium
ATTGTGGAAAGCAAAAAACCTCGCTCGAGTGAGGTTTTCCGCCGAATTGGAGTCAACATTTCACACCTACCCACTGGATACATATTAGCAAAATAAAAAAATTTGTCAAGAAGAATCATTCTGAAAAGTTTTTTAAAAATATTTTAAACTGAGAATAAAAAGATTTTAAAGAAAGACGAGCGAATAACATTATTCCAACAGCACAAACAAAAAGATCCGCAGTACGAAGCGCAATAGCAACAACAACGCCAAAGACAACTCCTATCCCCATTGCTTTGAATGCAAGAGCTAATATCGCTTCAAGTGCCCCCAAAGATGCTGGAAGAGGTAAAATCATTGAAAGAATGACAAAGCCATAAGCAACTACAGCATCACCAATATCAAGAGAGCCGACAACGAAATAAACAATCAAAAAAACTCTCAAAAGAAGTAAAAAATGACGCAAAAAACTGAGCGCCATTCCTTTTAAAAAATCTTTTTTCTTTTCTGAAAAAAAGTTAATTATTTTTTTCTCGACATCGACAACTGATTTTCCGTTTTCGTTTTCGTCAAGATATTTCTTCGCTACTCCTAAAAAACGAAAAATCCCGTCTAAAAAACTTTTCTTTTTTAAAACTCTTTCATAGAAAATAAAAAGAAAAAAAAGAATTGAAAAAATGGTTCCTATCGCATAAATAAAAAGTGTCTTGTGAAAAATAGTGCTGTAAAAAAGAAAAAGAACCGTCCCTAATATTAGAAAAAAAACATGTGCCGTAATATCCATTATCTTGTCGGTTAATGCAGAAAAAGCACTTTTTTTAACGCCCACTTCTTTTTCCATTAAAAAAATACGTACCGCCTCTCCTCCAAAAAGTGAAAATGGGGTAAGAAAATCCACAGTAAATCCTTTAACAAGATAGCTCATGGTGGTCAGTAAGGAAACGTTTTCGTTCTCTGACCGCAAAATCTCTTTCCAACGAACAGCACCAACAAGTACAATTAAAAAAGTTACTAATAAAATAATAAATCCTTCTGGTTTTAAAAAAAGAGAAATAGCGCCAAAAATTGTTTCAGTGCCGGCCTCTTTTACTACAAAATAAAAGAGAGAAACACCGACAAAAAAAGCAAGAAAAAACTTTATAAAGTTCTTCATTTATTTTTTTAAAAAAGAATTAATTACTTTGCGAGTGTTCTCTCCAACATATCCTGTTCCTTTTAAAATACCTAACGGCTGAAGAATTTTTTCATAATGCATTTCCTGAAAGCGGATGACAGCACTTTTGGTAAGATTATAAAAATTTCCCGTAATAAGCCCCTCTGGATAAACTTCTTTTCCTTGATTCTTCAAAAAATATTGCAAATTCTTTACTTCATCAGAACCAATCATTCCATAATAAAGATCACTTTCTATTTTTCTGGTGATGGTTATTTCAGGAATTTCCCTTCCCAACAAAGAATATAATTTTTTAATTGCTTCTAACAAAAGAATAATTTTCTCCTGCATTTTCTGAGTAGTTTCATCGTCGGGGGCTATAATCTCTTCTTCAATCTCAATTGCGAGTTTAAACTGTTGTGTTCTCTCAGCTCCATCAAAACCAATAAATTTCTGCTGTAAAGACGGAATAACAGTAACCGACTCATAAACTGAACTAAAATTTTCAACAACTATACTCCCTTTGTTTTTCTCGTCTGTTTCTAGAAAATGAATATCACATTCCTTATTTTTTTTACACAAGATATAAGGAACTACAAATTTTCCTCCTCCGGAAAAATTCAAATTAAAAGTTCCGGAAGCACCAACAAAACGAAACCAGTTCCCTGCCCAGTTCTTCGTCTGATAACTTATCTCGTGAAACCCTTCGTCTCGCGTAGTAATAAAAACAGTCGTTGGATAAACATTAAGATTATTTAAGTTTTCATTTTTAAAACAGTACTGTTCTCCGTAATAACAATTGTTCAAATAAACAGCTATCTTGAAGTCGGTAAATATCTCAGAAAATGTCTTTTTATGCTTTCCTTTTAAAAGAGCATAATCAATACTTGGGATTCCAACAAGATTCGTTTTTAAAGAATCAATTAAAATTTCTTTTCCATAATGATCTAAAAGATATTGAGCAAAAATATTTATTACTCCATAGTCAGCAATTTGTTCGGTCCATTCTGTGAGAGAAATGTCCGGATCACGTAAAAAATTCTTTACTCTTCCCTGAAGATTGCTTCCTTTGTATTCTTTATCGTATCCAAGAATAGTAATAATCGCTTCTGCCCGTAATTCGTTGAGCCAAACTTCTTCATCTATACCATGCTTCTTGTTTTTTTCATTAAACGTAATCAAGTGAATATATTCATGAGCCAGATATCCTGGGAGACCAGAATTCCCTATCAGGTCAGTATTTAGATAAACAATATTTTTTTCATTAGATTGAGGGTATTGATATATCGAATACTGATCCCCTGTTCGAAAGTATCCTCCAGAGCCTTTTTCCATCGGATGAAAAAGAACAGAAATACGATCGTCATAACCAACCATATTATGCTTTGGTACTTCTCCAAAATCTTTTTTAATTTCGGGATAAATTTTGTTTTCGAATTCATTCCCAAGATTATAGGCTACATTTTTATACTCCTTCTTTTTTTCTTCATCTAGTGTTTCCCACCAAACTTGGTCAAAGTAAAAATAGATATAGTTAGTCACTAATTCTAATTTTGCGTCAACACTTTTTCTTTTTTCAATGTCGTGTGTTGGTTCTACAAAAAGCCTTTCATTACTTCTTGCAAAAACAGGAGTAGCAGAAAAAAGCAACAACAAACAAAATAATATAATCTTTTTTTTTATCATTTTTTGTTCCCAAAAAGGTAGGTAAAGCGATAATAAACCGATCCTAGGTGCTCATGAAAAGCAAGGTCAGAATTTCTTAAATTTTGAGAATTAGGCAAAAAATCAAACAACCGATATACCGGTATTCTTCTTTTTTTGAAATCTGTTGGAGCCGGTATTGGATTAGCACCTAGTCTTTGAAACTCTACAAGTGATCTTTCCATGTGAAAAGCAGAAGTTACCAAGAAAAACGGTTCTTCTCCTACAATCTCTTGGACATTAATAACATTTTCTCGTGTATTGCGCGATTTACCTTCAATAATAATGTCTTCTTCGTCAACTCCACGATTAATAAAAAAACTTCTCACCGCCTGTGCGTCTTCACTTGTCGCAATAATTGGATCTGTCCCCGAAATGATTATTTTCATTTCTCCTTCTGAAAGATGCCAGATACGTAAAGCTTCATTTCCACGTAAAACATCACTTTCTCTTCCTCCTAAAAGGAGTACCGTACTTTCGGCTCTCCCCATTTCTTCTGTTGAAAGAACCTTATACTTCTCTTCTAGGGACATTAAAAGAAAATCAGTTACCGGGGTTATCGAAAAAATGTAATATAGAAAAACACTAGAAAAAAGAAAAATTCTCCCCCATTTTTTCTTTTTCTTCAACAATAAAAACCCGATAACAGCAAATAAAAAAACAAAAGCACTGGGCATCAATAGGTTTTGGATTGTTTTCAATATAATCATAACATTAATTATAACAAATTTTTTCGTTAGAAAATAGTACGTAACGTCTTTAAAATGATAATAATATCAAGAAAAAAAGAACGATTCTTAATGTAATAAAGATCGTATTTAAATTTTTCTTCAGCCTCTTTGACGTTCATTGAAGGAGGATAGTTAATCTGCGCCCAGCCAGTAAGTCCCGGGCGAACAAGATATCTCAATCTGTAAAAAGGAATTTTCTTCTCGAACTCTTCCGCTAGTGTAATAATCTCTGGCCTTGGACCGACAAAACTAATGTCTCCTTTCAATATATTGTATAGTTGTGGTAGTTCGTCTAAATGCGTTTTTCTTAATATTTTTCCCACTCGAGTTATCTCGCTTCCATCTTCTTCTCTCCAAGGTGTTCCTTCTTTTTTTGGATTATCATACATAGTTCGAAATTTGTACAAAGTAAACTTCTTTCCCCCTTCTCCTTTTCTTTCTTGTTTATACAAAGTCTTTCCTTTAGAATCAATCTTAATTAAAAGTGCAATAAATGGAAAAATAAGTAGTAAAATAATAATCCCTACAGAAGAGGTTGTAACCTCAAAAAATCTCCTAATAACCTCGTTAATCTTATCTTTCGGTTTTGAAATATTTTCTAAAAACCACCATTCATTTAAAGATCTCAAAGGAGCTTTTCTTGTTATTTCTTCATAAAGGCTAAAAAACTCCATATATTTTACATCCAAAGGAAAAGAAGAAAACACCTTTTTGATGACTTTTTTGTCTTCTTTTAAGTCTGAAGAAAAAACAAGTATTTCAATATTTTCGGAAATCTCTTCTACCTTCTCAAAATCATCAAAGATTTTTATCTCTTTCATCATGCTTGATGGAACTTCTTCCCGGGTATAAATACCAATAATCTCGTAGTCAAAAAGATCGCTTCTCAGTATCTCGCCCATCTCTTCACAATAACCAATAAAAAATATCTTTTTTCTGAAATTTTTTAATCCCGTTAATCGCAAAAACAGAACTCTCCAAAGTGAAGAAAGAATAACAAAGTTTAAAACCGTCAAAAATAATATAGCACGCGGAGTTAGTTCTAGTTGTGGTTGGAAATAAAAATAAACTGTTCCGGTCGCAATCGCTAAAAAAATAAAAACAACAATTCCTCTTAAAAAAGAAATTTTCTTCTTGAAAAGAGATATTTCATAGAAATCTAAAATGAAATAAATAAAAGCCCAAATAAAGAAAAGATACAAGAAAGGTTCTTGTAAATCGTTAAATATCTTTACATCTGGCAAGCCCATTTTTCTTAAAAAAAGCGCCAGGTAAAGTGACCAATAAAAGATAAGAAAATCTCCTATTAAAAGAGATGTCCAAAAAATTTTATTCTTTGTATTCATAGTATTAGTTTATCTCCTTTCTTAATTTTATGCTCTTTACACCACCCTGCGTCTACTTCGATTACATATTGAACAGCGGCTAACGGAGAAAAAATTTCAGGATAGGTTTCCGGATAAATATTGTCGGTTATTTCTACAACTTCTCTCTGTGAATTAATCCAAATAATGTCAATCGGAAAGTTCATTTCTTTCATCCAAAAAAGAGGAATAGTTTCTTCTTGGAAGACAAAAAGCATTCCATCTACGCTCATTTCTTCTATTCCCGAAAGTCCTCTGCTTCGTTCTTTCTCACTTTCCACAATCCATACTTTAATCCGCTCATCTCCAAGTTGAATATCAAAAACACCTTTTTTTTGATTATTTGCTAGAAGAAGCAGCGTCCCGCAAAAAAGAACTACAACAATAATTTTTAATATCTTCATCCCTTGATAAGGAGGTATTTGTTTTGTTTTACAGCAAAAATACCATCTTCTTCTTTGTTTAAATATACCGCTTCGGGTTGCATAAAAAACACTCTTCTATAATTTATTCCAAAGATTTCACTTTGTTCTGGACCCCTTTCAAGAAGAACGTTCTCTCCTTTAGAAAAAATTATTCTTTTGTTGTCTGTTTCTCCAAACATTTTTTTTCCACAATCTACAGGAATCCATCCTACATCTTGAAGGTAGAACTCCATCCAAAAATGAAAATCCTGTTTTTTTTCAATTTCTCCCCAAGCACCAACAACAAGTCTTGTTGGTATCTCAACAGAGCGCATCAAAGTTATACAAAGAAAGCTTATTTCTGCGGCATTTCCGTTCTTACTTTCAAAAACCCTAATCGCTCCCCTTTTGCTCTCCGACTCTTTATAATCAATATTTTCACAAATCCAGTTATATATCATTTTCGCCTTTGCAAAATGGCTTGATCCGTTTACTGTTATTTCTTTTGCAACCTTTAATATGTTGTCTGTTTGACCAAGCTGTCTTTCACTTTTTGTATATCTTCTGAAAAGTGCAGACGCTTTATCGTATTGTTTCGTTTCCCAATTATCAGCATTTAATTTAACTTCATATTCATCCAAAGTAAAATTAATTCTAATCTGTTTTTTGCCCAAAATATTTTTTGAAAAATCAAAAAAACCGATAAGATTTTCATTTTCCTTATCCTGGTAATCTTTTTTTCCTTCACTATAATCTGAGTACGTAACTTTTTGACTATCCCAATCCTTCATTTGGGAAATCCACAAAAGAAAACTACTCGGACGATTCAACGCAGGAAAAAAGACTTTGTCGCTTCCATAAATCTTTTTCGCATTTTCTCTCATTTCGTCTTCGGTAGCATTTTTGAATGTAAAATTACTATCTCTCGAAAGAAAATTAACATCCATCTCCCAAATAAAAATTCCTTTTTTTCTTTCTGGATTTTTATACTCTATCTTCATATTGTTAATTTTAATACAATTTAGAAGAAATACAAATAAAAAAGAGCATTTCTGCTCTTTTAAAATAGTCTTTTGACGTATTCTGCGAGTAATAAAGCTTCTTCGTGAAGTTCTCCCAAACTTCTATCTCTTTCCTCCGGTAAAACAAACCTTTTCCACCCTAACAGCGTTCTCTCGTGTCTAATCGTCCAGCAAAGTTCATCCTTTTTCTTTCTGGTCTTGTTATACTTTCCAATAATCTCCATCGCTTTTATGTAGCTTTTTTTATCGCTAGAAAGAACAACGCATGGATAACTTCTTTTTCCTATGTCGAAACCATCATAATGCCCGGCGCATGAAGAAGATGTGATAACATCCACGTTGTTTAGCACAATCACTAATTCTTCAACACCTTTTTCAATCTGAATTTCTTTTTTACAAAAGGTACATTTGTTCTGGAATCCTTTGATGTAAATTGTCTTTTTTTGACAGTTATCACAGATAAGAAAACATTCCATCTTCATCCCTCCTTTCCTTTACCATACTATGTATCGTGATGTATTTCAAGTTTTCCTTTCATCTCGTTAACATACAAAGAAACCATTTCCTTAAGTTGTTCTACTTCTCCTTTTTTTAACTGGAGAAGACCTTCTTTCTCAAGATCTTCTTTGGTAATTTCTTTCTCTCTTACTTGAGAGTTTTCATGATTTAACGACAAATAGTCTAAATACCCCTCAAAGTATTTCGGGTGCCACAAAAACATTGTAATCAGTTCATTCGCATCTTCTTGTGCACGCACTGCAATCTCTGAGCCTCTGTTGGGAATATTTTCATCATTTTTACTACTATAATTTGGGGCGTTCCCCCATATCGAAAGTCCTCGTTCTTTCTCTTTTCGTTCTCCTTCTCTGCAATCTTCTTCTAATCTTTTTTGAAAACAAAAATTAAAAAGATCTCCATAACAAGAAACAATTTCCCCGCTTAATACTTTTTCATACCAAAGTTTTGGATCATAACTGCATTCATTAAAACACAAATACTCTTGATATGCATGATTAGCTTCATGTAAAAAACGGTACATTTGGGTTTCTTCTCCCGGATTTGGAAAAAGATTTTCCTTTGTCTTCTCATTAATTCCCATTTTAAAAATACAGTGCTCCCACTTTGAATGAGGCATTTCCTTCTGTGAAACAGCAATTTTCCTTGTAATACTGTAGTAGACAAAACCCCAATCGTCTTCTCTTTTTTCAATTCCTTGGATGTATCCACAATCCACCAAAAAATAACCTAGTCGTTTTTCGATATCTTTGTTTTCATCTCCCTCAATAGCTTTCCGTGGAACGTTAAGCCTTTCTTCTATCTTCTTTTTTAGTTCTTCGTTATTTCCCATTTTAAAAAACTTCTTTGCTAATTTTTATAACTTCATCAAAATCATCTTCTTTTGCCTTTTTTACCCGATGCTTATAACCACAAGAAACACATTGATAGTAAATTATATATTTTTCTCCTTCTTTTTTTACCCCTACCGGCTCCATCATTCCTTTACAGCTTGATTTTCTATCTCCTGGATTGATATCGACATGTTGAGACCAAAGACACTTTGGACAATGATCAGTAAACCCGTCTCCTTCTACAAAAAAATTACACTTATTGCAAGAAAAACTCTCCTTTTTTCTCTTAAATCTCTTCTCCATCGTTTTTGTAACTAAAGCTGATTTTCTTCAAATGAATATTATTAATTCTCAGATAATTTCTTAAAATAAGTTTAGAGCAGATATTTTTAAAAAATTTAAATTCTTGAATTCTCTTTTTTTGGAAAAAATAATCTAATCTTTTTTTCCATACCTGGTCACTCGTCCTGAAGTCATCAACTTCTTTTCTTATAATTATTTCTCCAGACTTCACAACTTCCTTAAAGTTCTCTTTGGTCAGTTTTTCCCTAACCTTAATAACCGCCATACCAACTTGTCCTTCTACATGAGCATCGGATCCAGCGATTTGAAGAAGATTTTCGTTTTCACAAATCATTTCTACTTTTTTTTGATGAGATTTTAAATCCATCGCATTCCCAGACTCTAATCCATCTATAATATTAAAAACTTCTTTATTGTTTTCTAGGACACCTTCTTTTCTTAAAGGATGTGCCCATACCGCAACTCCTTTTTGTTGATGAATATCTTCAATTGCTTCTCTAAAGTTCTTATCTTCGTCTATTTTACTTTCAATAAAATATGCTAAAAGATGAACTCTTTCTTTTACGTCAATCTCACTTCCCGGAATAATATCTATTCCATCAATATTTACTGGTCCTTTATAAACTTTGTTGTGATTTGTAATTGCGACGCCATCAAGTCCTCTCTTTTTTGCCATTCTTACTAACTTTTTTACAGTGAGAGGGGCATCGGGAGAAAGAGTGGTATGACAATGTAAATCGTAATAATACTCTTTTTTCATTTTAAGCAATTATCTTCTTAAACTCTTCAACCATTGGCACGCTGTTTGGATCGTTATTATAAATTTCTGCTATAAAGTAGGCGGTCCATGCCGAAAGAATAATTGAAGAAAAAATCTTCTCCGCTCTCTTAATCCCTTCCATCTTTACTTCAAAAACAGAAAACTCATTTTTCTCTAAAATGATCTTTAAAACCTTCATCCTTTTTTGATTTCTTATGTCATCTTCATCATCTGTAAGAAGAAAAAAAACCATCTTTTCGCTAAGCTCTTTTGTAAAAGAGTTTGTATCGAAGCCGGTCATCTCGTTATGATTTAACTCTGGAATTGTATTATAGAAGGAGGGAATTTTAGGGCCCTCGTTGAAGTTTATCTTCCAGACTTTAGAGGCAATAAGGTTTCTGTTTGAAGAATAAATGATCGGAACCTTTCCGTTGATTAAAGAAGTTATCTCTTTTCCTTGTGCTAATAATAAGTCTTTCCTCTCTTCAAGACATTCTACTACTTCTTCTATCTCTTTCTTTTCTTTTTCCTTTTTCATCATCTCGAGAACTGCTTTAACGGCATATCCTGTTCCCATTCTTGGCTGAACGTCTCCGTCTGGAAGCTTAATGTACGGAAGAGACTTTTCTTTAGCAATTTCAATCAGCTTCCCTCCTTTAGAGATAACAGAAACGTCAATATTTAAAGAAAGTGCTGTATTAAGATTATCTATCGCTTCTTCTGTATTTCCGGAATAAGACGCAACAATAACTCCCGTGTCTTTTTTAATGTTCGGTAACCCATAATCGCTATAAACAGAAAGAGGTATGTCGTTAAAAATAGAAAGCAAAATTTCTCCTTGCAAGTGAGAACCGCCCATCCCAGTTAAAAGATAGTTATTGTAGCTTCCCCATTTTTCTTTGTTCTCGATTTCTGCAGGAAAAAGGAACTGCTGTGAAAAGTTGTAAATATCGTCTTTCATTTTTTAAATAATTATTTTCTAAGTACTTCTTCAAAAACTTTAATTTGCTTTTCGATCATTGATTTTTTAGAAAAGTTTTGGAGGACGAAGTTCTTCGCATCATTAACCATTCTTTCCCTTTCTTTTTTGTTTCCTAAAATATCAACTACCGCTTGTGCAAAATCTTTTTCTTTTTTGACAACAACCGCTTTCCCTTCTGGATAAACTTCTCTCTGAATTGGAGATACAAGTGCAACCACCGGTGTTTTGGCGAGCATCGCTTCACCAACTACTAACCCTTGTGTCTCGGTTTGTGAAGAAAAAACAAAAGCATCACATGCACCATAAACTCTTTGAGCCTCCTCTCTCTTTAGAGGACCTGTACAGATTACTCTATCGCTTACATTCATTTTTTTTGCATCCTTATTTACTTCATCGATATCCCCCGGCCCGACAAAAAGTAAAATCGCATTATAATTTTTCTCTTTTAACTCTTTAATCATATCAAGCAAAACATCAAGATTTTTTTCTTTAGACATTCTCCCCAAATAAAGAAGGATTTTCATTTTATCAGGAATATTGAATTTCTCTTGAATCTCTTTTTTAGTGAAAGATTTATTGGGGACATCAATACCAGTAGGAATAACATTAATTGGTTTCTTCACTCCACACTCAATGAGCCTTTTTTTCATCATTTCGCTTGGTGTCATAATCGCATCTACTTTGTTCCCCAACGATTCTGTTCTTTTTCTCATCACAAAAGCACCCATATCTCCAGCATAAAGTCTTCCGTACTCTTCAACAAGAGTATGATAGAAGAGAACCTTCTTCTTTTTTGATTTTATCATCTGTTGTTCAAAAGCATTTGCCGCCCAAGTAACCGAGTGAAGCCAATAGATATCAGGATCAAATCTTTCTGCTAATTCTTCTATCTTTTTCTTTGAATTCATCCTAAATACTCTCTCTTCTTTTCCTAAAATATTTTTTGCTACTTTGTGCAAAATAAGGGAAGAAGGAACTGTGTAATGTTCCGGTCTATTTTTTTTTACCTTGTAGTCAGGTGCAACGATCATCACCTCATGTCCGTTTGCTAAAAGTCCGTCAACCGCTGTATTTAACGAAGCGGTAACACCGTTTGGTAACGGATATGTTAACGAAGATACCATTATTTTCATAATATTTTTTATTAGTTTTGTTTATTCTAACATAAAAAAAAACCGACTAAAAGCCGGTTTTTATTTTTCTTCCCTTTCTCGCACTTTTTCGCACTTGATCAACAGCCTTATAAAGAGAACTAAAATCATTCACCTCTTCGTTATAGAATAGTATGTTTAAGTATTTTTTAAATTCTTTTTCTCTATAAAGGTTCATAAAAATGATATGCCAAGCCACATGAAACTCAATTGATATTTTAATTGTTCCAACTCCCCCGACACTACTTGGGGGCCAATGGTGTTCGTTGAGCTTAGAGTCTAAGACAATTTCACTTCCACGAATAAGATAAATTTCTTCTAACGTAATCAATCTGCCATTATTAATCTTTTCCCAC
This sequence comes from uncultured Candidatus Saccharibacteria bacterium, assembly GCA_964544985.1. GTDB lineage: Bacteria > Patescibacteriota > Minisyncoccia > Minisyncoccales > PWPS01 > PWHW01. The sequence goes on from CAZJEE010000010.1 coordinate 11,259, forward strand.
TTTAAATCACAAAAATCATTCGTTACAAAAAATATATCGCGTTCATCTCGTACCTCGGTGCCAAAAATCTTACAGAAAGATTCCTGAAAACCAGGAGGAAGCTTGTTAAAGAACGGTAGCGTTTTTTCCATCTTCGAGCAATGCTCTATCAACTTTTCCCCTCCTTCTTAAAAAAGTATTTTCTAAATAATAATCTTTTTTGAAAATTATGCAAACAAAAACACGCCTCTTCGTGACATGTTTTTATAAAATTATCTTATTCTTCTTTTAATTCTGTTTTTCCCCAAGCAGTCATTCCAAGTAAAACCCAATAAATAATCGATAAGAAAGGAATGGGCATCAGAATTGCCCACCAACCTGGCTTTTTAAATTCTTCAAATATCTTCCACATCCAGATTACTGCAAAAACGGTCAATCCAAATACAAAAAATTCACTAATTTCAGAAAAAAGAGTTCCTGTTGTAAGGAGAACCGGCCACCAATGCATCTTTGCCATCTTGCTCATTAAGTAAAGATTAGCAAAAGGAATAAAGGCAAGCCATGGTCTTTCCATCTTCATTTTCTTTGCAAGAGTCATCAGCGCAAAAGAAACATAAAGATAAACTGCAATTCCAATAACTAATGCAATAAGTGATATTGCTCCAAAAACTAAGATCTCTCCTGTCCCCGATTCTACTATAAGTGGAGTAATTCGTTCTCCGTTGATTGCTAATATTTCTTCCATTTTTCTATATAACAATTAAAATAATCAATTTTTTAATCCCAAAATATTTTATACTCATGATATTCATCGCCATTATGCATACATTTTGTTTCTTCAATCTTAACATTCTTACTTTTAATAACGAATTCCGCGACTCCTTTGAAATATCCTGCATGGTAAACACACATTAAGGGATGTGTAAAAAATCCTCTTTTTCTTATAATAAGAAATTTTTCCTCGTGATTTAGCTCTACCGCTTCAAGCGACCCAAAATCATGATGTTTGTCCCAATACTTCCCCATGTTGTTAAAAACTGTTTCAATAGAAACCAGATACTGGATAATACTTTTTATAAGAAAAGATGCTCTTGGAGAGTATCTTCCCATTTCGAAAACATCTTCTTCTGTCCAGTTGAAGATCTCTTTAGCGACAACCACCATTAAAGAATTTTTCCATTCTTCTTCCCATGTTAAAGATTCAATTTTTTGAAAGTCTATTTCCGTGCCAAGCTCTTTTAATCTTTCTTTTAATTTTAAAAATCCTTCCTTTCCTTCTCTTTCTAATATATAGTCTTTTTCAACACGAATAACCTCCGCCTTTACTTTCCCCGGAGATCCTTTGATTCTTTTTGCAAATTCTTCTGCTGTTTCTTGTTGCATGTTACCACTTTATTAAGTATTCGTGATATCTTCCACCTTTATGAGTACACTCCACTTCCTCTACTGTAACACCTTTGCTTTTTGTTACAAACTCTAACACACCCTTAAAATATCCTGCATGATAAATACACAAAAGCGGATGAGTGTGAAAATCTTTGATACGCACAACAGCGTATTTTTCTTCCTTATTAAGTTCTACAGATTCAATTTCTCCAAAATCTTGTTGCTTCTTCCAAAATATATTTGCACTGTTAAAAAGTATATCTAAAGATACAACGTACTGCATCATCATTTTTATAAAAAAAGATGCTCTTGGAGAGTATCTTCCCATTTCGAAAACATCTTCTTCTGTCCAATTAAAAATCTCCTTAGCAACAACCGTCATTAAAGAGTTTTTCCATTCTTTCTCCCAACTAGAAGATTTTATCTTTTCAAAAGAAAGATCAGCGCCAAGCTCATTCATCCTCTCACTTAATCTTCTCACCCCCTCCTCCCCTTCTTTATAAAGAATGTAGTCTCTTTGAACAAGAATAACTTCGGCTTTTACGTTCCCATCAATTTGCTTTAGTTCCTCCGCCACCTCTTCTAATGATTTTTCTTCACTCATATTTTTATTATAGCATATTTTAAAAATACAAAAATATTGCTAAAAATAGAAATAAGTTTTATAATCTACAGGAATTAAAAAAATATGAATGAAAAAAATATCATCAAAGAAAATCTTCCAATCATTTATAAAATTGGTATCTCGCTCATCCTTTTGCTTGTTCTTTTGAACGTTCCCCCTATGTTCTCTCCCCCTGCTTTTGGTAAGTCTATCCCCTTCAGGATAATTTTTTCTCTAATTATTTTAATCTTTACCTACGATTTCTTTTTCAAAAAAAATTCCTCAATTTTCAAAAATGTAATTGAAAAAATCCGAGTAAAAAAAGATTTTTCTTTCTTCACCCCGCTAATCCTTCTTTTCTTTTTGGCTGTCTCAATCTTCTTTTCTATAGATCGTAACTTTAGTCTTTTCGGAGATCCTTCGCGTGGCGGAGGATTCCTCAACTTTCTCTTTATTTTTCTTTTTTCTTATCTTCTCTTTTTTATTTTAAATAAAGAGGAATGGAAAAATATTTGGAGAACATTATTTTTCACCGGTGTAACCGCAACTTTTTTTGCAATACTGCAATGGAAAAATATTTTTGGTGATGTTATTATCGCAAAAACTTCACGTCCTTACGCTTCTTTTGGAAATCCAACTATTCTAGGAGTTTATCTCTCTATCCTTGTTTTTCCTCTCTTTTTGTTTTTCTTGCAAGAAAAAAACAAACTAAGAAAATCAATTTACCTTGTTTCTCTTTTATTAATTATTTTTGGAATGCTTTTAACTTATACCCGTGCAGCGCTTCTTGGGCTTATTTTTGGAGCCGTTTACTTCGGACTATTTTTCCCGTTCAAAGAAAGAATCTTTAAAACATTGAAGTTAGGATTTCTGTTTTTAATAACTTTAGGAATTTTCGCTGTTTACTTTGTAACTACTTTTGGGCCTCCTTCTTTTGTAAAAAACAATGATTTCCTTCATGGACTAACACAAAGGATGGACGCAAGAATAGCGCTTGCGGATCCTCGTATTGGCGGTTTCATTATCGGATGGAACGCAATCATGGAAAAACCACTAACCGGTTACGGAGTAGAAAATTTTGCCTATGCTTTTGATCGTCATTATCATCCTGATGCTCCTTTTATATATAGAGATATTCCTTGGTGGGACAAAGCACATAACTTACCGATAGAAATCGGCACTTGGGGTGGATTACCAGCACTTTTTGCTCTTCTACTTCTCTTTGTAACCCTCTTTTTATCTTTAAGAAAAAATAACTCTTTGGAGTCACACACAATGAAAGCCACCTTAATTGTTTTCTTTGTTGCAAACTTTTTTACTGTTGATGATTTTAGTACTTACCTTGTCCTTGCGGTAATAATAGGTTATATCTTTTCTCTCACTGTAAAAGATAATGAAGTCGATATTAAGAAAGAATTTGAAAAAAGAGAACGTTTCTCCCGTTATAAATATCCGGTTTTTATCCCTTTTGCTGTTTTAATCTTTATCTTTATTAATAATTACAACTATCTTCTTTTGACAACAAACAGCGATATCGTTATGGCAGAAGCATATCAAGGATCAGGAAACTGTGGAAAAGCACTCCTTCTCGCAGATAGAGCGACTGAAAAAGAGAATCCGATAACGTCTCATCTTCTTTTTAAAAAAGCATTAATTGTAGAAAGTTGTTTTGAAGGAAAAGAGTTAACTCAAAAACTAATATTTTTAACTAAAGCCATTACAGAAAAAAGACCCTCCTACACAAGAGCGTGGACAAATCTCGGAATATCCGCAATGGGTTATGTCCCCTATGCAGAAAATAAAGAAGAAATAGTAGAAATGGCTAAAAACGCTTTTGAAAAAGCGATAGAAATAAGTCCTAACCGTTTTCCAGTTTATGATCAGTTAGCACAAGTTCTTTTAGCACAAGGAAAATGGGAAGAAGCACTCGTCATTTCAGAAAAATGTCTCTCTCTTGCTGATTATGCGCCATGTCACTTCACAAAAGGAGTTGCTTTATCAGCTCTTGGTGAGTCAAGAGAAGAATCTTTCAAAAAAGCAAAGGAGGAATGGGATGTTGTACGCGGTTTAAATGGTGTTATTAACACTCATATACATACAAAAAACTACGAGGCAATGATTCCTCTCTACTTGATGCTTATTGAAGAAGATCCAGAAAATCCGCAACACTTATCGTCTGTTGCTACCGCATATCGAGAAGTAGGAGATTATAAAAAGGCGAGAGAATATGCACTGAAGGCATTAGAAGCCCAACCAGAAGCATCACATATCGTAAACTTATTTTTAGATTCTCTTCCTCAATAAAAAAAGAACCCTTTTAGAAGAGGGTTCTCTTTAATTTTTTTCTCTATTCTTCAGTCTCTCCTTGCTTTTCAATCATTCTAATTCTTTCTCTTAGCAACCTCATCATTTGTGCCATATTTATTAATCTCAATCGGAGCTCGTTTATTTTTTCTCCCTCTTCTTCTACTGTTACTCCGCTTTGCTGTACTTCGTTAATTTTTGTTCTCGTCGCAGCATCAACAATTCCTGTCGCAGATAGCTTGTGTTTTTGTTGAAATCTTATTAACGATCTTCTTGTGCCAGAACCAAAATAATTTGTTTCTCTTCCTGGCGCACCAACACCAGAGGTAGCAATTCTCGTCTCTGGATCGGTATTAAGAACAATCTGTAAATAACGAACTGCATCACCAGCAACTCTTTCTCTTAATTCATTTCTAAAAACAAATCCTGTCGGCAATCCCCTAACTGGTTTTACAACAGTAACGCTCTTCGGAGTTTCAGCAAAATCTCTTGTTAATTGTTGAACTTCTTGTACAAACAAACCAACTTCTGCCCTTACCTCATCTCTTGTTAGTAAATTACTTTGATTACTTGTGATAGATGCTTCTACACTACACCCACAATCATCAACCATATCATTTTCAGCTCCAAAAATAGGAGCAAGGGCAGAAAAAGCAATTGCCGCAGCCATCAAAAGAACAACTGCTATTTTTATCGTGTTTATTGTTTTTTTATTCTTTTTCATATTTTTTAAGAGTTATAATCTAACCTTTCTAATATTTCTTCTTTTTCAGGATGTGGGTAACTTCCTCCTGTAAAGTTATAAAACCAACTATCAACATGTTCCACACTAAAATCACTTTCTTTCCCGTTTATTATCTGAGTAATCACGTAATAGTACATTGCTTGTAATCCAACGCTGTCCTTGAAACTTGCTTTGATAGTTTCTCCTACTAACGTATAAGGACCGCCCGCTTTGTTTGCTCTGTATATCTTATATTTTTGTACATTACTTCTATCAGTCTCCCAAGTCAATGTAAGTTGTCCAATATCGGTAGCTTCAGACTCTATATTAAACGGAGTCGGTTCTCGATCCATTACAATTTTAACTTCTCGACTGTAACCACTCTCTTTTCCGTTTACTACTTGAGTAATAACTAGATAGTGAGACTTACCTCCTCCTTCAAGTCCGGTTATTACTCCGCTATTTTTTTCCGACACTCCTACTTCTGTATACGGCCCACCAGATTTTGTTGCTTTATACCCAACGAAGTATTCTGCATTTTTGTCTCCCCTCCAAGTAAGTCTTACTTCTCCATAACCAATAATTGCCGCCCTAACATTTGTTGGAGCATCAGGAGCTCCTTCTTGAAGATCTTCTAAGTTTTCTAGTTTTTCTCGCAACGCAATAAGATCCTTCATTATCGCAACTAACTTTGCTTCTATTCCAGCTTTTTTGACCGGATCAATAATTTTTATTACTACTTCTCCCTCTAATATTTTGTTCAGTTTTTTAACTGTTTGTATCTCAACAATTCCGGTTGGTGCTGTAATTCCCCACGGATGCAAAATTTCACTAGCGTACTTTTGTTGAAATTTTTTAACAGCGTTTAGTGTGATGTTTCCAAAAGTTTCAACTTCGTTTCCTGGAGAACCAACCCCACTACTTGCGAGTCTTGTTGCTGGATCTACATTAAGAATGATTTGCAAGTATTTAACATCAACTCCTTGATCTCTAAATCTTAAGTATCTTGTAAAACGAAACTCCTTAGGAATCCCCGGAAAAGTAGCAATTGTCATTTCTCCTTTCATCAGGTCTTCAACTTCTGTAAGAAGTGCTCTTAATCTATCTTTTATACTGCTTAGTTCTTCTCTAATCTCTGTTTCCACTCCTCCATAAGCAGGAAGAGTAACAAGGAAAAGTGCAGAAAAGAGCATTGTTCCTAAAAATATTTTTTTAAACATATTTTTGTTAATAATTAATAAACTTTAATACATCTTACAGAAATTGCTCCTTCTTTTGGTAGAATATTACGATTTATTCCAGAAAAACCAGAGTAAAGTTGTCTACTCCACGCAGAAGAATCTGATTCGGTGGAAGTCCAAAAACTAGTACCTCTTGCAACCCCACTGTACGATCCGTTATCTTCTCTTCCTCCCGCAGGAAGTGCTGCAAATCCAGAATCATTACTACCATCCCATCCTGTTGTATTCTTCAGCTTATTACCCTCATCTGTCCCTCGCCATCCTGTTTTATCTGCATCTCCCTGTGTCATACCAAGCTCTCGTTCTAAGACCTTGAAGTCGTTGTCAGATGGAAGTGCAAAACCACTTGGACAAACAGTTTTTGCTGTTTGAAAGTTATACAATCTCCCATACTTTTCGCAATTAGCGTTGCTGTTTCCGTAGCACCAACTTCCTTCTGTTGAGTAACTTACATTCTTATTCATCCAACACTGTGACCCAATCTCTACCAAATTATATGTCTCATTGTTTCTAATATCTAAAAATTTTGTTTGTCCTTTACAGGGAGAAGATACTACTGGAAGTGGAGTTGGAGTAGGTAGTAAGATTGGTTCTTCTTCAATAGGATCTTTTTCGGGAGATGGAGTTGGTGGTGGAGTTGGGGTCGGCGTTGGAAGAGCAGGGACAGCAGGTGGATCTGAAGGAACAATCGTAAACTCTCCTTTCAATATTGCATTTAGTTTTTCTCTTGTTTTCCTTCCAACAAAACCAGTTGGGATACTTAATCCTATTGTTTTTAAAACTTCAGCACTGTATTTTTGCTGGAACCTTCTTACAGCATTAAACGTGGCTGGTCCAAAATATATCGTTTCACTCCCTGGAGCTCCAGGACCAGATTGATTAACCTTTGTCGCCGTATCTCTATTTAAAACAATCTGAAGATAGCGAACATGTTCTCCTTTTGATCCTCGTGAAAGATTTTGTGTAAATAAAAAGCCTGATGGAATTCCTTCGGAACTTGTTATTGGTGTCATTGGCTCTGGAACTTTCATCCCGAGAAGCTCCATTAGTTCCCGAAGAATATTGTCCAATTCCTTTATTTCTTCATAAAACGCATCTTTGCTTGCAAAAACAAAACTAACTCCAGAAAAGAGAAACGAAAAAATTAATAAACTAAAAATAATTTTTTTAAACATATTTAATTATTATAACAAAAAGAGGAAAACAAACAACAATAGACTATTTATTGTTCCGTGCTATTATTATAACAGCACTTTCTCATAGAGCATAGGGGGCAACATAGGAGGTTTCAGATATGAGGGATTATGTAAAAAGCAGTAAGATTAATGATTTTCCAAAGGAAAAAATATCTGAGATGGGACTCTTTATTGAAAACATCCTTCTCAAAGAAGACGTTTCCTCTGAAGAGATAAAAATACTAGGTTACATAGACGCATTTCTGCTTTTTAGAGAAAATTTCAATAAAGAGGAAGAAAGCTTTTATAAGGAATCTCTAAATGAAGCAAAAGAATATCTCGATATGGTTGATGAAGACTTGATTGCAGTAAATCTCTGGACAAGAGAAGTTTTAAATAAAGAAAACATGTTCCACTCGTTTCAGACAGAGACTCTCTATGAGAGAATAAGAGAGAAGCTTGAAAAAACAAAAAATCCCCCTATAACAGTAAAGAACACTCTTTAGTGTTCTCCTCAAAACGGGGCGTAGATTCTTGCGCCTCTTTTTATATCAAGAGTATTTTACTCTCTATCCCTCTTCTTACATTGGAGAGTGTATTGATTATCGTTAAAATAGTATTTTCTAGCTCTTGTTTTCCCTTTTCTCTTGCAGCATCTAAAAGCTTTTGAGCAAATATTTCAATAAGAGTTACCTTTTCTTTTTGTGTATTTAGTTCTTGTAGCTTAGTTTCTTTTTCCTTTATCTTGCTGTTTATATCCTCTTCTACGTTATCAAGCATGTTCAAAACGTTAATTATTGCTTGTTTCGCAGTTTCGTTGCTTGTTTTTTCTATAGCACGAAGCAAGGCCTCAGCAAAACTCTTAATACTTGAAACCCTTCCACTTTGTTCTTTTAATTTGCTCAGCGGAACTGTCGTTGTGCTTTCTGTGGTGGTCTCTATTGCTTTTTCTGTAGGAGGAGGGGAGGAGGAGGAGGTGACGATGATGACGAACTGCCGCCGCCACTTGGTGGTGCTGGCGTTAACGTCATTGTAAACCCAACTGTTTTAGCACTATCTGTCACAGCAAAGCTCCCGCTATAATTATTGTACCCAGATTTTGTTCCTGTAAACCAATAATCCCCCGTTTCCATTTCTTTTGACACAATTCCTTCTTGATTTGTCTCTGTGGCATTTTCCAGAGTCTCTGTTTTAGCGCTATCAGTATATATCTGAACCGAAACTCCACCTAAGCTGTTCTGCTCTCTAATATTTATAGAATAGGTTTTAGGAACTGCTGTTATTATAATACTGTCTGTTAGCCCATTAACAGATGTCGCGGTTACGGTTGCTGTCCCTTCCAGTTCTAGTACGGTAAGTAATCCGTCTTCAGTGATTGTAACAACTTCTTCATTATCAACGCTCCACAGAACATTTTTGTCTGATGCCCTTTCGGGAGTAATAGTAAAAGTTAACTGTAAACTATCTCCTTGCATTAAATCTTGATCCTCTTCGTTTATCAAAACATTTGTTACCGAAAGAGAGCTAACCTCAAAAACATCTTCTACCTCTATACCATCAACTGTTATCTTCATCGTATAGAGCCCTTCTTCTTCTAAGGAAGTCACATTTAACGGCTCATAATCCAAAAAACCACTAACAAAAGTAACTGTCTCTGTTGTGTTATAAATAATGTTTTCACTATTAGTAACAAAAAGCGTTATATCATAAAGTCCATCAAGGAAGTTTCCAAAGACATCTGTTGCGCTTTCTATGCTAAAAATCGGCACATAATTTAAAGGACTATCTACCGAAGTAACATTAAAATATGCCGCTGTTGTCGAAAATACAGAAAAATTAACATTTGTTGTAAAATCACCAATCATATTGCTCGCACTAACCGTCACCACTGCATCATAGTTTCCAGCAGTTGTAACTACTCCTAAGTTAAAGGTAACTAATGTCGTTTCTCCTCCGGTAACAAAGCCTACTTCTTTTTTTATCTCAGAGAAAAGTACATCTTCTGTTTTTATTTGTTTAATCTCAAAAGATATCTCTACGTCCTTCCCCTCCTTATAATTTTCCTCGGTTATCGTAATCTCAATTTCTCCATAATCATATCCCGCATTGCTATCGGGCAAGCTTTCTGAAAAATCTAAAACTTCTAATCTTGGAAAATTAATAGAATCTAGTGCTCGAAAAGCATTAATTCTTCCACTGCCTAAATCAGGATCACCTATATCATCCGCAGTATTTACAATAATATCCCAAACCTCAATTCTGGTAAGTGTTGGATCATAAGACCAGATTATTGCCGCCAGTCCTGATACAAACGGAGCGGCCATTGACGTCCCAGATGCTTCAGCATAACCATCTTCAAGATATGTACTTAAGATATCTACTCCAGGAGCAGAAACATCCACCCACTCTCCATAATTTGATCCTTGTGTTGGAGAATAAAGTGCCCTTCCATCATTTTGATCAGTTGCAGCAACTGCGAGTGTTCCCGCGTATGCGGCTGGTTGATATGGGTCGCTACTATTCTCGTTCCCTGCTGCAAAAATAACTAAACAACCTTTACTATTAGCGTAGTCAATAGCATCTTTGACTAAAGTTATTTTTTCAAGAGGAACAGCAGAATTTTCTGGCCCTAAATATGTCCAACTATTAGATATTATTTTTGCTCCATTTTGCACTGCATAATATATTGCATTTGCTGCAACAGTTGTATCTCCCGTACCCACCCCAGAATCAGAAAACATCTTTATTGCCATTAGCTTACTATTCCAACTTACACCAGCGACACCTAGGTTGTTGTCTGTAACGGCTGATATGATCCCAGAAACATGTGTTCCGTGACCATGACCATCTATTGGGTCATTATCTTCATCTTCACCATCTTCGCCATAAAAATCATATCCATGTATGCATTCACCTAAGTAGTCACCATTAACATCTAAACAATCCGTGCCATCCCACATGTTTTCTGCTAAATCCGGGTGATTATAGTCAATTCCGGTATCGATGACCGCCACAATCAAATCTTCGCTCCCTGTGTCGATATTCCACGCCTCTGTCGCTTCTATCTTCTTTAAACCCCACTGTGATGCAAATCCAGGATCATTTGGTGTTGTTGTTTGTAAAGTAGCCAGGTAATTTAGATGAGCATATTCTATATTAGGATCTTCTTTATATTCTCTGATAATCTTTTCTAAATCCGCATCCTTTGGAAAAGTCAGCTTATAGACTGAGTCTAGGCTTGGTCTGTTCTTTTTACTTTCAATATCGGCAGTTCTTGTTTTTGCCTCCTTGTTAGGACTATTAAAAACTTTTTCCTTTTTTTGTATATCATTTTTGTTATCAACACTACTAACCGAGCTTGTCCTTTTCCCCTCAATTATTGAATCTTTGTACTTAACAATAATCTCTCCAGGAACATAATAGTTTTCTTCTATATTGTCTCTTTCAATAGAAAAAACGTTAAAAGGAAATAGAAAAACAAAAAGCAATAGGAAGATAACCCCTTTCTTGAAGATGTTTTTAAATATTTTCTTTCTCATAAGTCTTTTTATTATAACAGAAAACAAAAAAACATATAAATTAAAAAATCCTGCATTTTTAAACGGGATTTCTTAATTATTTATGGACTTCTGAGATTCACAAACATAAAAAGCTAAAAACTCCAAGAATCAATCACATCTTTGTAAAAATAAGTTGATCCTATATCTTTTCTTTAAGCTTTAAAAATCTCAGATATTTCTTTTACTTCCGCTTTTTAGGTAGTATAAGAAATAAATTAATATTTTGTATCCCTATTCTTATCTTTAATATAGAATCCTCTTCTAGCACGATAAAGGTCGCCTTTTTAAACGTAATAGCTATCTCTTTCTTTGAATCTCTTCATAACAAAGATGCATAAAAACAGTTTTTCCTGATTTTAAAATTGTTAATAAATAGTTTTCTTTCTTCATATATAAACTATAGGTTAGTTTAAAGCTTACCTTTAGTTCAAATTATCTATAATTTCTGTCAATAGCTACATCAATAGAATAGCGCTTGAAGAACATGTTAAAATAATTTTATTGTCTAAAAAATATAGTTTGCTGATGAGAGAACCGTATGACTTACTAGAATAGCAGAAAAGATGACTAGTAATATAATCATTTCATTCACTACCATAAAAGTAAGATAAATTCTTTTCATCATTAAAAGTTTTAAAAAAAGAGTAAAAGAAAAGATTGTTGCCATTATTAACATTAAATATCCAATTGATCTTAAAGGAGAAGAAGTAACTCTTCCCCAAAAAGTAATATACTCTGCCGGCTCTTCTTTGATTGAAATAACGTCCTTTGGATTACCAACAACATATAATGATTGATTATCAATTTTTTCAATAAAAGCGAAAGTTTCTTTCTCTTCTTCTATTATTATGTCTTCCACTAAAACCGGTTCTTCTTCTCCTTCTGTTTCTTCTTCAATAACTTCTTCTTTTCCAGCTTCCTCTCCTAAAATAGACTCTCCTTCATTCCCCGTCTCTATAATAATCTCCTCTAACTCTACTACCCCTGGAGTAAAAGACTCTTCTTCTGCTCTCTTCCCAAAAAGCTGAACAACAAATACTGCTTCTTTTCCTTTATACTCCCCGGTTGCTGTTGCAATCCCTATTTCTTCAAATCTTTTATTAACTATATTATCTCTGTGAGTTGGCGAGTTCATCCAAGCTTCGTCTACTTCATAGCTCTCGGTAAAGTTAACCGCCAGATTCTCTCCTGCATAAAGATAATTATATCCTGCTTTATCAAACCAATACCAAGGAGTCTTCCCTTCTGGTGATGTATGAGCAAAATATCCTTTACTTGCCATATCTTCTGCCTTCATCTTTGCTGCACTGGCAAGAAGTGGATTAAATGTTAATGTTTCTACCTCACCATCCTTCCTCCTTATATTAGTAAGCTCTATTAATTTTTCAGGAACAATAGTTGCCAAGAGATGCTCAAAAGATATTCTTCCTACAGAGTTTGCTAAAAAAAGAAATTCTACAAAGACAACAAGGAGAAAAACAAGAAGCACACTTCTCATTTTCAAAAAGCAGGGTTTTCTTCTTTTGTCACAAGTCCGAATATATCTTTTCAGAAGTAAAAACAATCTTTTGATCTTTCTTTTCATTGTTTGGATTATAACAAAAATAATATGTTCTATCAACGACAAAGGCCCTCATTAGAAGGGCCCTTGTAATCTATCGACTTTATCTTTTATTGATTAAGTCTTTCTTCTATACCGATTCTTATCTCTTGTAATCTTTCTAAAAGATCTTCTAGAGAATTTCTTTGTTCTTCGGTTAGATCACCTTCATCAAGCAACTTGTTAACTGCATCTTCTGCTTTTTCTGCTCTCTCTTTCTGTTCGCTTAAAACTCTCTTTTCAATAATTTCTTCAAGAGATTTTTCGTATTCTTCTATTTCTTTATCCAAATTCTCTTCTATTTCATTAAGTCTTTCAAGTATTTCACGAAGAAGATTTTCTTTTTCTTCGTCTTCAATATTCTCAAGCAAACCGTTAATGATGTCTTTCATTCTTCCTAACCGATCTTTGTTTCCCCTCAAATCTTCAAGTTTTGCCTTCTTTTCTTCTTCTTGCTCTTTATAATCTCTTGAATCCGTTTCTCCTAAAACCTCTCCTTCTGTTTCACCTTCTTCTCCTTCGGTTCCACTACCTCCTGTTGTTGGAGGTTTGAAATTAATTGGTCCTCCTCCGCCTGGCAGTGTCGGTGCAGGAATCACAAGAACAATCGCATTTTCGACAATTGCAGCATTACCTGGGAAAATGTTATTCCGAAATATATCTTCTAATTCGTTTAAGTCAAAGGAGTCACGATAATCCTTAACATAAACCTCTGTTCCACTAAATTGATTCCCTTTCATCAAAGAAATTCCTATTCTATTTCCTATTCCGATCCCTTCTTCTGTTGTGTTAAAAACATTATTTTCTACAGTTAATCCTGTCATACCTTCAGTGCCAGCAATCCCATAGTTTGTTTCAAAACGGTTACCGGTAATAGTTAAATTGGTTGGTTCTCCATGCCAATCTCCCTGAACTCCTCGAAAAGAGTTTTTAATAATATTGTCCTTGACAGAAGAACCATCTGTGTTTCTCGGACAAACAGCACGATCTCCGCCATTATTATCAACCGTAAATCCTTCCAAAGTCACGTTATTCGCCTTAAAACTAATCGTATCTCCCTTTATAATGGTGTTACTTACTCCATCTCTTGACTTAAGAATGATTCCTTGTTTTTCAAGATTAACATTTTCTTCATATGTCCCAGAAAGTACTTCTACAACATCATCAAATCCTGCTTTCTCCATCGCATCGTTAATATTGCTAAAAATCGTCAAAACCTTAATCTCTCCATCATTATAACGAACAACTGTGGCACGATCAAAAGTGTTGTTGGCTAAAGTGCTTTCAAAATCGAAAACAGTAGCATCTTTAACGCGAACTTGAGTGCTATTTTGCACAAAATTGTTTTTTGTCGCTGTCACCTTGCTTTCGTCTGTATCAAGATAGCCGACAGAAAGACCATATAAGTTATTGGTAAGAGTGTTACCAGTGACATCAGCCTCTGATCCTTGTCCATAATAATCAGTTACTAATATGGCTCCAGATCCCGAACCATCACTAGTAGCTATCCCTTGACAATTAGAAATTGTGTTGTCTGTGATTTTTGCTCCTGCTCCCCTCCCAATCTCTATACCATAATCAAGATAATCTCCTTCTCCTTTCCCTAAATAAGTGTTCCCGACAATAATTGAACTCTTATTTTCATTCTCTTTATTCTCTTCTTTGGCGTGAGTCGCTGCAACCCACACGCCCACTCTTTCTATATTTTCAAAGCGGTTATTACTTATTGTCATGCTTCCTTGAAGAGCAACCCCAAGACCAACATAACGAGAGCTTTTAATATTTTTTATAACATTGTTTTTTATTGTTCCACTACATCCATAGTTACAATGAATTCCGTAAATCACCGTTTTGTCATCTCCATCTAATGTCACATTGCTTAAATTAAGTTCAGAACCTGACTTAACAAGTATCCATCCAGAGTTTTTGCTTAAATGTGTGCTTGGTGTGTTTTGTGCCGGCTTAATAATAGTAGTTTCTTTGTCTTTACCAACAATAGTTAAATCTTTGTCTATAACAATTTGTCCTACTTCAACATATGTCCCAGCACCCACTTCAATAGTATCTCCATCATTTGCTCTCTTTATCGCAGCTTGAATCGTCGCACATGGCGCGCCAGGACTCAAACAGTTATTACCATCACTATCATCACTACTTTCTCCCTTATCAACGTAAAGTGTTAATGATTCGATTGCAGTAGCCAGGTTAACAACAAAAAAACCGCCTACAAAAAACGTAACGGTTAGTAACAACAAACTTTTTAAAATTTTATTATTTTTTGTGGGATGAAATATAACCCCTATTAATCTTTTCATATTTAGTTGCATAAAATTATATTTTTTAATTAAGGCTTTAAATCTAAAATAAAGTCGACCAAATCTCCTCTTTTTTAAGAGATGAGTTTTTCTTTTATATCATAAAAAACTAAAAAATGCAAGTATCTTATAGAAGAAATCAAAAACAGTGGGTTATAAAGTGACCTTCTCTTTTTTGAAGAGAAGGCTTTTTGTTTTTCTACTTACTGTTTTACTTTTATCTTAATTTGACTCTGTAGAGATTCCATTCTTTCCAACAAGGTTCTCAAAGCTCCTCTTGCACCTTCTTTTTCTTCATCACCGTCCATTAACCCAAGCAAATTACCGATTGTCGTTTTGATCATTATTATTCTATTGTTTTGTTCTAATCGTTGTCGCAGCGTCTTCGCTTCTTCTTTCCTTTGAAGTGCTTCCTCTATTCTTTCTCTTGTATTTTCTCTTATAGTCTCCATTTTTTCCAATAACCCTAAAAGAACTTCTCTTTGTGGTGCTTCTTCGTCTATTCTCTCAAGTATTCTTGAAATTGCTTCATATGCCTTTCCTGCTCTGTTTTGGTTTTTTTCTAGTCTTCCTATCTCTTCTTCTATCTCTTCTTCTATTTCTTCTTCAGACTCTGATTCTCCATTACCTTCTTCTGCAATTACATTAAAACCACCAACAAGAAGGAAAGAAAGAAAAAGAAATAATGTTGTAAATAAAAATATCTTGTTTTTTTTCATATTTTAAAAACTATTAATCTCCCATTACAATATATTATATATATGCTGATTACAAATATATTATTAATGTTAATAAATAAAGTGATAACAACTAAGGCAAAAACATGCCATAGTAGTAACTCTTTTCTAATTGTATTGGTATGAAAATAAAAGTCAAACGGTTGCTTTCTTATTCATCTTCAATGTTAATAATAAAGTCTTCAGAGAGAGAAAGATAAAAAAATGTAGATATAAAAAGACCGTACAGAAATAAAAATTCAAGCACGGTCTTTTCCTCAAACTTAACTTTCAGATTTTTGGGAAGTTTTCTTCTTCTCCCCCCGTCGGCGTCTTTCTTCGGCTACTTTTTTGTTCACTGAGGGACATTTTTCACAATCACCATTAACTGCATCACATATCCCTGCCGAACCATCACAGAAATCCGCTAATAAAGCTCCTTGTTTTGGCACAATGTAAGCCTCCTTTCTTACAGAATTTTGAAACCTTCTTGAGCTTTAAATGTTTTCTAAAGTTAAAATATAAGGGTGATTATACATTAATCTTCGCCCTTCTTCCTCCTCATTTTTAGGTACTTTCTATATTATACATCATTTCTGCAGTTTTGCAACAAAAAAAGGTAATGTGCACACACTTATGGCGGTTTTTATTCTATACTGTTAAGTTAGAGGTATATGTGTATAAGTATTTTGAAGAAACAATCTTCCTTACGTCTTTTGCCATTCACCTTTTTATTCTGTTTATTAGTTCATCATCTTGTAAAAAATCTATAATATGACAGTGATCAATGCCCTGAAAACCACCAGAAATCATCTTATCCATTGACACAACTATTTTTGGATAATTGTCGTTGATCTTTAATAAGTTCCCAAACTCTCTTTCTTCTACACTCTTATCAGAAATCAGATAGGTAACCTGAATATAAATTCTTTTACCATCTTTCTCGGCAACAAAATCAACCTCTCTCCCATCTATCTGTCCAACATTGACTTTAAATCCCAATCTTAATAAGTGAGAATAAACAAGATTTTCTAACATTTTACCAATGTCTTGAGTTTTGTATCCAAACAAAGCGTTCCTAATTCCTAAATCTTCAAAATAATACTTTTCATTCACTTCAAATATTTTTTTACTTTTAATATCTCTTCTATTAACTTCGCGGATTATAAAACTAGAACATAAATGTGATAAGTAATCTAGAATCTTATTGGGAGTAGTTTGGATTTTCTGTGATTTTAGAAAATCACTAATCTTTTTAGCAGAAACCAAGGAACCGATATTATCAGAAATATATTCTATTAATCTGTTTAAAAAATTTATGTTTCTAATATTAAATCGAGCAACAACATCTTTAAGAACAATGGTATTGTAAATGCTTTGTAAATAACCATAAACCACTTCATCGTTCAAGTCTAAATTAACAAGATAGGGCAATCCTCCATATCGAATATATTGTAATAAAGATTCTTCTCCCTCTTTTAAATTATGAAATTTTAAAAACTCTTGATAAGACAATGGATGAATTGATATTTCTATGTAACGCCCTGAAAGTCCTGTCGCTATCTCGGAAGAAAGTAATTTGGCATTACTTCCAGTACAATAAATATCAGCAATTTTTTTAGAAGATAAATGACGCAAAGCCTTTTCAAACTGATTAATATCTTGAATTTCATCAATAAAAAGATAGTTTTTGAAAGATTTTTTAATTCGAGATTCAACATACTCTATTAAGGAACGATGATCGACAATATTATCAAAATCATTATCTTCTTTGTTGATGTAAATAATATTACACTTCTCATTATTAGTCCTAATTTCGTCAATGATTTGAAACAAAAAGTAGCTCTTTCCTACTCTTCTTTGTCCAATAATCACTTTAATTAAATCAGAATCCATAAAGGGTCTGATTTTATTTAGATAATAAAGACGCTTTTGATACTTTTTAATCATACTTAAAATTAGAATAGTTTTTTAATATGTTTTAAGTATATTTAAAATAATAAAAAAGTAAAGTCCACCCTTTAAAGAGTGGACCATACCAGATATAAGCCAGGGGGTTTTAGTTAGACTTTTTTGGGCCTGAAAGTATAAATGTTGTAAATCACTATTCCAAGTCCGATTGATCCTAAAACAATTACTATCCAAGTAAGCGTGTCTTTCTTTCTTTTTGTTTCTTCTTCATCCTCTACTCTCAGTTCCTCCCAATTTTCGTCAATCCATTCTGAATCTTCAACTTCCTCTGTCTCCTCTTCTTCTGTATCCCCCGCAACAACGCCAGTATCTTCTTTTATTGTGGTATCAACAACAAGTTCTGGGATTGGGAGTACTACTCCATCACACTTCTTATTATTAATAAATCTCTGTGTGGTGATATAGACATAACCAGTTGGTTCTGCTATTCCCCAGGGAGTAAGGATTTCTTCAGTGTACTTCTTTTGAAGGCGATTAACGGCTCCCAATGTTATTTCCCCGTAGAATCCGGTGACCGGAATCTGTTCTCCTTCATATTCATTTAAAAACGTTTGTAGTTTTTTTACTTCTTCAGGACTATTCTCTGTCCCGTATCTAATATATTCTGTAAGGTAATAATCACATTTAGCTTTTTGTGAAGGGAGTTCTCCCCTTTCTTCCATCTCTTCTACAATTTCTACTAACTCCAGTACCTTTTCAATTAACATTTCTACACTTCTTTCTTCTTCTACTTCACTTGGTGTTTCTTCTGCTAATACAGGAGCTCCAAGAAAAATAAAGGTAAGAGCTACAAAATAAAGAATGGCGCTTTTTATTGTTTTTTTCATTTTTCGGTAATTCTTATTCAATTAATACTACTCAACAAATCCCTCCTTTTTTGACACAACATTTTCACAACCTATTCCCTCCTAAAAGAACTTTTTTATAAAATAATTTGCCTATTCAATCTTTATACCAAACACCAGCCCTTTGTCAAGTATTTGTTAAAAAAGATTTAAATTTTATATCAAAAAAAAACCGCTTTTAAAAAGCGGCTTTATCCCTTATGTCTTCTTATTATGTCTTCTTATATCGAGAAGTCGTAAAAACTATTCTTAGCCTTTTTTCCTTTTCCAATATAAGCTTTAGGGCATCAAGTACTTTCATTTTTCCCGCGTTCCCTACGGCCTCTATTCTTTTTTTTAGTTCTTCTGAGCCTATTTCTTGCTCCATCTCTTCGAAGAAATAATCAAGAACCTCAAAAGCTCGAATAGCCTTAGAAGTTGCATTTATCGTTGCATCTGAGAGGATGTCTGCGCCTCTTTGCACATCTTTTTCTTTTTCTGTTATTTTTTGCGCAATAGAAAGCAGTTTTTCTTTATTTTTAATCATTTTCTTGATATAGACAATTTTCCCTCGCTTATTCACAATTTTACCTCCTTTTTAGAGCTTGTTATAAGGAAATTTAGGGGGCCACCATATAAATGATGGCCCATTTTTTCATTTTATAGGCGGAGATTTACGACATCTTTCGATATAACTTTCTATATCGTCCAACATCTTTTTTATCTTACCTATAAGATTTTTGTATTCCACAACCTCCTCCTCCGACAAACCTTGCCAAGCTTCTTGTACTTTTTTACTGCCTTCTCTATCTTCTTCCATTCTTAAAAAATTCCTTAAATCTTTCACCTTTTGGAAAACCATTTTTAATCCTCTCAATAAAACTTTGCAGATTACCATATTTCTTCTCCCTTCTATTTTTCCACAACAAACCGCTGACCACATTTACACAGTAAATCATGCCAGGGAATTTTCGGATCATCACTTTTTAGCAATACTTCATGATTTCTTTTCTTTCCACAAAACGGACAAACAGCATTAAGGATTTCTGACACTTAAGAATCACTCCTATTTTATTATTTAAAGAGCACTT
>CAZJEE010000011.1:0-29340 GCA_964544985.1 uncultured Candidatus Saccharibacteria bacterium
GGAAAGAACTCCATCATGTGTCTTGGTTGTGTAATACAATGCCACTCTTCCTCCTCCTCCGCCCCCGGCATAATTATTAGAATTACAGGTTGACGGTACCATGTTTCCTCCGTTAGCGGTAATAGATCCTTGTCCTGCTAAAGTACCGGTTGTAATCCAGATACTTCCTCCTGCACCACCTCCTCCGGTAGTACAATACGATGTATGTGGAATATGATTGTTACCGTTCTCTCCGTTGGCGGTTATTGATCCTGTAACGGTTATCGTTCCGGGAACTATGATTCTTACTGATCCTCCTCCGGCTCCTCCGACAGCAGAAGTAGGATAGGTGGCGTTAGTGCCTCTTGCACCTCCTCCTCCTGATCCAATATCAACCGGATTAAGCATGCTACCGTGGGGGATCCCTCCTAAAACTGATGCACCATTCCATTCTCTTCCGTTTCCGCCGTTTCCTCCGTAGCCTCCTCCACCTCCTCCGGCACCAACGCTAGAGCTGTAGGTTGCACCTCCTCCTGTTCCAGTTCCGGCAACATATCCTTCTCCTCCACGATCTCCTCTGATGCTCGTACTGATGGACATACCCAAAGGAATAGTCAGGTTTACCGCTCTAACTTCCGCCAAGGCTGTTTTGACATTACCCACTATCTCAACTCCTGAGTTTTCAGCAATTACTATCGGCGCTCCTACTTTAAAGAGAGCATAGTTTGTTCCTCCAATGTAGACGGTTCCATCCTCTGCTGTTTTTCGATTAACCTGCGTATGTCCTGTTCCTCCGTATGTGGTAGTAGTTCCTGTAAAAGTACTTGTTGTATAATAGATAGCTACTCTTCCTCCTGCTCCTCCTCCTCCGTAGTTGTTAGCACTGCAAGTTCCCGGAACCATATTTCCTCCAGTAGCAGTTATTGTTCCTTCTCCTTGCAAAATTCCTGTTGTAATCCAAACACTTCCTCCGGCTCCTCCGCCTCCTGTAGTGCAGTAACTTGTATTTGGAATATGATTGGTGCCGTTGCCTCCGTTAACGGAGATAGAACCACTAAGAGTTGTTGTTCCTGAAACAGTAACTCTTACCGCTCCTCCTCCTGCTCCTCCGTTAGCAGAAGTAGGATAGGTAGCGTTAGTTCCTCGCGCACCTCCTCCTCCAGATCCAAGATTAATCGGGTTGGACAAGCTTCCGTAAGTAGCACCTCCAGCTACAATCGCATTACCCCATGTTCTTCCCCATCCGCCATCTCCTCCGTATGCTCCTCCGCCTCCTCCGGCACCGACAGTATCACTGTATGTTGAACCTCCTCCTGGGCCCCCTCCTGCAAGATATCCCACTCCTCCTGCATATCCTAAGGAATTATTATTAATAACAGCACCCCATGCTATAGTAAGGTTAGTAGCAGTAAGATTAGATAAATTTCCTGTAATCTGCCCCCCTTCTTGAACAGTTACATCTCCTCCCATATTAATAGTAAAAAAGTGTTCTCCTGTCGCAGTTAAATTACCTCCATTTTGTATTATAAGATTACCGGTCCCTGATATTGTTTCTCCATTGGAAATCGCTTGTACATTGTTCACATAACAAGTAGTATCTAATGTTCCTGAAGAACAAGAAAAAGCAGAAACAAAGTCTGCTTTTATAAAAAGGAAAAAGAAAAATACTGAAAAGAACAGAACTCTGCAAACAGTTTTAGAAAATGTTTTTTTGTTCATTTATAAAGATTTAAATTACTCTTCTGTTTCCTCATCATCTTCAATTTCTTCTATCTCTTCTGTTTCCTCTTCCTCTAAGCCACTTTCTTCACCAGGCAAAATAGTGAAATCAGATAAAATCTCTGTTTTCGGCAACATCTCTTTTATCTTTTCTATTTCTTCTTCCGTAAAGTTATTATCTCCTAAATAAAGAAATTCCAGATTTTTTAAATTACTTATCTCTTCTGGTAATGTAGAAAGGTTATTGCTTGTCAAAAAGAGTTCTCTTAGTTTCGTTAAGTATCCTATCTCTTTTGGGATCTCTGATAAGTTATTATTTGATAAGTTAAGATATCTTAATTCTTTTAATCTTCCAACCTGAGGAGAAAGCTTTTCCATCTCTTTGTTAGAAAGTTCTAGTCTATAAACTATCTCATGTGCTCCAAGTGCCATTTCAAGACTGAAGTAGTAAGCAGCTTTAACATATTCTTCTATCTCTTCTTCTGTCATTGGCTTTTTCGTCTCTTCTACCAGGACATTAAAAAGTCCTTTTTCCCACAAAATATATCCTCCGATAGCCAAAATTGCGACTAAGAGAGTGATTGAAATAATATAAAAAGTTTTATTGTTGCTCATATTTTTATTTACGTTAAAAGCCTTTCGACTTATTTTTAATATATTAGTTTAGTATAGTAATGTTAAATAAAGAATGCAAGTATTTTATTATCATTCATCCTTTTCTTCTTTCTCTTCTTCATCTTCTTTTTCTTTCTTCTCTTTCTCTTCTTCATCGCCTTCTACTTCTTCTTCATCAATAAATTCTTCTTCGGAAGGAATCTCAATTAAAAGTGGTTCTTTCCAAGTGCTTAGATGTTCTGACAGGGAAAAAACTTCTTCACCTCCTCTTGCATTTTTCCATGTTACTTCAGAAACCACTTCCCATCTTTCTTCTTCGACAATCATCTCAATATTTATTTTCCTAGTGAATTTTTCTTCTATAATAGTAGGAGAGCTTCTTAACATCCATTTCCCTCCAGACAGTACCACTCCTCCGTCAACAAGTTCTGTTATGTTTTCTATATCACCGTCACGAATTGATCGAACAGCTTCAATCCCTTCTTTAGATAATAAATATGCTTGGCTTTTCTCAAAACTATTTACAGAAATTATATAAGAATTAAAAAAGAGATGTATTACGACTCCTACCCCTACAAGAAAAACAGCTATCGATAAAACAACCTCAAGCAACCCTATTCCTTTTTCCTTATAACTATTTTCTTTTTCCATTTTTACGGTGCTCCCTGTTAACAAAACTTTTAAAAATATATTCTAAAAACTTTGTTGATAAGAACAACCAGAACATCCTCCAACGACAACTTCTTCTTCTTCCAAAACTACTTCTTTTTGGTTCGTTTCAAAGAAGGAAAGAGCAACTATTGTAATAAGAAACACCAAAATTACTGAGAGAAAGACGATAATGCTTTTTTGTGTATTATTCATGGGGTTGTTTTGTTTGTTCTTTTTTCCTTGCTAAAAATAATTTAAAAAATTCAAAGATTATTCCCAGAAGAGGTATCGCAAGAAATGCACCAAGTACTCCCCATAGAGATCCTCCAACGACAAGAGCAATTAAAACAAGAACCGGAGAAACACCCATTATCTTTTTAGAAAGTGCTGGAGTAATCACACTGCCTTCGATCGCTTGAATAACCATAAAAGCAATAAGCACAAAAAATGCTTGAGTAACACTATCAAGTGCAGTAATCACAAAAAATATTAACCCTGCAATCGCCGGTCCTGCAAAAGGAATGAAATTTAAAAGTCCACCAATTATTGCAAAAAGAATCGCATAGTTTATTTCAAAAAGATAAAATACTAAAAAAGAAGTAACTCCAACAAATAAACAAGCTAAAATCCTAACTAAGAACCAACTACTCACTTGATTGCGACACTTTCTCCATGTAAAAAGAATATTATCTTTTTGTTCGCCCGAGAATAAAAGTTTGATAGCCTTTTCTATTCCGTTTCCTTCCAAGGAAAGGAAAATAGCCATGGTGATAATAAAAAATGTTGCAGAAATTCCTCCAAAAATAACTGCCAAAGTATTCATGATTCCCTTTCTAACTTCTTCCGAAGATTCTCTTAAAACATCTATTAATTCTTCAATCGTAGCAAATCCTTCCATTCCTATATATTGTAAAAAAGGGGAAATTCTCTCCATATAGTCGGGAAGGAGAAGAGAAAATCTTTTAATTTCGTTATAAAGTCCTGGGGTAATGACACTAACAAAGAGGGCTATTAATCCAAAAAGAGTAAAGTAAACCGCAACTACCCCTATAACACGAGGAATTTTTAATTTCTTCAAAAAATCTACTATCGGGTTAAAGAGAATGGAGATAATAAGAGCAAAAATAAACCAAACCAAAACATCCATCACTTGGTAAAGTAAATAAAAAACAATCATCGTTAAGAATATCTTTAATATCGATCCCCAAGAGATATCAAGTGTTTGTTTCTCAATCATAAATAGTTTCTTCTATTATCTGATTATATAAAAACAAGAGAGAAAAGCAAATAAAAATTCTATTGAATCAGTTCTTGAAAACTTTTTTTTGATTTAAACGGACCAACAAGAGCAAGGTTGATGTTTTCTGGCCTAAAAATATCTTTTGCAACTTCTTTAACATCTTTTGCGGTAACTTTGTCAACACGTGAGAATATATCGTTTAACTTGTATCCTTTATCTTCTAGAAGTTCATTTAATCCGTGGAAATAAGCAAGAGCATCTGATGATTCAAGTAAGATTGCGGTCTTGCCCTTTATATGTTCTTTCGCTTTTTTCAATTCAGGCGTTGAAACCGTTTCCTTTGTTATTTTCTGATACTCCTTCATAATCGCAGAGACCGCATCTTTTGCTTTTTTATTATCCACACCCGCTCTAGTAACAATCACTCCCGTGTCTGGATTATCTTCAACTTCTGTCTTGATATAATAAGCAAGTCCCAACTCGTCCCTTATTTTAATAAAAAGTCGTGAGCTCATCATTCCACCCAAAATAGTTGCTATGACTTCTTGAGTATAACAGTGTTTATGAAAAATATTAAAAGATCGCGCTCCCAGGCAAAGATGTGTTTGATCAGTTTCTTTATAAAAAACATCTGCCTCTGGGCTTTTTTGATTTTCAAAAACAGGAATGCTTTTTTTAGCAACGCCTCTTCTTATCTTAGAAAATGCGCGAATAACTTCATTTTCTATTTCTCTCTCTTTAATGCTTCCTGCAACAACAACTATCGTGCTTTCTGAAACATATTGATTTTGCATGTAAGAAAACAAATCTTCTCTTTTAATCTTTGAAACACTTTCTTTTGTTCCGGCAATATCCCATCCCGCAGGTTGATCTCCATAAAGGAGTTTTTGAAAGAGAATTTGTGAGTAAGTCATCGGGTTATCATAGTACATATTGATCTCTTCTTTAATAACTCCTTTTTCCTTTTTAATCTCTGCTTCCGGTAAAAGAGAATTAAGATAGATATCTGAAACCCAATTAATGGCAAGAGATATCTTTGAAGCATCAACTTTAGCGTAGTAGCCAGTATAATCACTCCCAGTAAAGGCGTTATAAATCCCTCCTACTTTATCTAGTGCTTCAGCAATTTTAAGTGGAGAGGCATATTTCTTTGTTTTCTTGAACAACATATGTTCTAGAAAGTGAGAAATCCCAGAAATCTTTTTATCTTCACATTTAGAACCGGTTTTAACCAAAACAAAGACTGTAGCAGCCCTTGTTCCTTTGAGAGGAATGGTAAGCAAACGAAGACCATTTTCAAAAATCTTTTTTTCCATATATTTAATTAGAGAGTTCAAACACTTGGTCTAGAAACACAGCTCCAGAAACCGCTGAAACCGTACTTTCTGTTCTCCTGTCTTTTGCTCTTACCTCTCCTTCAAATAAAACTATGTCTTCTTCTTTAAAGTCTTTTTTAGGAATAATTTCTATCTCAAAGAACACTTCTTTTGTTTCTCCTGCAGAAATACTTTCTATGTCCATTACTACTTCTCTAGTGCTAGAATTAAAAGAAAGCAAAACATCTTCTAAATTTTTTTCACCAGTGATTCGAGCTCCTTCGGGAAGCTTTGTTCTCACGACAACATCGCGAACATCATTAAAATCATTTTTTATCTTCCACCTTACCGCATAGTTAGATGTTTCTCCGTTCTCAAACGGAAATGGTCCTATCACTTCAAAAGGAGATCCCTTACGAATAACGTCTTGAGTTAAAGAAAGTCTTGTATTTACTCTTGTTGCAAGAGTCTTTTCTGCTCTTTCAATTGAAGCCTTTACTTTTATCTCCGGATTATAGGGTAAATCTCCTCTTACTCTTGCCCAAAACTCCACTCTTCCTTCTTCGTTTTCTTTCAAAGAAAGAAGTGCGTAATCAAAGGTATGACTCCAGATAATAACCCCTCTATCTTCTTGGAATCTCCCATCTCTTGGTTCTATCTGGCTTAAATTAAGAGTGTTTCCATCTAAATCAACAAGTAAAAATAGTTCTTCTAATGTTTCTTTGCCGATGTTTCTGAAAAATACCTCGTAATGCAAAAGTTCTCCTGGGCTCGCGACATAGTCATCTCTTCCGTTAACTTGCATGTCGAGCAAGAGATTACTTCTTGAAATTGCTGTTCCTCTCGCTGCTTCTCTAAGAATAATAAAATTATCATTAATATAGACGCCTAGGACAGCATTAAATATCTTTGCATCCCCCGGGTCACCCAATAGGACACCATCAACATCAATTGTCCCATCATCTCCTTTGTTTAGGACAGACCATGTCCATACGTTTTTCCCCTCTGCTTCCGTCTTTGGTGTGCTTCTTATAAATCGAAAACCACTAGGGTATGTAAAGCGAACTTCTAAATCAGTAAGTGGATAATCAATTTCTGAAGAAAAGCGTAAACGAAAGCTGTTTTCCCTGTCAGGATCAACCGTCGCTGGTATCTGAAAGTCAAAACTGATTGGCACTTTCTCTATCACCGCAACATGCTCTCTTTTCGATTCATACCTTACAGCCAAGTTCTTAGGAACATATCTTATTGATGCATTGGCATTAAAAGAGCTTCCCTCTTTCCCCAAAAGAACCGCTGTAAAGACAGATGTTTTTTCTTCTCCAGGGTTTAATTCCCCAATATTTACTTCACGACGAAGGGTTCCTCTTTTTTTAACATCTTCATCTTCTTCTTTCTCTATGGGAAGAGAGTTTTCAGGATATTCAAAAGTTAAAATTACCTCTTCTAGGCGCGTATCACTGTTGTTTCTGTAGCGCACAATGTACTCTACTTCTTCGCCGGCGTTAACCGTATCTGGTGCAGTAATTTCAAATCGAATTCTATCTTGTCCAAAAACATTTTTTTGATAAAAGAAATATCCTAAAGGACCAATAATAAGAGTAATTCCGAGTAGAATAAGAACAATTTTCTTTAACTTTTGAGGATTTAACATGTTTTTTTAATTAATTTTTTTATACAAAATATTCTTTTCTGGAATAAATGTCAGATAGTTTTCTAAAATAGCTATAAAAATCTTTGTATCTTGAAGAAACGTTTTTTCCAAATCATTTTCAAAGAAAGACTTCAACAGCTCGACATCTTCAAGATATATTCCGGTTGGTCTTTTTGAAAAACAGCTTTTGCAAACAACTCCCCCTTCTTTTGAATTAAAATAGCAATCTTTAATAATAACATCTCCACAAAAAGCACATTTTTCAATATACATCTTATAGCCTAAAAAATAAAGTAGGTTAAATGTGAAAAAACAATAGAACAATTTTAATCTATTCTTAGAAAAAGAAGACTCATCAATTTTTTTGAAACTCTCTTGAAGAAGAAGAAAGATGTTTTCGTCTTTTTCTTGTTCGTAGATAAGTGATAGAACGACTTCAGAAATACGATAAAATAAAGAAAGTTTACCCAAGTCTTTTCTTGCACTTTTAAAATCGTCAACAACACTTGCATCGGTTAGGGTGTTATAGTTTTTCCCCTCTATAAAACCAATTTTTACCAAAGAAAAAAGAGACATATTCATTTTTAATTTCGATCCGTTTTTTCTGATCGATCTTCCAATCACATCTATCTTCCCAAAATCCCGAGTATAAAGGGTAAATATCTCGTCTGCTTCTCTTCTTTTCCGCGTAGAAAGAATTATTCCTTCTGCTTGATAATGTGTAAACATAAACTTATTTTTACTCCTTTTCAAAAAAGCCAAAAGAAAAAAAATACCAAACCGGAACAAAATAAACATTGGTTTTCTTAATCTTCTTTTCTCCCCAAAAACCATCGGTAAGAACAAAAAAACTTTTAGGATTATAGTTCTCAATAAAATTATACCAACTCCTGGAAACACTAACTTTCTTCTTTTTATACTTCACTTCAATTGGATATACAAGAGATTCTTTTTGGACTACAAAATCAACCTCTGCTCCACCCATGGTTCTCCAGAAAGAAACCTTCTCTTCTCTTTTAAAAGAAGCAATTATGTTAAACAATATTACAGATTCAACTATCTCTCCTCGATCCGGTCTAATTTTCATCTCTCCGTAGCTAGAAAGAAGTGCGTTTCTTAAGCCAGAATCAAGAAAATATCCTTTGGGAGTTTTTTTAAGCTCTGTAGTAAGATTTTTGTGGTAAGGATAAATTCTTTTGATTAAAAAAGTTTCTTCTAACAAAGAAAGAAAATGTTTGATTTTTTCATGATAGCTCCCGGTATCGTTAGAAAGCTGATTGTAGTTTAGAATTTGTGCGGTTTGCCCTGCTAGTATCCGGACCATATCGCGGAATTTTTTGATATCTTCTTGCTTTAAAAGATGGACGACATCTTTGTTGATATAGGTCTGGACAAGCGCATCTAGAATATCTTTTTTTACTTCTTTTCTTTTCTCATTTACCACGGCTGGATATCCTCCGTAAAGACAATACTCTTCCCAATGCCTTCTCATTTCATTTTCGTATGGATCTGTAGAAAAACTTTTCAATTCTAAACTTCTCTCTCCCCAAAAAATATCTTTTATTTTCTTATTTCTTTTTTCCCATAAGTTGAAAATTCTTTCTTCTTTTGATCTTAAAAACTCTTTGAAACTTAAGGGATAAAGATTCAAAGAAAACATTCTTCCAACCATATATTTCGCTGTTGCTCCCTCAAGCTCTAAGGAATTTGATCCGGTAATAATAATCTTGGCTCTTTCTTTAAATTTGTCGTAAACTAATTTTAGTTTTTGACCACTATCTGTGACATACTGATATTCATCTAAAAAAACAAAAACTTTGTCTTTTTTAAGAAGAATTTCTATAAACTCAACAGGATCTTTTTCAAATTGTTCTAAGAGGTTCCTATCTTCGAAGGAAAAGTAATAAATCTGTTTGTCCTTTAATTTTTCCTTTAATATCTCAAGTAGAGTAGTTTTCCCTGATTGTCTGGGTCCTTTGATAAAGATTACTTCGGGTCTTTCAATCCACTCTAAAATCCTTTCAAGAACATCTCGTTTAATATAATTTTTAATCATAAGTCTATTATTATTAAAAAACTTTTAATAAAACTAGCATTAAAATTAAAATTATGCAAGAGAAATAGAGAGAGAAATGTCTTCTTTATCTATTTTAGTCATCTTTTTAGCAAGAAAATCATCTTTTTCTCCTTCTTTTATTTCCACTACTCCGGTCTCATTTTTAAAATCATCTTTTTCTTTAGAAAGCAAATCCAACAAGTTTCCACCAGTATAAAAAAGGTTTATCTTGTCGCTAGGAACAAGTCCCGCTTCTTTTCTCATGCTCTGCACGCTCCTTATAACCTCCCTCACATCTCCTTCTCTTTTTAGTTCTTCGGTTATCTTCGTATCCAAAATCACAGTTCCTTTTAAGCTTTCATCGAAAACAACTTTTTTAACATTTACTTCTTCTTTTATAAGATAAAGAAAGTCATCTTTTATCTTTTCTCCAATTGTCAGAAGAGCAAGGGGCTGTCTAACTTTTATCTTTGCATCCGCCCTCTCTTTTAGTGCAACTGAGACAATGTTTCTTACTTTTTCCATCTCATCTAAAACTTTTCCATCAATCATTTTTTCATCAAACTCTGGATAGCAAACAAGATGAACAGAATTTTCTCCATCCTCAAAATCATTACCGGTTACCTGCTGATAAATATTTTCAGCTAGAAACGGCATAATCGGGGCTATTACTTTGGATAACTGATAAAGAACGTATCCTGTCGTTTCAACCGCCCCGCGAGAGTCCTCTTTAAATCTTTCTCGAGATCTCCTCAGGTACCACGTTGAAAAATCATCAATAAAAAAGGTTATCATCTCACATACCGGAGGGATTTTGTAAGCATCCAGGTTTTCCGTCACTCCTTTTATTGTTTGATGGAGACGAGCAATAATCCATTTATCTAAAACAGAGTCTCCTCTGGCTTCTTTTTCTTCATCAACGAAGAAGTTCTCTTTAAACTGATTATAGAAATTTAGAATGTTTAAAAGAAGCATAATGTTTTTGCGTAAAACCTCCATTACTCCCTCTTCTTTGAAGTTCAAGTTTTCTCCGGTTAAAACCGGGGACGATAACAAGTAATACCTAACAGCATCAGCGCAAAACTTGTCGAACAAGAAGTTTGGGTCGGGATAATTCGCTTTCGATTTACTCATCTTCTGTCCATCTTCTGCAAGAATAATTCCATTAACAATCACATTCTCAAACGCTTCTTTATTAAAGAGAGCAGTACTAAGAACCATCAATGTATAAAACCACCCTCTTGTTTGATCCATTCCTTCGGCAACAAACTGAGCAGGAAAGTTTTTCCCTTTTTTTGGATCAAAGTCATCTAACGATTCACCTATATAGTTCATCTGTGCATACGGCATAGATCCTGATTCAAACCAGCAATCTAAAACCTCAGGAACTCTTTTCATCTCTCCTTTACACTCACATTTTAAGGTTATTTTATCAACAAATTGTTTGTGTAAATCACTGATTTTATCTCCACTAATCTCTTCTAGTTCCTTTTTAGATCCAATAACTTTTAGTTTTCCACATTCCTGGCATTCCCAAACAGGAAGTGGCGCTCCCCAGTATCTGTTGCGACTGATTGCCCAGTCTCTTGCTTGGTCAAGCCATTTTCCAAATCTACCATCTTTCACGTGTTCAGGAACCCAACGTACTTTTTGATTATTTCTCACTAAATCGTCTTTAATATCGGTAACTTTTACAAACCACGAGTCCGTAGCGTAATTTAGAAGAGGAGTCTCGCAACGCCAACAGTGTGGATAGCTGTGTTCATATTTTTCTTTTTTAAAAAGTATTTCTTTTTTGGCTAAGTATTTTATAATCTCCACGTCTGTTTTAGTATGATCGTCTTTTGGTTTTACTTCCATTCCTGAAAAATCTTTCACTTCTTCTTTAAATCTACCAAACATATCAACGTGTTGAATAAAAGGAAGTCCATATTTCTCTTTCATTTGCATATCATCTTCACCAAAAGCGGGTGCGATATGAACAACACCCGTTCCTTCTTCTGTTGAAACAAAATCTTCTCCATAAATCTTCCATCCATTTTCTTTTCCTTCTAAGTCTTTATTATCAAAGTAATAACTAAAAAGAGGTTTATACTTTTTCCCAACTAAATCTTTCCCTTTAATCTCTTTCTCTATTTTATAATCTTTGTCTTTTAACAAATCCTCAACTCTTTTTTTAGCTAAAATATATTTTTTACCATCAATAACCACAACGACATAATCTATATCTTCTTCCACCGCCAGTGCTACATTGCCAATTAGCGTCCACGGAGTAGTTGTCCAGGCTAAAACATATGTTTTTGGTTCATCTACAAGCTCAAAATTAACAACAACAGAAAAGTCTTTAATATCTTTATACCCCAGTCCAACTTCAAAATTGGAAAGTGTCGTTCCACAACGGCCACAAATATGCATCGACTTATGGCCCTTGTAAATTAATCCTTTTCCAAAAAGAGATTTAAACACCCACCAGATTGATTCTGTGTACTCTGGATTCATCGTTTTATAGTCATTCTCCATATCAACCCAACGGCCAACTCTCTTGATGGTTTTTTTCCATTCCTTCTCATACCTAAGCACAATACTTTCACAGTAGTTGTTAAACTTATCAACTCCTAAGTCTTCAATATCTTGTTTATTTTTCAGCTTTAGTTCTTTTTCCGCCAAGTTTTCTACCGGCAAACCATGACAATCCCATCCCCACCTTCTTTTAACCCTATATCCTTTCATAGTCCAATACCTAGGAATCGCATCTTTCATAATACTAGCAACCAGATGTCCGTAATGAGGGAGGCCAGTTGCAAAAGGGGGACCATCATAAAAAACATAATCTCCATGAGGCGCTTCTTTTTCTAGAGATTTCTCAAAAACCTTGTTCTTTTCCCAGAAATCTAGGACTTCTTCTTCTTTTTGTGAAAAAATACTTTTTTGGTTCATATTATTACATCTTCTCTGGAACAGAGATCGTTAAAAGAAAAAGACATTGTTTGAGAACGATAAAAACCGCCTCGGTAATCGCCACTCTCTTTTTATTTTCTAAAATAGGACAAATATCGTAAAAATAATTAAACTCTTTTGCTAGTTTAAAAGCATATTCAGCGATAACATTTGGTGAAAATGTCTCCGCGGCACTTTCTATCGTTTCTTTAAATTGTACTATCCTTTTAACAACCTTTCTTTCTTCCTCATCAAAATCATCAATCTCTACAACATAATTTCCCGCTTTCTCTAAAATACTTTTACAACGTACACAAGTGTATTGTAAGTACGGACCCGAATCCCCTTTTAAAGTAATAATCTGATCCCATTCAAAGGTAACATCTCTTTTGTGATGACGTTTCAGATCGTTGTACTTTACCGCACCAACTCCAACAATCTTAGCAACTTCTTCTTTTTCTTCCAAGGAAAGATTTTTTGCGGTTGCAGAACTATCAATAATCTCTTGTGCTTTCTTTTTTGCAAGGCCAAGGACTTCTTCAAGATGTACTGTTCTCCCTCGCCTTGTCGAAAATTTTCCTTCTTTAAGACGAAACATTCCGTGAGGAACATGAACAAACTTTTCTTTTTCTG
Organism: uncultured Candidatus Saccharibacteria bacterium; assembly: GCA_964544985.1. Taxonomy (GTDB): domain Bacteria; phylum Patescibacteriota; class Minisyncoccia; order Minisyncoccales; family PWPS01; genus PWHW01. Next base: position 12,801 of record CAZJEE010000011.1, read on the forward strand.
CCCACCCTAGTTTTTCTACTGTATTAAAAAGTTGTTTGAGATGAAGGATTTGATCTGCTCCTATCTCATAAATTAATAAATCAGGAGAAAACTCTTCTAGACGATATTTTGCTGCCGCAAGATCACGAGTAAGATAAGTTGTGCCTTTGTCAGACTTTAAAATCATTGCCGGTGGCATATCATCAAATTCTATAATAAGAGCTCCTTTGCTCTTTTTTGCAACCTTCTTTTCTGTCGCCTCTTTAATGACAGCAGAAAGTTTGTCTTCATAGAAACTTTCTCCTAAAACATAGTCAATTTTTACATCTAAGTCATCGTAGATTTTCTGAAATTCCTTTAAGCTCTTTTCTCTACAAATCTCCCAAATTCTTCTTGCTTCTTTGTCTCCTTTTTCGAGCTTTGAAAACCATTCTCTCCCTTTTTCTTCCATTTCTTTGTCTTCTTCCGCTTCTTGGTGAAAGCGAACATAAAGTTCTTCTAATTCTTTTATTGAAAGATTTTCGGGATCTTTGTTCTCTTTTTTAATCTGATAGACAAGTTTCCCGTACTGAGTTCCCCAGTCTCCCAAATGATTCACTCCTAGTGTTTTCCATCCTAAAAACCCGTAGATATTGTAAAGCGATTGGCCGATAATCGTTGAACGAAGATGTCCTACACCAAAAGATTTAGCGATGTTTGGAGAAGAATAGTCTATTACTACCGTTTTATTTGTCATTCCTCTCCCGTAATCATCTTTTTCACGTAAAACATCGTCCAGTTCTTCTTTTAGAGCGTTATCAGAAAGAAAAAAGTTTAAAAACCCGTTCTTTTCTTCTATTTTTGAGAAAAGATTAGAATCTATTTTCTTTATCAGTTCTTTAGCAACTTCTGATGGATTCTTCTTTTCCTTTTTCGCTAATAAAAAAGCAACACTAGAGGCATAATCCCCATGTTCTTTTTCAGATTGTTCTACCTTTGGATTTCCCTCTGTTATTTCTTTTAGTATTTTTACTACTTTTTCTTTCATAAGTGAAAGTATTCTATCTTATTTTACTCCTTTTGTCTAACAAAAAACCGTGCAGAAAACTACACGGATTAAAATAAATTCTCCAGGTTACTTATCCAGTTTCGAAGAAAGATCAATAATATCCGCCTTAATGGTCTCCCAAACGATCTCCAGGTCCACCCCAAAATATTCGTGTATCATTTTATTTCTCATTGAAATTATTTTTTCCCAGGGAATATCTTCATGTTTTTTCTTGAATTCATCTGGAATATTATTTGCAGCTTCTCCAATTACCTCTAGGCTCCTAATAACAGCGTCAACTGTTTTTTCGTCTTTTTCGAATTCTTGGAAATCCATTCCCTCAACATATTTTCCAATCTTCTTAATAGAATCTTTAATGTCTTGAATATATATCTCTGGAGATTTATTCCGCATAAATTGTTTCACTTAAAATTCTATCCTTCACCACTGGCTTCAGACTATTTTTTGTTACTAAATCTACCTTTCTTCCAAGAAGATTATAAAGATAATTTTCCAAATCTATTAATAAAAAGAAACCTATTGGGTTTTCAAATTCCACCAAAATATCTATATCACTCTTTAAATCGTTTTCATCACGAGCAAAAGACCCGAAGATACCAATCCTTTTCACATTATATTTCCCCTTCATCTCAGCAAAGTTATCACTCAGTTTTTTAATAATTTGTCCTTTATTTAAATCGTTTTCCATTTTCAAAGAATATCACAAATACATGTTCAATTCAAGATTAATTAACTTTTTTCTGAGAAAAAATCCCTGAAAATCCGATCAACCACATAACTAAAGTTAATTTTTTATCTTTTCAATTAAAGTCACGAGAAGAGAAAAGCCCTTGTGCTGATAGTTTTTTTATAGTTTCCCGTCTTAAAATTTTCCATAATAATGACAATATAGATATTTATATTTACATTTTATTCAAATTTTGGAGATAGGTTAAATTTACTATGTTTTTCTCTTTTTTATGTTAAAATAGCAAAGATGACCGTTTTAATTCATAACAAAAAAGCTGGATTTAACTACCACATCACAGAAAAGATGGAGGCGGGTTTAATATTAACTGGACAAGAAGTAAAATCTCTAAGAGGTAAAAAGGGATCTCTTTTTGGATCTTATGTAAGTATAAAAAATGGTGAGTGTTACCTTTTGGGTTGTAACATTTCTCCGTATCAGCCAAAAAATACTCCTTCAAGTTACAACTCTAAAAGACAAAGAAAACTGCTTTTGAAAAAAAAGGAAATAGGATATTTAACGGGAAAAACAAAAGAAAAAGGAATTGCTTTAATTCCAATTAAAATATATACAAAAAAAAATCTCATAAAACTGGAGTTTGGTGTCGCAAAAGGGAAGAAAAAGCACGACAAAAGAGAATCAATTAAAAAAAGAGAAATTGAACGAGATATAAGAAGAATAGCAAAACGATAAAACGAGTTGACTAAAACCTCTTTTTCGTGTATATTGTTGAAGTTACGGGGATGACCGTTTCGACGGAATCCTTGAGAGGGGTATTGCAAGTCGAGAGTAGTCTCGTAAAACACTAAAACCTTAAAATAAGTGTCAACTTATTCGAAAAACAACCTGCATTAGCATTAGTTTAATTCAGGCATCTCTTTGCTGATTTCTCATAGGCATCTGAGGTGTTATACATGAGAACAGAGCATTAGAAGTAGAATCTCCTTGCTAACCGCTTTAAAAAAATGAGGTTCAAAAATAAGATTTTTTGCCTAGTTTAGATTCTTATTTCAATAACAACTAGGACAAACTTGTAGATTTATCTTTTTCTGTTTTCCGGACGGGAGTTCAATCTCCCCATCTCCACAAACAAATTTAATTAGAAAAATTTTGAAGAAGAAAAGAATTCCAATAAACGAACAAATATTCGCTAAAGAAGTACGTCTAGTATCAGACGATGGTGAACATTTTGGAGTAGTACAGATAAAAGAAGCTTTAACAAAAGCCAAAGAAAGGGGTCTCGACTTGGTCCAGATGACTGACAACGTTACTCCTCCTGTTTGTAAGATTACTGACTTTGGAAAATATTCTTACGAAGAGAATAAGAAAAAAAAGAAGCAAGAGAAAGCCAACAAATCACAAGTAAAATCAATCCGCTTGGGATTTGCAATTTCCACCCACGACATGGAGATAAGGGTAAAAGCAGCGGAAAAGTTTTTGAATGAAGGAGACTCAGTAAGAATTATTCTCCCTTTACGAGGTAGACAAAAAGCACTTCAAGATGTAGCGAAAGAAAAGATGGAACAGTTTCTAAAAATGGTTGAAGAGAAAGTTGAATTAAAAGTTGAAAAAGAAGTAAGCAAAGAACCAAAAGGACTAACAATTACTGTCATAAAAAAATGAAGACTAAAGCAAAAACAAGAAAATCTGTCTTAAAAAGATTTAAGATTACAAAAACCGGAAAAGTTTTACGCCGTTTAGTCGGCCAAATGCATTATCGTGCGAAAAACTCAGGAAAAAAAAGACGCGCCCTGCGTCGCTTAAGAGAGATGAGTCCTGAAGAATCAAAGAAAATAAAAAAATCTTTAACCTATTAATCTATGCCACGAGTTAAGAGAGGTACTACCGCCCATAAAAGAAGAAAAAACGTTTTACAAGACGCTAAAGGTTTCCGTTGGGGAAGAAAAAATAAATTCAAAGCAGCCAAAGAAGCACTACTTAAGGCCTGGTCTTATGCTTATCGCGACAGAAAGACGAAAAAAAGAACAATGAGAAGAGCATGGAATATTGCAATAAATATTGGCTGTAGAAAGAACGGCACAACCTATAGAGACTTCATCTATAACTTAAAAAATAAAAATATAGAGCTAGATCGTAAAATACTAAGTACTCTAGCAAAAGAAAAGCCCGAGACGTTTAAAAAAATCATCGAAGAAGTAAAAAAATAAATTAAAACCCGCAAGATCTGCGGGTTTTTTGTTACTCAAGAGATTCTTCTCCACTTTTAAGCCAGGGATCTGTTTTTATCGCAAAGTAGGTAACCGCCATAGAACAAGCGTTAATTAAAGCAACCATCACAAACACAGCTTTAAATCCTAATAGTGTGGCAACAACCCCTCCAAAAATTGCCGAAAATCCTGCGGCAAGTCCAACTCCAGTACTTTCTAAACTCCAAGTATAAGCTTCCCAGTCCTTATCAACATGTCTTGTTAGTATTCCGCTTAATGTTGGAATAACCATTGCAAGTCCCACCCCTCTTATCGCCTCTAAAAGAATAACGTGCCATGCCTCTGAAACAAAAAGATACATCAATGGAATTACCGTAGCAATTATCGTTCCTTTCAAAAGAAACTTCATGTCATCGTGTTCTCCCTTCACTACGTCCATGCGATAAGCCAAGAAAGGCTGTATAACCGATTTCACAATCCAGTGAACTCCTACCGCAATACCAACAAGCCCCAGTGATCCTCCTTTTATCTGGCCAGTAACAAAGATTGCAAAGATTGGCGCAATTAGCCCCCATCCAGCATAAATAAAGAAATTTGCAATAATTATTTTGACAATTAAGCGATTTGGTTTGATCATAGTGTAAAAGCAGAAATATGTTCTGCTTTTTAAAATACTATATAAAAGAAATAATTACAATCAATTTCCTGGATAACTAATCTTTTTTATCTTGTAGACAATGCTTCTCTCTGAAGAGATGGTTACAAAATCTCCTTCTCTACGCCCAAAAAGAGCCTTTCCAACAGGAGATTCGTTAGATATTTTTCCTGAACTAGGATCCGCCTCCATTGTCCCTACTAATAAAATTTTATTCTCTTTCCCTTTGATATCAATAACGACTTCTGCCCCAAGACGAACCTCTTTACAGCTTACTAAGGGAGTCTCGATCATTTCCGCACTTCGTATCGCCTCTTCTAATTTCAGCATTCTTTCTTCTATCAAACTCAGATCTTTTTTAAAATTGAGATATTCTAAGTCAGCGTCTTCTGAATGAGACATTTCGGGCGCCTCAACCCTCAACTTCTCCTTACGTTGTTTCTTAAGTTTCTCGTATTCTTTTCTTACCTTTTCTAACCCGTCTTTAGTTAAATAGTATTTTTTATCACTCATAATAAATAGTTAATCCCCTTTTTTTGAGGGGATTCTTTTTTCTTTTATAACGCTACTTTTCCCCTCAATCGGACACAACAAACAATAAGTTTCCGGTTAAACCCTTATAAATAATATCTTTAAAAACAAAATTTCCTATTTTCATATCCTCTCTTAATCTTACTTTTTTTGGCCTTTTTGTCAATATCAAGAAAAGATACTGAGAAGCCAGAGAGATACAAAAAAATAGATTACTAAACTTGTAATATCAGCAAAAATAGTGGCAAAAGGACCAGATCCTAGTGCAGGATCAATTTTCATTTTTTGGAAGATAAAAGGAATAACAATCGATAAAAAAACAGCGGCAATTATTGTCAAAGAAAGAGAAACGCCAAGCACCAAAGAGACGGCTGTTTGGCGGAAAAGAAAGAAAGAGAGAAGCGATAAAATAATACTTAAAAAAAATGCCAAAACAACACTTATTCTAACCTCTCTTAAAAAGTACTTTTTTGTCTCAAAATCGGCAAAAACCAAACTTCTGATATAGAGTGTTTGAGTTTGCGCTCCCACCGCGCTAGCCATGTAAAGAATAAGTGGGATAAACGCTGCTATAAGAAAATATTCTTTTAAAGATTCTTCAAATAAAGAAACAATTTGAGCCGCAAAAATTCCTCCAATAAGCCCAAGTACAAGCCATGGAAGTCTTAACCACGCCAAAGAAGAGGCTTCTTGAAACTGATTATTTTCTTCGACAATTCCTACAGATCTCAAAATATCTTCGCGGTGTTCGTGATGTTGGATACACAAAATAGCAGAGAAGGGTACCGCTCCTAAAAAATATCCGTTATCATCTAAGACCGGTACAGCCTTTAGCTTCTTCTTTAAGGCAAGGATTGCTACTTTTTCTTGATCAGTAAATTCTTTAACACAGATAACATTTTGCTCCATAAAATCACTCACCTTTTCGCTCTTTTCTCTCAAGAAAAGATCTCTTGCAGAAAAAACCCCTTTTATTCTTTTTTCTTCATCGATAACATATATATAATCTAAAAACTGATATCTTTCTTTTGTTATTTTATTAATAACATCATCAACCAAACTATCCTCCTTACATGTTGGAACATGGGTGATTATCTTTGCTCCTGCATTTTCTTTGTGAGAATTATTTTTCATTTCAAAATAAAAACTCCTACATTAACAATCTTTGCTCCTCCAAAAATAAGAAGCGTAGCAAAAGCAGTAGCAGCAAAAAGATTTAGCATCTTACTTATTGGTAAAATATTTTCAAGCTTTACTTCACCTTCAATCGCCACTTCTCCTCCCTCGTTTTGAGGCATCAGATCCCCTAAAGACAACTCTTCTGACTCAAAAATAGTAGGTGGTTCTTTTTCTTGCAAAAAAATCTGTGTTGAAAAAAGAACTCCATAAAAAATCATAAAAACACCAGAAAGAACTAAAAACATTCCCAAATATTTAATCATATGAAAATTAAAATTTAATTTTTAATACTGTTTAAGTATAAAACAGTTAATTTTTCTTGGCAACAAGGTAAAAATTATTACGTTTACTCTCAACAACCACACCATCTTCACAAACAACAAACCCCGCCTCTCCCAAAAGCAAGGAAAGTTCTTTTTCTTTAAAAAGATAGTAATATCTTTTTCTTTTTAAATATATGTCTTGTTCACTAAAAGGTGTTTTTATACAAAAATCCTTTTCCTCTTTACTCATCTTCCATGCTGTTAAAAAGATCATACCGCCCTTCTTTAATACTCTTTTTATTTCAGAGAGTGCTTGCAAGCGATATTCGTGAGACGGAATCTGATGAATAACCGCAATACTATAAATCTTATCAAAATAATCTTCTTCAAACGGCAAATTAAAAGCGCTGCCAATTAAAAACTTTTTTCCAGGAAATCTTTTTTCAGCTTCTTCAATCATACCTTTTGAAAAATCAACTCCTACGTAATCTGTTTTTTCTAAATAACTAGAAAACCTTCCGTTCCCACAGCCCAAATCCAAGACTCTTTCTCCTTCTTCTGCATAATCAAATAAAAACCTTACCTCTGGCCACATACGATCGCGAGACCTTGCAAAAGATGATGATACAAGGTTATAATCTCTTCGCAAATCATTTATTATTTTTTTGGCATCTTCTTCCTCCATATGGATATAGAAAGTGAAATAATTGAAAAACTAATTAAAGACAAAGCTCAAACAAGAGAAGATCTTGAGCGTATTAAGAAAGAATTTGCTAAAAAATATAAAACTTCTTTCCCAACAAACGTAAGCTTACTGAAAGTTTATCACAAAAAAGAGAAAAAAGATGAAAAAATATTATCTCTTCTTAAAACTCGCCCCGTCCGCTCTCTTTCTGGTGTTGTAAACATCTCTGTTTTGACAAAACCATTTCCTTGCCCGGGAGAATGCATTTATTGCCCGCAGGAAGAAAATGCGCCAAAAAGCTATCTGACTAACGAACCAGCTGTAATGCGTGCTGTAATCAACGACTACGACCCTTTAAAGCAAGTTAAAATGCGCATTTCTTCTTTAGAGCAAACCGGGCACCCAACAGAAAAAATTGAACTGCGTATTGTTGGCGGAACCTGGTCTTTTTATGACAAAAAATATAAAGAGTGGTTTATTAAAAGATGTTTCGACGCTTGTAACGAAAAAAGCAGTGTTTCTTTAAAAAAAGCTCATGAAGAGAATGAACTAGCGAAACATCGCATTGTTTGTCTTTCAATAGAAACAAGGCCAGACTTTATAACCAAAAAAGAAGTTGAAAAATTAAGAAAATACGGCGTTACGATGGTAGAACTCGGAGTTCAGTCTCTTTTTGACGATATTTTAGAATTTACAAAAAGAGGTCACGATACTAAAGAAACAGTAAGAGCCACAAAACTTTTAAAAGACGCTGGATTTAAGGTTTGCTACCAACTAATGCTTAATCTTCCAAAAAGTAGTACAGACAAAGACATCGAAACATTTAGAAGAACATTTGCTAATTCTGATTTCCGTCCAGATTTTTTAAAAATTTATCCCTGTCTTGTCTTAAAAAACACCTCTCTTTACAAACTTTATAAAAAGAAAAAACATTATGTATTTACCGATAAAGAGTTAAAAGAAACAATTATTGAAATAAAAAAAAATATTATTCCACGTTATGTTCGTATTCAAAGACTTTTTAGAGACATTCCAATTCAATCAATTTACGGAGGATGTAAAATATCTAACTTAAGGGAGTACATCAAAGAAGATGAGAAACAGAATAATTGGAGTTGTAAGTGTATTCGTTGCAGAGAAGTAAAAGAAAATTATGATGCTAAAGAAAAAATCTTTCTTTTTAGAGAAGATTATAAAGCCTCAGGCGGAAAAGAAATATTCCTTTCTTTTGAAAACAAAGAGAGAGACAAGCTTTATGCAGTACTTCGCCTTCGAATACTAGAAAAATCTGCGATTATAAGAGAGATTCGTACTTATGGCCAACAGATCAAAACAAGTGAAAAAAAATCTCACTCTCCTCAACATCGAGGATTTGGGAAAAGATTGGTTAAAGAAGCAGAAAAAATAACTAAAAAAGAATTCAAAAAAGAACGCCTTTTGGTAATTTCAGGAGTGGGCGTAAGAGATTATTGGAGAAACCTAGGATACCAATTAGAAAAAACTTATATGGTAAAAGATTTTTAACGCTGACTATTTCTTTTTATTATAATACTTCGAAAAAATCTTTCTCATCTCTAACTTCCCAACAACACTTTCTGCTGCCTTTCTAATCCTTACTTTCTCTCTGCGAATATATTTTTTTATTCCTTTTGGTATTTTTTTCATATTTTATTTAACTCTTCTTTTATAATTTTTCTATCATCCCATGGTATCTTTTTTCCTCCGGCAAGACACATCCACGGTTCATTTCCTTTACCAGTAACTATCACGACATCTCCTTCTTTTGCGCTACGCAATGCTTCTTTAATTGCCTCTCTTCTATCAATTATCTTCTCTCCTTTTGTATCGGCAATAATTTCATCAATGATTTTCTCTGGATCTTCGTCATAAGGATCTTCGTTAGTGACAATTACTCTGTCACAGTATTTGTCCGCTATCTCTCCTAACACCGGTCTTTTCCACTTATCTCTCCCTCCTCCACAAGACCCCAAAACAGCAATAATTTTTGAAGGAGAGAAGATTTCTAATATCTCTTTATAAACTCCTTCAAGAGTTACCGGGGTAACGGCGTAATCAACAATAACACGAAAAGGAGAAGATTGCACTTCCTCCATTCTTCCCGGCATCACCGTTGTTTCTTCTAGCGCTTGTTTTACAATATTTATATCAATCTTCTCTTTTTTTGCTAAAGCAATTGCAACAAGTGCGTTATAAACATTAAATCTCCCTACTAATCCTAAATAAAAATCTTCTTTATCTACAGAAAAACTTACCCCTTTTGAAGAGGCAGTTACATCCTCCGCCCTAACATTTGCCTTCTTATTGTTTACTGCATAAGAAATCTTTTCTTCAGAGGGAAAGCCTAAAAAATAATCAGCATTTTCATCATCAATATTAACAACATGTGTATTCTTTACCGCCTTAAACAAGTTCCCTTTTTCTTTCCTATAATTCTCAAATCCGCCATGAGATTCAATGTGTTCCGGAGAAAGATTTGTAAAACACGCTGTGTCAATTTTTATAAACCGATGCCTGTGTTGTTTTATTCCTTCGGAAGTAACTTCGATAATTGCAATTTGACACTTTTCTTTTGCTGCTTTTTTAAGTAGTTTTTGAATCGTTGCCCTCCCGGGCATTGTCATTTTAAAAAGGTTTTGCTCTTCTTTTCCTGCTATCTCAAATTTAACTGAAGAAAAAGCGGCCACTCTAAGTCCCGCTTTTTTAAATACTCTTGCAATAAGATCTACTGTTGTACTTTTTCCGTTGGTTCCTGTAACGGCAAAAACCTTCATTTTTCTTGAAGGGAAAAAATAAAAAAGAGCACCACAGAAAGAGTAAAGAAAATGATATAAGCTGACTATTAATTTTGATTTTCTAATTATCTTTCTAATCATTTTTTCCTAAAATCTTTAAGGCTTTTTCTATTCGTTCTTCTTCAGTTTTTGCATTACTTACCTTTTTAAGGGCTTTACTTATTTTTTCGTCACAGAAACCAAGATTTTTTAGTGTTTGAAAAACATCATCATTTTTTTCTTCAAAAAATTTTTGCGAAAGTTCAAAAACAACCTGTTGTCCTTTCTTCTTCCCAATACTAAAAATCTTACTCATAACCACCTTATCTTCTCTTTCAATGCCCTTTTTCAATTCATCGACAGAGGCGATAGAAGCAATGCGCAGTGCTGTTTTTGGTCCTACTCCAGAAATTTTCATTAGTTTTTCAAAAAGTTCTAAATTTTCTTTTTCTTTAAAGCCAAAAAGCTTAATATCTTTATCGTTATTTTGCATAAAGCAATAAACGGTTGTTTCTCCTTTAAAATCGTTGTTATTAAGATCAACAAATATCTTATACCCTACACCATTAACATCGAGAACAATAAAATCTGTCTCTTTTATGGTTATTTTCCCCTTTAAATAATAAATCATATTTTTATTATATCAAATTTGACTAAAAAGTGAAAAAATGATATACATTGCTTGTAAATAGATACAAAAATGCCAATTACTAAATCAGCTAAAAAAAGATTAAAACAAAGCGACAAGCGTCGTATTTTGAATTTGGGTTACAAGCGAAGAATGAAAAAGATTATTAAAGAAATCAGAGAGCTTGTTGTTGCGGGAAAGAAAAAAGATGCTAAAAAGCTTCTTCCTACGGCGTATAAGGTGATTGATAAAGCCGCAAAAAGAGGAATAATCAAAGAAAACACCGCCGCTCGCAAGAAATCACGACTTACAAAAGCATCCGCTTAAGAATTAAAAAGAAGCATATGAATGGCCAATACGGGATCAATTTGTCCCGTTTTTATTTTAAGGTCAGTTAAAAAAAGATTGTTATAAATCTCTTTTAAACTTTCTAGAGAAAATTTGTTTGCTTGATAGTAAACTTTTCTAAAAACAAAAGGGTGCAAACCACTTTTAGATTTTATCGTTTCATAAGAATAGTTTCTTTCGATGAGGTCTCTAACAACAATTAAGTTGCGAAACTGATAAGCAATCATTGATAAAATATAAAGGGGGTTATCTCCTTTTTCTAGATGATCGTAGAAGAGAAATATTGCTTTTTCCTTGTTTTTCTCAGCAATCGCCTCAATTGTTTGAAAAATATTTATATTAACATCTTTTTTAACAAAATCTTCTATATCTTTTTTGGTAATCTTTTTTTTATACAAAGAAAGTTTATCAACTTCATTTTTTATTCTCCATAAATCTTCTCCCCCGATTTCCCCTAATTTATAAACAGCTTCGTCATCTGCTTCTGCGCCATTTTTAATAAACTCATTTTTAATCCAAGAAAAAAGTTTTTTTCCAGAAAGAGGAGCGAACTCTTGGGCTTTATCTTTGGAAAAAAGTTCAAAAAGTTTTTCTTTTTTCTTAATCTCTCCTTCTTGATAAAAAATAAAAATATTATCAGAAGTAGATATTTTCTCGTAATTTTTTGCAAGTTCGTTTTTTAATGATTCTGAAGAAAAAACATTTTTTACAATGATTAGTCGTTTTTCGTCAAACATAGAGGTCTGTTTGTCTTCATCGGTAATGTCTTTAAATGTTTCTTTTTCTCCTAAAAACTTTATATTAAGACCGCTTGAATTTTTCTTTTTATACTCATCGATAATTTTTTCAATTTTCTCTTTCAAGCGATAAGTATCTTTTCCGTAAAGTAATATTATCATATTAGTTTTGACAATTTGAGCAAAAATATGTCCCTCTTCCACCCACTACTTCTCTTTTTATCTTGTTTTGACAAAGAAAACAAGGAAGATTTTTTCGGTTATAGACTAAGTGATGATTCTGATAACCACCCTTTTTCCCATCTAAAAGGCGGTAATCACTCGTACTATCTCCTTTTAATTTAAGTGCTTGTTTCAAAATAGATTGTGTAAAATCGTATATTTTTTCTAATTCTTCTTTTTTTAAAAGGTTGGCCCTTTTTTTAGGATTTATCTTTGCTTTAAAAAGAATCTCTGCCGCATAGATATTGCCGATTCCTGATAAAAACGACTGATCCATTAAAAGTGGTTTTATTTCCTTTTTTTTGCCCTCAAAAAGTTTTACAAATTCTTCTTTTTTTATTTTAAGAGCATCTTTTCCAATTTTTTTAAGATAAATTTCAAGTTCTTTCTCTGTCAAAAGAGAGACTTTTGCAAACTTTCTTGGATCAGAAAGTGCAAGTTGTTTTCCATCATTTAAGAAAAATATATAACGCAAGAAACCATTTTTACCTTCTTGCAAAATTTTTTCTTCGCTTTTCCAAACTCTATTTTTCTCCATTTCCCAGTTACCAAGAAGAAGATGTCCGGTCATTCTTAAGTGGATATAAAGAATGTTGTTATCATCTAAGAAGAAGTAAATTCCTTTACCAAATCTTTCTATTTTGTTTATTTTTCTCTTAACTAGGTTTTTTAAATCTTCTCTTTCGTTTTCTGTCCAAACACGAACAAAGGCCTTATTTAAGACCTTTGTTCTAAGTGATAAAACCGTAGTTTCTACCTCAGGCAACTCCGGCATGATAGATTTAAATTATTCCCCTAATCTTTTTGACGATTTCTCCGGGAGTAAAGTGAGCCTTAATAAGAAAATCGATTGCTCCAAGATTTAGTCCTCTTTCTACTTCGCTTTTTTGTCCTAGATTAGAAAGGATAATAATCGGTATCGCCGAAACATCAGGATCTTTTTTAGTTCTTTCTAGCACTTCAAATCCATCAATTCCAGGCAGAATCAAATCTAATAAAACTAAATCTGGTTTTTCTTCTTTAATCGCAACCTCTCCTTTCTCTCCGTCAACAGCCTGAACAACTTCATATCCTTCTTTATCAAGTTTACGAGAAATCATCTCGCGAAGAAATTTATCATCTTCAACAACTAATATTTTAGTCATACAAGTTTTGATTTATACTTTAACTTAATTTTTCATCTTCTTCGGTAACTTCCTCATTTTCAGAAACTTCTTTGGTCTCTTCTTGAGTCATTACTTCTTCTCCTTTCCCTATTTGTACAACAACTTTGTCGATAACTTCTTGTGGATCAAATTCCGTCTTCACAAGCCAATCTCGCGCACCAAGTTTTTGTGCTCGATCAATCTCAACCGGTTGTCCAGAATTAGAAACAACAATTACCGGTATCCCAGAAATACTCTCATCTTTTTGCATCTCTTCTAACATCTCAAATCCTCCCATTTTAGGCATAATAATGTCTAAAAGAATAAGATCTGGTCTATTTTCTCTTATTTTTTGAAGTCCTACTTCTCCGTTCTCGGCTACATCGACACTATATCCTTCCGCCAAAAGCTTTTTGTGTAGTAAGTTACGAAGAATCTCTTCGTCCTCAACAATAATAATTTTTTTCATTTTATATAGTTAATACCTAAGGTTTATTTAATGACCTTTTTTGTATTCTATCTGGATTAAAAAATAATGTCAACTAAAAAGCTTTAAAGAAACTGTCTATCTCTTCTTTTGTGGCGGGTAGAGTAAAGTAAAAAGTACTTCCTTCTCCTACTTTTGAATAAAATCCAACTTTTCCACCATGCGCTTCAACGATATTTTTAGCAATAAAAAGACCTAATCCGGAACCCTCAGTATCCATTCTCTGGACATTTGCCGCCCTGAAAAATTTATTAAATAGTCTCTTCTGTTGATCCTCAGGTATTCCAACCCCACTGTCTGTCACAGAGACTTTAATCTTACCATCAACATATTCTATTAAAAGAGAAACTTTTCCTTCTGTTGTGTACTTCATCGCATTGTCCAAAAAGTTTTGCATAACTATTCCTATTTTTTCACGATCAACCTTAACTACAGGAAGGTCCTCTTCTGGTTTTTTTATTTCAAATTCAAGTCCTTTATTTTCAATATGTTCTTTATATGCTTCGATAATCGGATTAACAACATCCATAAATTCCAACTCCTCGGGCTCATAAACATATCTTCCTTCTTCAATTCGGGTAACGTTTAATAAGTCATTTACAAGATTCACCATCCGGTCATTTGCTTCATATGCTTTTTTAATAAATCCTATAATTTCTTCAGGAATTTTTGCCTCTTCTTCTTCTTCAAGAATAGTTTGGAGTGTCCATTTAATTCCTGCAAGAGGAGTACGCAACTGATGAGCAGCGACAGATACAAATTCACTCTTTATTTTCTCAATACTTTTTTCTCTGGTAATGTCATGTATATTAATCAAAATACCAACATCTTCTTTGTCTTGTTTGACAGGAATAGTTGTGATTTCAAGAAATACTTCTCCTTCCGTACAAATTTCTTCGCGAGAAACTTCTTTTATTTCTTCTCCTATAAGATTAATCAATGGCACTAACGTTGGGAATGTGATTAGCTCTTTGGTTGTCCTTCCGGCAACGTCTCTTAGTTTTATATCAAATATCTCTTCTGCTTTAGGATTAGCTAAAACAAGTTTTCTTTCAGAATTAAAGAAGAGCAAACCGTCTATAAAGTTTTTAATAATAGCCAGCGTCTTTTCTTTTTCTTTTTCTGCGTCTCGGGAAGCTTTGTCGGTGTCTTCAGCCAGATTCAAAAGAGCGGTTTGTGTCTGGCTCATCTCTTCTGCTTTTTTTTCTAGTTCGGCTGCTTTTTCTTCTATTTCTTTTGTTCTCGCTACAACCCTTGTTTCTAACTTCTCATTTAATTCAGCAAGTTCGCGTGTTCTAGCAGCAATTTTTATTTCCAAAACTTTTTCCGAGTCTTCTAGTCTTTCTTTTGCCTTTTGAAGCTCTTCCGTTCTTTCTTTAATCTTTCTCTCAAGCTCTTCTTCAAATCTTTTTGACTCTGTAATATCTGTGATCGTTAAAAAATATCCTGAAAAATTACCCTCGTCATCTTTTCTTGAAAGTGCCGCTATTTTTGCTGGTATCTTCCTTCCTCCTTTTGTAATAAGAGTCATTTCTTCTTCTACTACGTTTTTCCTGCTTGCTACCTTAGCGATAAATGATTCTGTTTTTCCTTTATTGTCAAATAAGGTGTCAGCGCTATTTCCAATAATTTCCATCTTTTCATATCCTGTTATATCCTGAAAAGCCTTGTTACTGTCTAAAATATAATCAAGAGGGTTAATCATGCAGAAAGCCAAAGGAAGAAAAGACGTAAAATCCTCTATATAACGACGGAGATCTTCTAACTCTCCGCTTTGATCATCAAATAAATCTTCTGTTTTCTCTTCTTCCATTATTTTTGCCCCTCCTTATATTTTTTTAGTTCCTCTTTTAGTTTTTCGATTTCTTCTTTTAACTCCACCATCTTCAGCTCTCTACCAATTGTGAGTCTGTTAATCTTCTCCATCTCCTCCATTTTTTCTTGTAATTTTTTATTACTTTCTTGAACCTTTTCTTCTTTTTCCTTTATTTCTGTAAGATCAAAAAAAGAAAAGAAAGCTCCGTTTACTCCATCTTCTTTTGTTTTGCGAATTTTTGCAGAAACCATAACCAGTAAATCACTTCCATCTTTCTTTTTTATAATCGTTCTCTCTCTTTCTACTATACTTTCCTCTATTGTCTTTTTTAATATTCTTTTTGCCTCACTTTCTTCTATAAACAGTGTCATACTTTCTCCAACTACATCATACTCACCATATCCCGTAACTTTTACAAACGTAGGATTAACTTCTAGCACCATTCCCTGAGGATTAACAAAACAAAGTGGCAATGGAGTAAACGCAAAAAGATCATAAGCATAACTTTCAAGTAGAGATATGTCTTCTAAAAGAGTTTTAATTTTTTCTTCCTCATTTACCATCTTATTGTGAACTCATGATAATCGTCTCCTCGATGAACGCATTTTACCTCTTCTCCTTTTCCTTCTGTCCCAACGCCCATCTTAATAACTGAAGAAAAATATCCAATCAAGTAATCACAGAAAATAGGATGAAGATCAATATCATAAAGTCTAGCCCTAATAAACTTTTCTTCGGTGTTCATTTCAACCGATTTTAGGCTTCCAACGGTATAATGTTTTCCCCACATCTCACCAGCTTTTTCCATGATCTTTTCGGCAGAAAGAAAATGCCTCATAAAAAACTTTATCATTAAGGAAAATTTGGGAGCACATCCTCCCATCTTAATCACTTCGTCTCTGTCTAAGTTAAGGGCTCTGCTTATAGCAATCATCGACAAGACACGCATTCCGACAGGATAGAAACTCATATTGTCTGCTTCTTCTTCATAGTTAAAAGGACAATTCATCTTTTGAAGCTCATCTTCCACTTTTTTCAGTCCCTCTTCTCCTTCTCTATCTAATATAAAGTGACGATCTGTTTTAAAAACAACGCCACGTACCTCTCCTTCAGAATGAATTATTTTTAAT
>CAZJEE010000012.1:0-23717 GCA_964544985.1 uncultured Candidatus Saccharibacteria bacterium
CTGTTATCAGTCGTTTCGCCGTCACTTTCGACGTCTCTTCTTGCTGGTTCTCTTTCTGTTGCATTTACCATATTATTTTTGTATTAAATACCAAGCCTAGATCTTTCCATTATTTCAGCTTCGACAATTGCTTTTGGCTTTCCGTGCTTAAGCTTTGATATTTCTTTTATTTTCTCGATCATTTCCCTATCTCCTTCAGCTGGCTTTACAGTTGCCACCTTAAAGGGAGAAGAAATCTTATTACTAATCATCATCCGAATAATATATTGACGATTATCAATATTCCCCAAATCGAATCTTGAAAACTCCGGTTCGAACTGTTTCTCTAGAAACTCTGCGTCAGTAACACCAGTTCTGAAAGAAGCCATTGTTCCTACGTTTCCAATAACCGCATTTTTAATGTCGTCTGTAAGTTGTGGCATATACTGATGTCCAATAATCAAGTTAAGTCTGTATTTTCTTGCCTCAGAAAGGATTGTAGCAACACTTTTTGTGGTAAAGTTTTGAAACTCATCAACATAAAGATAAAAGTCCTTTCTTTCTTCTTCTCTCACGCTTGCTCTCCTTAGGGCAGCAATTTGCATCTTTGAAACTAATACTAAGCCAAGAAGGGAACTATTAATTTCTCCAGTTCGTCCTTTTGAAAGATTGGCTAAAAATATCTTCTTATTATCCATCACATCTTCCAAATCAAATCCTGATCGTTGTTGTCCAATAATGTTCCTCATTGTTTCGTCGATGACAAAACGTCCTATCTTTGAAACAACATATCCCAACATATTTGATCTTGCTTCTCCAACAGTTTGCCGCCACTCTTTGAGCCAAAAATTTCTAATAACCGGGTCAGCAACTCTTTTTAAACGGCTTTCTACAAACTCGTTATCAGTAAACATACGCGGCAACTCAACGAGAGTTCCTGGGTTCTCCTTATCGGCAGCAATCACGGCCATTGCATTTCTCATGTAATACTCAAACATCGGTCCTAAAACTTCTGCCGAAAAGAGTTGTCCAAAGATTGTAATCATTTCCGATATTGCAAAATCACGTTGTTCAGGAGTTTTCCATTCTAACATGTTAAGTCCACAAGGACGTTCTCTGTCAAAAGGTTCAAAAAGAACAACATCATTTATTCTTTCTTGAGGGATGTTTGCTAGTGTATCCTCGATCAAATCACCGTGAGGATCTATCACTCCAACCCCTTCTCCTTTTTCAATGTCTTGACGAATCATCTCTCTCATTAAAGTTGATTTACCGGTTCCTGTTTGTCCGATGATATAGAAATGTCTTCTTCTATCATCTCTTGTGGCGATATATACTTTTTTCTTTTCTCCTCGATAAACAGCTTCACCAATCATTGGAGACCCGCTCTCTGGAAGCTCTGATGGTGGCGGTGCTTCTTTTGATTTTATCCATTTTATAGAAGGGCTTTCGATGTGTGATAAAGGAAAATGATAAACGCTTGTTACTTCGGCGCTATTTAAAGCAACTCCTTGTTCTTTCTTGAAGTTTCGGAAGCTAAAATCATAAACCATTCTCTTTGTAGCCCTCTTCCCTTTTACCTTTTGTACGTTAAATCCATTCAAGCCAGAGGTAAACTGAGAAAAACTTCCTTCAAGATTACGTAAAATGTCTTCTGCCCTTCTTTTTTCTTTAGCAACACCAAAAAGACGAATATTGGCAGAAAAACCTGGTTTTTTTATCTTTTCCCTTATCTTTTCAATAACGGTATCGTCAACCAAAGGTCTTTTCTCTCTATTCTCTTCCTCTTTTTTATTCTTACCATTAAAAGTGTCAAATATTTCCTTAAATAATTTTTGTAAAAAACTTGCTTGTACTCTTGAAACCGCTTCTTTCAGTGTCTTTCTTTCGTCAATAATTTTTCCAAGAAGGCTTTCCCCCTCTTTTCTTAAATCAAAAAGAAGTGGCTTCAAAATAATTTGTACCGCCGCTCCTTCGTTGGAATTTATCCCACTAACTGAATTAACAATCGCTTCAAGTGGATCTCTTCCAAGCTCTTCATATGTGTTAATAGAAATAAAAAAAGAATTTTTTAAAGTTAAATAAGAAGAAGAAATTTCTCCCTGTGGTTCAAAAATAGTGTAATCTCCTGGGACTTTTTCGATTATCGCCCCAGAGTAAGCCCCTTGGATATATTTATTTAAAGATCCTTCATAATCAGAAGGAATAGCGATGTAGAAAGAAATATCTCCTTGTCCAATTTCAGATGCAATTTCAAGAGCAATTCGGGGAGAGCCATAAAAAAATCTTTTCCAAAAACTTTCCCCTTTTTCTAAAAAAAGAAAATTGGAGTAAAACTGCTCCATCGCTGAAATCATCTTTTTCTCTTCTTCTTTTTGATCTTTTCCAATATTTTCATATCTCGGTAGCTTAATTGAAAAAAGAACAAGATCAAAGCTTCTTTCTAGGGTTTTCTTTTTTCTTTTTTGAAAAATTAAAAAAAGAAGAATAGAAGAAAAAAGTAAAAAGAGAAAAATTAAGATTATATCTAACGAGATAAAAAAATTCATTTTTTATTATTTAAAAATCTCTTATAAGCAGCACCTTTTGCTAAAACATCGTGATAAATATCAAGCAAAAAGGGGTCATTTCTTTTTTGAGCTTCTTTAATCGAATACTTTAATCCCTTCTTTTCGGCGATTGCAAGCAAGTTCTTTATATCACGCTTAACAAATAATTTTTTTTCTTCTTCTTTCTCTTTTTTTCCTTCTTCTTCATCCCTAAAAGAAAAAGATGGAGGAGGAGTTTTTTCTTCTCTTTTTTCTATTTCCTCTACTTTTTCAAAACTAAGCCCTTTTTCACTATACCATTCTTCGACAATCTCTTGGCTTAGTTCTTGTTTTTCTATGTTTTCTCCTTCTGGCATAATTTTACTGCAAAGATTGCATCTTTTGAGCTAAGTTTGTTTGTATTTTGCGTAATGCTTCATTAAAACATGTCTTGACGGCCTGTTCTTGTTCTTCTTTGCTGATTTCTGGATTTAAGGTTACGCTTTCTATCTCCATTTTTCCATTAACAATGATTTTTACTCCTTTGTCCTCTACTTCAATTCTCTCTTTTTGAAGTTCTTTTTGTAATCGATAAAGTTCTTTAGCTTGTTTCATCTGATCCCACATATTTTGAAAAATTAATTTATACCTTCTTTTTCCCTTGATAAACAACGCTGGATATAAAGCAGATAGCCCCCGTCATGTAAAAAATACTGGCTATCACGTTAGCCATTAAAAATCTCTCAGCTGTAATTCCAACAATATTGTTAAAGAAAACAGCTAAAAGGAAGAAAAAACACCCCTCGGCAATCATTACTGATCTCCCAAAGGCGATATCACTTTTTTTATTCTTTTGTGCAAAGCGAAGATAGAAAAAAGTAGTGAAAAGCAAGGATGTTATAAAAAATATACTTGCAATAATCATTCCCCAAACAACTAAAATACTGTCCGGGCGAAACCAATACTCTATTCCGTTAAATCCTCCAATATCTTTCAATCCCCAAAAAGTTAAAAAACTACTAAATAAAACCGTAAAAAGGAGAGTATAAATATATGGTTTTTCGTATTTTTGAAATTTAGTAAAATTAATGGCCGTTAAAGTTAAAAACATCCCCCCAATGAGGAGAAAAGGCACAAACAAAAAAGTGATAACAGAAACAGAAAAAGCATTTTTTACAATAACAATCGGCAGCCCTGCTGTGAATAAATAAACAGTGATGAATATAAAGCTATAAAAGAAGTATCGAATCTTGATGTTCTCTGGATTTTTTTTAACCGCAAAATACATCTTTGCCGTTGCCGTTAGACAAACTAAAGCAGCGGTGAAATTAAAAATTGAAATTATAAGAAAATTGTCCATATTTTATTATATTTAGCTTTTTTCATTCTACTATCTTTTATTTCTTATAGCAACACATAACCAAAGCCCGCCATATTTCAGGCGGGATTGTTTCTTAAAGCCCGCTCACCCCAGAAAAATCTGAGAATAAATAAAAGTGGGTGCCTCAGTCACAGCCCACGAGCTATGAATCATGTATGGCTCCCTAAAAAGTACAATTCAGATTTTCAATTTGAATGAACGGGTACTTTTAATATATACCCAAGTGATATAAATCGTCAAGTCTTAACTTATATTCTTTAAGAGATCTGCTAGTTGTTTTATGAAAGAAACCACGACAGGAGGTGCCATCAAACTGTAGCTCTCAATACCGTTATCGTCTTTTATCGTCCATGGAGTTTCTATTACTTCTACTTTACCGTCTTTTCCATTCCACTTATAGTTATACTCCGGAGTAAGCTCATATTCCGTGACAAACTCCTTTGCTTTATCAACAGGAATAGAGTTACGTAAAAGAATTTTTGGTATTCCGTAAAGATTAAACGCTTGCTTTATGAGCTTCTCGTCCATCTCTAATCTTTCCCTAATTGGATCAATCCCCGCTTCATCACCTTCTTTTCTGATCATTCTTACCTCTTTGCACTGAGGATTATCGCAAAGAAGATGAAACTCATCATTTTCTTTGTCATACTCTATTTTTGAAGTAGGAAGAAGTTTTAAGTTTCTTGACGTATTGCATGCAGGACAAATTTTCCTCCACTTTACTCTTTCATCAATAACTTGTTCCGGGACGTCAATAAGCACAAAAAAATCAGCATCATCACGATACCCGATAAGATCTCTGAAAAACAAAGAATAGGAAATCTGATCCATGTTCCTCGGAAATCCATCAATAAAGATAACCTTTCTTCCTCTTTTGGCAATTTCTCTTTTTATTAAAGTAAGAATAAAGTCTGTTGGAAGAAGTTTCGTCGTACTTCTATCTTGCAAAATATCCATCACTTCATCTAATGAATTCCATCCTCTGTAATTTTGCTTTAGATAAGAAAGTAGTTCTTCTTTCTTTTTTTCGTCCTGAAGCTCTTTATCAACATCTCTTACCATATCACCGATTGAAAAGTGATCTATTTTCTCAGGATCAATCACTTCGGCAAGCATCTTGGAATAAGTTCCCTTTCCAGCACTCTTTTTTCCTAAAAGATAGATTATAAAAGCACTTTCTTTTAGAAAATTTCTAATTTCTTGAATCTCTTCTCCTGCTTTAAAAAAAAGATATTCTTCTCTTTCCTTGGGACTGGAAAGGTCAAATTTTCGGTCATCTTCTGTTTTAGTTTTAAAAATAGGAAACTCCATTCCTTTCATTTCTTTTAAAATCTGCTTTTATATGAAAAAATCAACTTCAAACAGATTGTCAGTTATTTAATTATTATTCTTTTTAATTATCTCTAGTGCTTCTTCGGAAGTCTCTACCAAACAGAATATATCCAAATTTTCTTCTTTTATCGTTTTGTAATTATAGCAAACGTCATCTTTTATCCATTTGAGTAGCGGATTCCAAAACTCCTTACCAACAATAATAACCGGACCTTTTACAGTAATTTTCTTTGTTTGGATAAGCGTAATTATTTCAAAAAACTCATCTAACGTCCCAAATCCTCCAGGAAAAAACACGTACCCTGAAGAGGCAAAAGAAAGCATCACTTTGCGGGTGAAAAAATAATGAAAGCCGATAGACTTTTTCATATACTTGTTCGCCCTTTCTCCCTCTTCTAAATAAATATTAATCCCGATAGAATTTCCTCCTTCTTCATAAGCACCTCTGTTTGCTGCCTCCATTATCCCCGGACCACCTCCAGTTACTACTGAAAATCCTTCTTTTGCTAACATTTGCCCTAAAAGGCGTGCTTTTTTATAATGTGGATTGTCTTCTTTGAAAGAGCTTGATCCTAAAATAGTTACTGATTTTTTGTTATCAGCAATGAACTGAAAGCCCTCTACAAATTCAGCAATAATGCGAAAAATGCGCCACTGAAAAGTCTCCCTAAAATCTTCTTTTTGTGCAGGAAGCTCCGTGTCTGGTATTTTTGATAAATCTAATTTTTTTTCTTCCATCTTATTATTTTTTAATTTATTACTTTACCGATTATATTACAAAAAAGAAAAAAAGAGAACTTTTACTCTGAAAGATTAAAAACAACATCGCCGTCTCTGTCAGTACGCATTACATTAACATTAAAATTTTCTAATCTTTCTATTACTTCGTGATGAGGGTGTCCATAACGATTATCAGCTCCAACCATAATAACCGCAACTTTTGGCATTACTTTTTCTAAAAAATTCTCTGACGTGGAAATTTTTGATCCATGATGCCCTACTTTCAAAACATCCACCGCTAAGTTATCACAATTATTTGCTTCTTCACATTGAGATATCAACTCTTTTTCCTGAGCAGTATAAGCATCTCCTGTAAAAAGAAATCTATACTTATCTTTAAAATTAAAAAGGCTAATTATCGATATCGCATTTAAATCTTTGACTTTTTCCTGCTTAAGACTTTCTATGGGATAAAGAGTGCTGATATAAAAGTCGTTGGCAAATATTTTTTGTCCGGCTCTTGCTTCTTTGTAACCTTGCTCGTTAATTAACTCGTTCCATTTCTTGGAAATTGTTGATTCTCCTAAAACTCCTGTAGAAACTATCTCTTTTACCTTATAACGATCCAGAACCTCTATCAGTCCAGAAACGTGATCATCATGGGGGTGTGTTAGAATAAGAAGATCAATAGAGTTATAAAAGAATGGTAATTCTCTGTTTAACTTCTCTAAAACAACGTTCCCCGGACCACCATCTATTAAAATATGATGTTTTTGAGGAGTTCTGATAAAAATAGCATCTCCTTGCCCAACATCAAAAAAAACAACCCTAAGGTTGTCGTCTTTAAAATAAAAAAGCATCTGCCAAGAAAAGAAATTTATTACACATAAAAATACAATTATTAACAGAGACTTTTTCATCATAAAAGTTCAAAGCCACTAAGCAAAAGCTTAGTGGCCTTGAAAGATAAAAAACTAGTTTGCTTTTCCTAAGATCCTAAACATCTTCGTTCCACAAGTAGGACATTGTCCAGTCATTGCTCTTCTCTTCACATCTCCCTTTCCTTTCATTTCTACTTCTTTTGGATCGTTCATTTCTCTTTTTGCTTTGCACTTTACACAGTATGCTTCAGTCATAAAATTATTTCGGCAAATAAAACCTTGTTTTACCCGCCTTGTTATTATTTATATATAACGACTTTTTAATTTACCTATATTTGACGACCTTTATTTCCACTTAAATTATACTAAAAAAAGATAAAAACTTCAACCCCAAAGAGGGATTCTCTAAAAAACAGTTTTTTTCTCGATATTTTTTAGAGCATTCTCTATTAGTTCTTCTATCTTTAAAAAAGATTCTTCTTTTACTAGTTCGTTAATTTTTCCCTTTGTTGCCGGATTCTTGGGCAAAAATCTTACACAACAGTCTTCCTCTGGGAGAATTGATATTTTGTAAGTATTTATCCTTTCGGCCTCTCTCGTAATCTCTTCTTTGTTCTGCCCGATAAGTGGTCGGAAAACAGGAAGATCAACCACACTACCGGTAACTGTAATATTTTCAACTGTTTGTGAGGCAACTTGTCCCAGACTTTCCCCGGTAATAATTGCCCCTGCCCTTTCTTTCTTTGCTAAATTCTCCGCAATTCTCATCATAAATCTCCTATAAAGAAGAATCCTTAAACTTTCCTTGCAGTTTAGCATTATTTCTCTTTGAATCTCATCAAAGGGAACGAGATATAAGACAGAAGACCCCTGGAAAAGAGAAAGTTCTTTGACTATTCGCTCTACCTTGCAAATAGACTGCTTCGATGTTGAGGGATATGCGTGAAAGTGAAGAAAGATATTCTTCAATCCTCTTTTCATCATATAAAACGAGGCAACAGGAGAATCTATCCCGCCAGAAATAAGGGAGATTGCTTTTCCGCTACTTGAAACCGGTATTCCTCCCACACCTCTTATTTTCTCAAAATAGACATATGTTTCTACGGAAGTAATCTCGACAAAACAAGTTATATCTGGAGAAGAAAGATTAACCTTCTTTTTGCTTCTACTGACAACTACTTCACCTAAAATAGAAGAAACTTCTGGAGAAGAAAGAGAAAAAGACTTGTCAGATCTTTTTGTTGTAATCCGGAAAGTATTAAACTCTTTCTTTCCAAGAAGAGAAACTACTTTTTCTTTTATCTTCTCAATAGAAGAAGGAGCAATCTCTGCTACAAAAAAGTAGTCTATCCCAGGAATTTTTTTAATTTTATTTTCAACATCCTTTTCTTCTGTAAAAAGCACAATTCTCCCGTAAGGTGATAACACTTTTGCGTCAGGAAAAAACTCTTTTATATTAGAGACCAACTTTTTAACAAAAAAATGTCTGTTTTTTCCCTTAAGGGCAATCTCTCCATAATGACAAACTACACATTTTTTCATTTTTTTTGATTTAATTCTTTGATAATTTTCTCCTTATCAAGCCCATACATTTTCGCAACTTCTCCGATCTTTAGAAAATTAATTTCACCCGCTGCCATTGCACAAGAAACGCAAGGAACGCCATTTTCTTGTAAAACCTTTTGGCCGTGTTTTGTTTCAAATATTTCAGCTAACGTTGTATCTTCATTAAACATATTTTTTTATTAAATTAATAACTTAACTTGCAATACTCACAAGTCCTTTTATTCCTATTATAACCCCTAATATAATCATAATAAAAGACGGTAATATAAATAAAAAACTCACAAGTATCAAAATCGCAACAATAACATCTATAATTCCCCCTATATCAAAAAAACAAATACTTGCTTTCAGAAAAAGAAGAATAGAAAGAAGAATGAATGCACCTACGTGAGAAACTCCTCCTATAATAGAAAGAAGTGCTAGCGCAGCAAATATATCTAATAGGCCCAATAACTTTACCATAGCTTATTTTTTATAAACATCTCTAACGACTTATTATACCGCCTCCTAAAAGCTCTTCGTTTTTATAAAAAACAACTGATTGCCCTGGAGTAACCGCTCTTTGTTTATGAGAAAAAACCACTTTTTCTTTTTCAACAACAGCGTCAATAGGATTACTCCTGTACCTTATTTTAACTTTTCCATTAAAGGGAAAAGAAATATCTTGAAAAAAGTTCTCTTCTGCATAAAAAAGTTCTTTTCTAGATAATTCTTTTTCGTTTTTAGTGACAATCAGATTGTTTTTTTTAACATCCTTGTTTAAAACATAATACGGTCCCCCAGAAAAACCCAAACCCTTTCTTTGTCCTATCGTGTAATTAAAAAGACCGTTGTGTTCTCCAATGACCTCCCCAAAAGTATTAATAATTTTTCCAGGGGAATCAGGAAAATTTCTCTTTAAAAAAGAAGATATATCATCAGGAATAAAGCAAATTTCTTGAGATTCCTTTTCTTCTAAAGTAGAAAGCTTAAACTTTTTAGCAATTTTTCTTGTTTCTTTCTTTTCATAATCTCCAAGAGGAAACGTCAGTTTATCGAGCCATTCTTTTTTTATTCTCCATAAAAAGTAAGATTGATCTTTATTTTTGTCTTTTGCAATAAAAAGTTTTCCTTCTTTTAATTTAACATAATGCCCCGTTGCGAGATAATCCGCCTTATAATCACCAAGCTTTTTGAAAAGTATCCCGAACTTTATTTCTCTGTTACAGATAACACAAGGATTGGGAGTAACTCCTTTTTTTAATGAAGACAAAAAAGAGTCTATTACTTTCTTTTTAAATTCATTTCGAACATCTAAAACATAAAAAGGAATATTTAAGGCCTTAGCTACTTCATTTGCTTTTGTTCCTCCTGAAGAAACTTCTTCAGAACAAAAACGCATAAAAACTCCGATAACAGAAAATCCTTGCTCTTTTAAAAGTGCCACGGCAACAGAGGAGTCAACTCCCCCTGAAAGTGCAACAACAACCGTTTTACCTTTTTTTATAATCATCAATTGCTTTTTTTAACCCCTCAATAGCCAAAGAAGAACAGTGTATTTTAACGGGAGGAAGCTTTTTTAATCTCTCAATCATTTCTTTCTCGGTTATTTTTAAAGCTTCGTCTATGGTTTTTCCAATAATCATTTCACAAATTGCGTCAGAAGTTGCAATGGCGGCAACACATCCCAACGTCTGAAAAGAAGCTTTTTTAATCTTTCCTTTTTCTACCTTAATATAGACTTTCATCTGATCTCCACATCGTGGATTGCCCACCTCTCCTATCCCGTTTGCATCATCCATATTCCCAATGTGTTTAGGATTTAAAAATCTTTCCATTATTTCTTCTGTATAGTAATTATTCATCTGCCTGATATTTTTCTTAATTTATAAACAATAGTTGGTAATTTTTCTAAAAAATAATCTATTTCTTTTTCGGTCGTCATTCTGCCTAATGTAATTCTCAAAGAACTATGTGCTTCTTCGTGAGAAAGTCCTAGTGCCAAAAGAACATAAGATGGAGAAAGAGAATGTGAAGCACAAGCAGACCCGGTAGAAACCGCCACTCCTTCCCTATTAAGTGCAATCATTAAACTTTCTCCTTCTACACCATTAAAACTAATATTAACATTATTGGGAATTCTTTTTTCTCTATCTCCATTAAGCTTCGCCCCAACAATATTATTTAAAACACTATCAATTAGTTTATCTCTCAGTCTTCTTGTCTCTTTTATATCATTCTTCTTTATATTCAAAATAGCCGATCCAAGACCAACAATAGCAGGAACGTTCTCTGTCCCTGAACTCAGCCCTCTTTCTTGAGAAGCCCCATAAAAAATCGGGGAAAGCTTTATTCCTTCTCTCACAAAAAGAACTCCGGCTCCTTTTGGTCCGTATATCTTGTGCCCACTTAGTGTTAACAAATCTACATTCAGTTCATTTACATCACAAGACAAATAGTTAGCAGCTTGTGAGGCATCTGTATGAAAAACAATTTTATTTTTTCGATTTTTATTCAGCTTTTTAATCCCTTCTCCTATTTCCTTTATCGGTTGTATCGTTCCCACTTCACTATTTACATACATTATGGAAATTAGTTTTGTGTTTTCTTTTATTTTTTTAAAAGCATCTTCTGTTTTCACAATTCCATTTTTATAAACAGGAATATAGTCAACATCATTCCCCCTTTTTTTGAAAGGCTCTAAAACTGCTTTGTGTTCAAAAGAAGAAGTAATCGCATGATCCCCTTTTTCTAAAGTCCCTAGTATTGCCAAGTTGTTAGCTTCAGTAGCAGAGGATGTAAAAACAACTTCTCTGCTTTCTGCATTCAAGAAATCGGCCACTTTTTCTCTTGCATCATCGATTGCAAGAAGAGCTTCTTGCCCAAAATCATGTAGAGAGGAAGGATTTCCAAACTTTTCTGTTAAAAAGGGCAACATCTCCTTTTTAACATCTTTGTCAATCGGCGTAGTTGCCGCATAGTCTAAGTAAATTTTCATAGATCAGATAACTTAATAGATGAAAAAGCTTTTTCAATTTTATCATTTACATTCTTCCAAGCCTTTGAAGCCTTGCATTTTCCGTCACGCGGACATCTTTCTTCTTGGCAATCCACAACAGATATCGATTCTTCAGTTGCGTCAAAAATATCTTTCAAAGTAATTTTCTCTGCACCACGCGCAAGGAAATAGCCTCCAGTAGCACCTCTTTTGGACACTATAAGACCGTTTTTTTCAAGTTTCGAAAATATTTTTTCTAGGTAATCAAAAGAAATTCCTTCTTTCATTGCAATAAATCTTAAAGAAATAGGAGTCTTATCTCCTTTTGAAAGAACAATCATTGCTCTTAGTGCATATTGTGTTTTTTTTGTAGCTTTCATTAATTCCGACAGTTATAGGCGGTTTTCATTATATCAAACCTTTTTTATTTTACAAGTCCTTTTTTTTAAGTAAAATAAAGGAACAGCCGGGGTGGTGAAATTGGCAAACACGCACGACTCAAACTCGTGTGCCGCAAGGTTTGCGGGTTCAAATCCCGCCCCCGGCACTTTTAAAAATAAAACTCGGTAATTTCTTACCGAGTCTTTATTTTAAAATATAAATCATTACCTACACAGACGAAAGCACAGAGTTGGATATTTTTCTTGTATCTTTTCCCTTTTCTTAATAACTAAGTCCCATTCTTTCATCTTCCTTTCTAGCTCTATCGAAAGAGATTCTCTTAACTTAGGGGCTTCTGCTCTTTCCTTTTCTATTTTTTCCATAACACTTGTAATCTTCTCCGCGATAAAATTGCTTCTTGTAGCAGAAATTGAAAGTTTCAAATCTCTTTGAGTGCGAAAATTATTTTCCATTATTATGATATTACAATCAATAATACTTATTTCTTGTTCAAGGTCTTCAATTTCTTTGTCAAGCGCTCTTCTTCTTTCGTCTAATGCATGAATTTGGTCTTCGATCTCTTTCATTTTCCCATCTCCTTTTCTTATATTTTAAAATTAAAAGAACTCTACCCTCCTTTCTTGGTCCTGGAGTGGTAAGACAGAAGCTCACTGACACGCTAAATTGGTAGTGCGTATCTTACGTGAAATTCGCCCCTATCTTCCACTCCAAGCTAAAAAGTTTCCTCTTAAGTTTGAAGTTAAAGATAAAAAATCCCTCTTTAGAAGGGGAGTTTTTGATAGATTTTTAGAAAAACTCCCCTCTTATTGAGGTGTAATAGGGAGATTAAATTTCCTAAAAATATTTATCATGGTATTATTATATAACTCTTTATTTTTTTGTCAATTTTTTAGTTCCTAGCTCCTAGTGTATTAGGAACTAGGAATTTGTCAACCTTTTACCGAGAATATTTGTTTTTTATAGCCCTAAAAATTTCACTAAAGATAATACCAGAAAGAATTCCTGCTAAAGCACCTACAAAAACATCAGCCGGCCAGTGAACTCCCATAATAACTCTTGATACTCCTCCTAAAAAAGAAAGAGTATAAAGGAAAACTCCTAATTTTTTGTTATAAAAATAGATTATTGTCGATATTGCAAAAAGAAATGCAGCGTGTCCTGAAGGGAACGACATACTTTCTTTATATGGCAAAAGCAACTTCATTTCTTCTATAACAAGAAATGGCCTGCTTCTTGGGACAAAATAAGAAGCTATTGTAACCAAACCGTAGCGAGCAAAAAGTCCAGCCAAAAGCGCTTCTCCCGTTAGCCAAATATTCTTTCTTATCTTTCTTAAAAGAAAAAGAAGAAGAGAAAATATAAAAAGATAAGGAAGTATGCTCGCAAAAAAATAAAAGGAAAAATCTAAATAAAAATAATTTCCCGCAAATTTGTTTAAGAACAGAAAAACTATTTTATCGATGTTCATTGTTTTTAAGTTTTAACAAATTTTCAGCTAGAAAATAAATTGTTAACGGACCCACTCCACCAGGGACAGGAGAAAAAAGTCCTGTTTTTAATTTTAATCCCTCTCTTTCCACGTCTCCTTTAACCTCCCCCGAAACAACGCTGGTCCCAGCATCAATTACTACCGTATCTTTTTTTATCATATCTCCTTTAATTAAATCTGGAACACCTGCTCCAGAAATAATAATATCTGCGTTTTGGATGAAAAAATTAATATCTTTAGTATTCTCATCAACAAC
Source organism: uncultured Candidatus Saccharibacteria bacterium (assembly GCA_964544985.1). GTDB lineage: Bacteria > Patescibacteriota > Minisyncoccia > Minisyncoccales > PWPS01 > PWHW01. The sequence goes on from CAZJEE010000012.1 coordinate 13,512, forward strand.
AGAAAAAGTTGCTTTTTCCTTCATGAGAAATAAAGAAAGTGGTTTTCCAACAAGATCTCCGGATCCAATCAAAAGCACCGTCTTCCCTAAAAGAGAAACATCGTTTTCTTCAAGAATCGTTTTTACAGCACCTACTACCGGTGGAGTTGTTTTTAAGGTTCCTTTATAAAAAAGTCCACACGAAGAAGGAGAAAGAACATCAACATCCTTTTCCTCAGGAATACTACTTAAGACATCTTCTTTATCAACTCCCCCAGGAAGCGGAAGCTGAACAATAATTCCATCCTCTTTAAGAGTCTTTATTTTTTCTTTTACCTCTTCTGTAGTAACTTTCTCTTCAATCTTATAAAGAGAAACTAAAATTCCTCTTTTTTCTAGTTCTCTTTTTTTTGCATTGATATAAACTTTTGACACTTCATCTTCACCAACTTGCACAACCGCTAAAGAAAGAGAAGAGCTCTTTATCTTTTCTTCAATTTTTAAAAATTTTTCTTTGGCAATTTGATTTCCGTTTACTAAAATCATTTTGGTATTTTAAAATTAATACAGAGTTTTTCTACTTTTTCTCTTACTTCTTGAGGGTTCTTTCTTTCGATAACTTCAGAAATAAACCCGGCAATTTGTTTCATTTCTTCTTCTTTCATTCCACGGGTAGTTATAGCCGGAGTACCAAGCCTTATACCTGATGGATCTGCGGGTGGTTTTGGATCAAAAGGAATAGTGTTCTTATTAACAATAATTCCTGCATCTTCTAAAAGCTTTTGAGCTTCTTTGCCTGAAATATTTTTACTTTGCAGATCAACAAGGATTAAATGGTTGTCTGTTCCTCCGGAAACAAGGTTAAATCCGCTCCTTAGGAGTTCCTCTGCCAACACCTTGGAATTTATAACAATCTGCTTTCCATATTCCTTAAAAGAGCTATCCATCGCTTCTTTGAGACAAACTGCTATCGCTGCTATCTGATGTTCATGAGGCCCTCCCTGAAGACCTGGGAAAACCGCTTTATCTATTTTTTCTGAAAGATCTTTGTCTTTTTTAATTCCAGATTCTGTTGTCATCACTAATGCTCCTCTTGGCCCACGAAGAGTTTTGTGAGTTGTCGTTGTTACAAGATGTGCGTAATCTACAGGGCTTGGATGAACTCCTGCCACTACAAGTCCTGCTATGTGAGAAATATCTGCACAAAGATAAGCACCAACGCTATCTGCAATTTCTCGAAATCTTTTAAAATCTATTATCCTTGGATAAGCGGTTGCTCCTGCAAAAATAAGTTTTGGCTTTTCTTTTTTTGCAATTTTTTCTATCTCTTCGTAATCAAGTAAAGATGTTTCTTGATTTACTCCGTAAAAAACAGATTCATAGTATTTCCCTGAAAAATTGACCTTCCACCCATGAGTAAGATGCCCCCCTGAATTTAGATGCATTCCTAAAACTTTTTCTCCTGGGTTTAATGTCGCAAAATAGACAGCCATGTTGGCTGGAGATCCAGAATAACTTTGCACATTACAAAAAGGAACATTAAATACCTTCTTTGCTCTTTCTTGACACAAAATTTCAAGTTCATCGATATGTTCATTTCCTCCATAATAGCGTTTCCCAGGGTATCCTTCCGCATACTTATCGTTGAAGACAGAAGAAAGTGCTTCAAGCACCGCACGTGATGTGTGGTTTTCCGAGGGAATCATCTCTAGAGTATTTTCTTTACGCTTTTCTTCTTTCTCTAATATCTCGTATATTTCTCTGTCCTTTTTTAAGTTTTCGTACATTTTTTTAACTTTTAATTTTTCCAGTAGCGATTTTCAAAGCCCCTTCTGCCGGAGTTTTTTCTGGAAAAATAATCTCTAGTAAAGATGATGATAATAAAACTTCTTCTTTGAATGTATTTAAAAATATCTCTGAATTAAACATTCCTCCAACCGAAACCAAGGGAAATTTTTCCTTAAAATCAAGTATTCGAATAGTGTTTTTAGCAAGTTCTGCTAAATGTTTACTGTGATCAATCAAGATACTTTTTGCTGTCTCATCTCCTTTTATCGCCGCCTCGTTAACAATTAAAGATAGTGGAGAAAAAACCTCTCCTGCTTCTTTTTTATAAACTACTTTATTTATATCATTAATGCTGATCGCATTAAAACTTTTTAAAATCATCTCTGTTAAAAGTGACTTTTCTATTCTTCCGTCGAGAGCCTCTGCTGTTTTCTTGTAGGCATCTTGGCCCACTTGTAAGGCTCCTCCTTTGTCAGCAAGCCACCCCCATCCCCCTGTTTTGACATCTTTTCCCTCGTTCCATCCACGTGCAACAGAGCCCGTACCCGCAATAACCAAAACCCCGTTATCCTCTTCTGTTCCCGACCGAAAAGCAATCTCTTGATCACTTCCAATAGTTATTTCTTTTATTGAAAAATCTGACAAATTTTCTAGGATACCCCTCTTAATATTCTCTTCTTCCTCTTTATATTCTTCAGCAAAAGCAGGGATACCAACAAAAACAGAGAAAACATCTTTCTTCTCTAACTTAGACAGAGAATTTCTAATAGCTTCTGCGATATTAAAAGTGGCTCTTTCAATCCCAACCCTTCTTGGGTCTGATAAGCCAGAAAACCCTCTTCCAACAACCTTTCCGCCTAAATCACCAACAACACTCTCTGTTTTAGTTCCTCCTCCATCTACTCCTATTAAATACATATTTTTATTCGTATTTTGTATTTTGATCTAAATTTTCTTTAACTAAAGTATTTGGATAAATGGTTGTTTCATCGCCAATCATTACTCCCGGCATAATCGAAACGTTTGGGCCAATCTTTACCTTGTTACCAATCACTGTTCCCATTTTATCTCTTCCAGTACTTATCTTCTCTCCTTTAACTTTTGCCCAAATAACATCTCCTCCAAAAAGAAAGTTTATTAAAACAACTCCTGTACCAATTAAACACTCTTCACCAATAACCGAGTCCCCAATAAAAGCATAGTGAGGAACCTCTGTTTTCGAAAAAATAACCGAGGACTCAACCTCAGCGGCCGCACCAATAAAGCAATTATCATGAATGGCGGTTGGTCCCTTGATATAAGTATTGGGGCCAATGATCGTATTTTTACCGATGTAGACCGGACCTTCAATAACACTTCCTCGTTTAATAACACTTCCTTTCTCCATTATTATTTTCCCGCTCAAGAATACTCCTTCTTCAATAACCCCCTCTCTTTTTCCTTCTGCTTTTTCTAAAAGATCTTCCACCGCTTCTAAAATACTCCAAGGATATGTAATCGGCATCCAGTTTTTAGCGACAACAAAATAAAGACTGTTTTTTTCTTTAATGTAGTATTTTAAGAAATCAATAATTTCATATTCTCCTCTCGCAGATTTTTTTATCTCTTTCTCAAAAAATGATTTGTTTATATTATAACATCCGACATTAATAAGATTACTGACTTCTTTTTTCGGTTTTTCCACAATATCTTTTACTTTTTTTCCATCTATTAGTATTTGTCCATAGTTTTCTGGATTCTCTACCTCTTTTATTAAAATACAAGGATTTTTCGAAAGACATTCTTCAATATCTTCTCTTAAATAAAGATCGTCTCCGTTTAAAACTAAAAACTCTTCTCCCAAAAAAGGAAGAGCAACCTTTGCAGCATGTCCGGTTCCTAATTGTTCGTCTTGCCTGACATAATTAATTTTTATCCCTTCAAAATTATCTCCTACTCTCTCTCTAATAATTTCATCTTTATACCCAACAACAACGACAACTTCGTCTATTAGTCCTTTTAATTCTTTTAAGTTGTGTTCAATAAGAGTTTCTCCTAAAAGACGTATCGCCGGTTTTGGTCTCCCTAAAGTAAGGGGTCTCAATCTACTCCCCCAACCAGCAGCAAGAATTACAGCTTTTTTGTTCATTTTATTATTACTTACTTTTTTCTAATAACTCCTCTGTATTTATTTTGAAAACTTTTCCCATTTGCTCCTCAAACGTTTGTTTTTCTTTTTTATAGAAAACTCCTAGGGCTATCTTTTCTTCACTGTTGTAATCCCATTCTCTTGCTTTTTTCCTTGCATCTTCCAAAGAAAGATCTTCTTCCATCTCATAAACTCTTTCGTTATAAGCAGGATACGTATTATACCAGGCAATACAAGGCTGTAAAATCTCAACAAAAGAAAATCCTTGATGATTTATGCCCCGTAGAATAAGATTTTTAAGATGTTCTACTTTCCCTGCATAGCCCCTAGCAACAAAAGTTGCTCCGACAGAAAGCATCATCTCTAGTGGGTTTATCGGATCTTCAATACTTCCTTTTGGAGTTGTACTCCCTTTAAACCCTCTAGGACTTGTTGAGGTTGCCTGTTTAACAGTAAGTGAAAAAGCATGATTATCGTGAACAAGAACTGTAATATTAGAATTTCTTTTTGCTGCGTGAATAAGATGAGCGATCCCTTCACTATATGCGTCTCCATCACCGACACAGCAGATAACTTTTAATTCTTCATTGCCAATTTTTATCCCTACCGCGGAAGGAATGGCTCTTCCATGAAGCGAATAAAAAGTGTTTACATCTAAGTAATCCGCCATTTTACCATGACATCCAATGCCTGTTACAACCACGGTTTTGTTTTTATCAATCTCCATTAAAACTTCTTTTAATGCATTTTGAATTCCAAAGTTTCCACAACCAGGACACCATGTATTTTTTGTAGGAAGTATTATGTTTTCCATATATATTTTTAAAGATTTTTTTCTATTTCTTTTTTAAGCTCTTCAATTGTAAACGGCCTTCCATCATATTTTGTTATATTCACATCTACATTTATACCGTGCATTCTCAAAACTTGTGTCATTTGCGAAGTAGCATTCATTTCTACAGAGATTACTTTCTCAATACCGTTAAATAATTCTTTAATTTTTTCCTCTAAAAATGGTTGGATAACAAGCAATTGAATTAACTTCACATTCATTCCTTTGGTTGCTTCAATCACCGTTCCTTTTGTTGATCCCCAAAAAACTATCGCTACCGATCCCTCTTTATATGTTTTTGCCACTTCAAAATCTTTTAACTCTTCTTTCAGTTTTTCGTATTTACGTAATCTTTTATCGTGCATTTTTTTAATATCTTCTGCGTTCTCTGTTGCAATACCTTTTTTGTCATGTTCGTATCCGGTTGTTTTCACCACCCCTCCTTCCCCGGGAAAAAGAAGTGGTGAAACGTCTTCTCCTTCATAACGATTATAGTTTTCACTATTTTCGGCTTTTGCTACTTCCTCCTTTTCGACAAGATATTCTTTTTTGAAATTATAGGTGTTTTCTGAAAGTTCTTTATCTAACAAGATAATAGACGGTAACTGATACTTCCAAGATATATTTAATGCTTTCCCCGACAAATAATATGCCTCATCAACATCACCAGGCGCTACAACAAAGCGCATCATATCGCCGTGACCCGAGTTAAGAGCAAAAAGAAGATCTGCTTGTGCCTCGTAAGTAGGAACCCCTGTTGCTGGTCCCATTCTTTGACTAAGAACAACAACAAGTGGTGTTTCAGATTGCGCAGAGAAACTAATTCCTTCGGTCATTAGGGCAAATCCACCCCCCGATGTACCAATCATCGTTCTTCTTCCAGCATATGCACTGCCAAGTGCGGAGTTAACAACAGCTATCTCGCTTTCTGGTTGAAAAGTTCTTACTCCTTCTACATTACAAAGAAACTGCAAAATACTAGTTGAGGGAGTCATCGGATAACCAAAATAATTCTCAAGACCTGCAGCAACCGCGCCTAATGCAATCGCCTCGTTTCCCGAAAGAAAAGGCATCGGACTACTCTCCGTTTCTTCTATTTCCTTTAATTTTTCCACTTTTTGATGAGCAATCTCTGCCACTTGAAGATTTTTCTCAGTTTTAACAGGAAGTTCTCTTTTAAGCACCTCTTTTACTTTTTCAAAATCCATTCCTATTATCTTGGAAAATGCTGAAACAAGTGCAGTATTTTTCATAAGAACAATTCCTCCCGCTTCACTGACAATATCATTTAAGGGAATTCCAACCTTCTTTTTATTGGTCTCTGGCTCTTCGGTTAAATTAGAGTCGTATAATAAAACTCCTTCTTCAGAAAGCTTTTCTCCATGTCTTACAACTGTTTCTTTGTTTAACGCAAGCAAAAAATCTATCTCTTCGCTTATCGCGTTTTTTTCATCTCGTGAAACAGAGATATGAGAAAAGTTATGCCCTCCTTTTATCACTGACTCGTAATCCTCATGAATAAAAACACGATATCCATAAGCATTAAAAAGTTTAGCGATTAAAAATCCTGCTTTTTTAGAACCTTCTCCCGCTGCTCCTCCGATTATTATTTGCATATCACTTTTCATTTTACAGTACAATATTTATTAGTTTGTCTTTAATAATTATTACTTTTTTAATCTCTTTTTCTCCTATCCATTTTTGAATTCTTTTATTTCCCAAGACATCTTCTCTTAATTTTTTTTCGTCTTGTCCGGTCTCAATCAACATAATCTCTCTTACTTTCCCGTTGATCTGTACAACCAGATTAACAGTATCTTCTTTCAAAGCTTTATTGTCAATTTCTGGCCAGTTGTTATTTTTAAATATAGACTTATTTTCACCTGATCTTTCCCACATTTCTTCGGCAATTGCTGGAGCAAAAGGAGCAATAAGAGGTAAAAACTTTCGCCAAACATCTTTTGATATACTAGGAGATTGAGACAACACATTAGTAAGCTCCATAAGTCGCGCAATAGCCGTATTATATTTTTGTTCTTCCAAATCTTCTTCTAGCTCCTTTATTGTAATGTTAAGTTTTTGGATTACTTCTTTTTTATCTTGATGTTTATCAACAACTTTTTTTTCTAATTTAGCAATTTTCTCTACCCATCTTTTTGTCCCAAGAATACCTTTATCAGAAAACGACTTATCGTCAGCAAGTGGTCCTAAAAATAATAAATAAGTCTTTAGTGCATCATAACCAACCTTTTCCCCGTATTCTTCGGGATTAATTACATTTCCCTTAGACTTACTCATCTTTTTCCCTTCATTCAAAATCATTCCATTAGCCCTAAACTTTTTAAAAGGATTATCAAATTCAATAATTCCTAAATCATGAAAAACCATGGTTATAAAGCGCGTATACATTAGGTGTAAAACCGCATGTTCGTTCCCTCCGATATAAAGATCAATGGGCATCCACTTTTTTACCGTCTTTTGTCCAAAAATCTCTTTTTCGTTTTGTGAAGAAAGATATCTGAAAAAATACCAAGCAGAGTCTAAAAAGTTATCCATAACATCCGCTTCTCTTTTACCTTCTTTCCCGCACTTCGGACATTTAGCTTTTATAAAATCCTCCACATTTAAAAGAGGTCCTTTACCGTCTCCCGCCGGTTCCCAATTTTTATCAAGGTCTGGCAAAAAAACCGGTAAACTTTCTTCTTCAACCGGCAAAACCCCACAATCATCACAATAAATAACTGGTATTGGTGGTCCCCAATACCTTTGTCGTGATATACACCAATCCCTTAGCCTATAATTAACTTTTCTTTTACCAAGATTATTCTTTTCAAGCCAAAAGATAATATCTTCTCGTGCCCTGGGAGAAGACATCCCATTATAATCACCAGAATTAATCATTTCTCCTTCTCCGGTAATATCTTCTTTGTTCAAGACAACTTCCCTAATTTCTATTTTGTGTTTTTTGGCAAATTCTAAATCTCTTTCGTCATGAGCCGGAACAGCCATAATTGCACCAGTTCCATAACCCATTAATACATAATCGGCAACCCAAACTGGAACTTTTTCGTTATTTACGGGATTTATTGCGTAACTCCCAGTGAAAACTCCTGTTTTTTCTTTTGATTCAATTCTATCAAGCTCAGATTTCGTAGCAGTCTTTTTAATATACTCTTCAACCTCATTTTTCTTTTCAGGAATAGTTATTTCCAAAGCCAGGGGATGTTCAGGAGACAAAACAAAATACGTACAACCGAAAAGAGTATCCGCTCTTGTTGTAAAAACAGAAACATTATTTTCGTTGATTATAAAATTGACCCCTGCTCCTTCACTGCGTCCAATCCAGTTTTTCTGGGCAGATTTCGTAATTTCGCTCCAATCCATCTCATCAAGACCTTCAAGCAAACGCTCAGCGTACTGCGTGATTTTAAAAAACCACTGCTTCATGTTCTTCTTTTCGGGAACGGTTTTACATCTTTCACAAACACCATCTTCAATTTGTTCGTCTGCTAAAACAGTCTTACAACTCGGACACCAATTTAAAAGTGCCTCTTTTTGAAAGGCAAGTCCCTTTTTAAAAAGTTTTACAAATATCCACTGCGTCCATTTATAATACTCAGGGGTTGTTGTATCTACCAAAGCATCCCAATCACATCCAAGACCAGCACTGACAATCTGATTTTTGAAGTTCTCAGTCGTTCTTTTAAGCATTCCTTTTGGCGTCTCCTTTATTTTTAGAGCATAATTTTCACTATGAATCCCAAAAGCATCAAATCCCATCGGCTCAAAAGAGTCAAATCCTTTCAATCTTTTATACTTTGCCATCACATCAACGCAAGTAAAAGCATAAAAATTCCCAATATGAAGTCCTTCTGCACTTGGATAAGGAAACATAAAAAGAGCATAATATGGATTATTCGCCTTTTTTAGATCAACGGAAAAGGTCCTTTCTTTTGTCCATTTTTGGGCCCATTTCTTCTCTGTTTCGTTGGGATTGTATTTCTCCATAAGGATTATTCTACAAAAAAAGAGCTCTTTTGTCCACCCAAAAAGCTCTTTTTGAGTTTAAATTCGTTTACCGACAATCAAACACCAAAGAGAGTTTTTGCATTTTTTGTTGTTACTTCCGCTACTTTGTCAACTGATATTCTTTTTATTTCCGCTACCCTTTTTGCAATATGTTTTATGAAAAGCGGTTCATTTCTTTTTTTATCTTCAATTGGAGAAAGAAAAGGACAATCTGTTTCAAGAATTATTCTGTTGAGAGGAATATCTTTTATCACCTTATCTATATTCATTTTAAAAATTATTCCGTTGATTCCTAGATAGAATCCTAAGCTTAAATATTCTTCTGCGTCCTTTGCCGTCCCTGAAAAACAATGTATTGTTCCTTTTGTTTTTTTTGCTCTCTCTTTGAGAATTTCTAAAAGATCTTGATGTGCCATCCTACAATGCAAAATAAGTGGTAAATTAAATTCATCAGCAAGATCAATATGTTTTTTAAAAACTTCTTTTTGTTTCTCTTGGGTTTTTGGATTATTTTTAACATATTTATAATCCAACCCGGTCTCTCCTATTGCAACCACCTTTTTATTCTCTATTAAATTTCGGTACTCACCAATTAGCAGAAAAAAATCTTCATCTTCGATGTGTAGAGGATGAAGTCCTACTGCGCTATAAACTCCTTCATATTTTTTTGAAATTTCTATTACCTTCCTACTCTCTTTTATATCGGTTCCTACATTAATCACAAAAACACCTCCCTTTAAAGAGTTTTTAATTACATCTTCCCGATCTTTATCATAATCGGGGAAATTAAGATGTGAGTGAGTATCAAAATATTTCATTATATTGTAAAAAGCTCACTAAAAAACAGTGAGCTTTATATTGTTATCTTTGCCGTTTTGAAAAAAAAGTACGTCTTTTGCCTTTTCAAGCCATAAAACAAGTTGTTTTTGCCTTTCCGCGGAATTTGGAAATCCGCCCCAAGGAAGAATAACGCATCTTTTGCAGATATTAATAACTCTTCTTGGTGTCATAATCTTTGAATCAAACACAGGAAGACCACGCAATAAAAAGCATAAATACTTCTGCACAACGTTTATTAATCCCTCTTCATTCCACTTTTTCCCAACACTTACAATAAAAGGAGTACAGCAGACACAATCGGGAATTTCACTTTCTTGGAATTTATAGGCATTAAAGCAGAATCCTTCGTGATTCTCATTGTAAAAAAAAGCTATTTCACCGGACGCTGCAAAGTTTCCAGTTCTTACTGAGAAGTTACGTTGTTTTAGCAGTCTTTCTATTTCTTGTATTTCAACCTTATTTTCGACAAAGAAATTTAACAAATTTTCCCCTCCTAAACAAATTTATAAAAAGAACCTTTTTAAGTCTATTAAAAATCAGCATTTCTGTCAATGTTTTGTATAGTTAACACCATGGGGTGACACTTGGTATACTGAAGGGTAACAGGTGT
>CAZJEE010000013.1:0-21566 GCA_964544985.1 uncultured Candidatus Saccharibacteria bacterium
TCTATTCAAGAACAGGCTCTGGAGAACATCGAGACAAAGCAATGGATTGCGAGGCAAAAGATTTTATTGTTGGCCTTTCTGATTCTCCAAGAGATGTTGTTTCTAAAATAAAAAGTCACTTAGGCGAGCAGGCTGCTTATGTTTTTGCAATCAGTGAAAAAAACAAAGACACTGCACTATCTCTCGCACGAGATATTGGCTATGAAGGAGGAACAAAATGTCCTACGTGTAGTTCCGATCTCTCGTTATATCTTTTAAGAAATTTATCTCTCGGTAAAAATACTTTTAAAATATCTCTTGTTTGTTCTAAGTGTTCTTTCCGTCACGGAACTCTCTAAAAGCTATCTTATTCTATAATACAGATAAACTCTTGAAGTAATTTTATTTTCTCCTACGGCTATCTCTGGAGAAAAATCCTCCATCATTTTACTAGCTTCTCCCATTCCCAGAGTACGCATATAATTTATCCCGCCTTCTTGTTGTTCGTTAAAACCAATTATCCCAGTTAGTTTAACACCAAGCTGTTTCGCAAGTATTTCAGCTTCTTTCTTTGCTTCATGAATAGCCATCTCTCGAGCCTCTTTTGTAAGTTCTTTTTCGTTTTCAACAGCAAAAGAAACACCACTAACCCTATTAGCACCAGAAACAACTCCCCCTTCAAGAAAAAACCCTATCTTATCCATCTCTCTAATCTTTACCTCAACAGTTTGTACTGCTTCATAACCAACAAGAACTCTCTTTTCTTCTGATCTAAGATATGCTGATTCCCCATAATACTCATAACGTGGATAAAGATTAAAAGCAGTGGTTTTAATATCTTTCTCTTCAATTCCGTTTTCTTTGAAATAAGTTATAACACTGTTAACTTTTTCAGCGTTCTTCAAAAGAACCTGCTCTGCTTCTTTTTCCTCATTTTCTACAGAAAAAGAAACTACTGCCAAGTCTGGTCTTGAAAAGACCTCTCCCTCTCCTGCAACTTCGATAACACGTTCATCTTCTTTTTGAGAAAAATTCTGTAATACACAAAAAGCACTTATCAAAAAATAGGTGACCAAAACCGTAAAAAATACAATTAAAGCTATTACTACACAATTTCTTCTTTCTTTAGTTAGTTTCATTTTTTTTGTCTGTTTCAGACTTATTATTATTTTTAATACTCCTGCTTTCTTTTTTTGAAAAAACAAAAATGTACAAAAACTCTAGAATTCCCAAAGTATTAATTAAAAGAAGAGCAATAAACCATCCCTTCTGTCCTTTTCTCGCAGCTTTCCAAAGAACGATTCCTTTAAGAACGAATGAATAAATAATAAGAAAAATGAAAATAAAAAGTATTTGACTATTTGTTGTTACTACACCCGTTGGAAATAAGTCTTCCATAAAAAATCATAAATTAGATTTATACTGTCTAGAGAATATAAAAAAACCGCTCAAATTTCAAGCGGCTTTAAATTATTTAGAAACAATATTTTTTTAAACGAACTTCAAAGATCTCTTTTGCCCCTACATAGTTAATTGCTCGAATGTCTCTAAAGAGGTACATTGCTGCAACTGATTGGGATAAGGAACAAAGCCAGATTACTCCTTCGTTGATCAAATCTTCTTTGTTTTTTTCTTTCTTTCCGATTTTAATTGCAGTAGCTACTAAAGCAACAACTATTTGTTCAGATTCTTTCCTTACTTCTACATTTGTAGAAATAATTTCTTCAATTTTCTTCTTTATTTCTCTCGCCTCTTCGGAGCCAACTGGAATCTTAAAATCTTTTAAATAGTTTTTAAGCGCAAGATTGTAAGAAAGCTTACTACGGAAAAAAAACATATTCCTCTCCTCCTTTTTTTCAATTTAAGAGCTTCTTTATTCTACCACTTTTTTCTCATTAGTCAAAGAGTTAAGGAGCTTCTTTATGGAAAGAATACTCTCTTCGTCTAGTATTGAAATTGCAAAAACATTTCTTTTAAACTTAGTCTTGATCTTTGATAGTTCTTCTTCGGTAACATTATCTTTTTTGCTAATAATAATATATTCTGGTTTTTCAATAAGTGCTAAATTATGTTTTTTTAGTTCTTCACGAACCGTATTATAATCTTCAATTGGGTTTAGTGAGTCTGCTGAAATAAAATGAAATAATATTTTTGTTCTTTCAATGTGTTTTAAAAATTTCACCCCCAATCCCTTTCCAAAAGACGCTCCCTCAATAAGACCTGGAATATCGGCAATAATTAGGTCGTAGTAAGTACCCAAGTTTGGTTCTAGTGTTGTAAAAGGATAATTTGCTATCTTACTTTTAGCGTTAGTTAACTCATTCAAGAGACTTGATTTTCCAACATTGGGAAGTCCCACAAAACCTATATCTGCAATAAGCTTTAATTCAAAACGAGCATTAAATGAATCTCCCTCTTTCCCTAATTCAAATTCTTTAGGAGTGGTGTTTGTAGAAGAACGAAAATGAAAATTTCCTCTTCCACCTTTGCCTCCTTTTGCGACAATACATTTTTCACCAATTTTCGTTATCTCCGAAATGATTTCTCCCTCTTTATAAACAACGCTCCCTACTGGAATTTTCAAAAATAAATCTTCTCCATCCTGACCATCACGAAATTGTGATCTCCCATCTTTCCCATTTTCTGCTTTAAACTCTTTTTTAAAGCGAAATTTTCGCAAAGACCCTATATCAGAAACTCCTTCAACATAAACACTCCCGCCGCTTCCTCCACTTCCTCCTGTTGGTCCTAGTTCTTTCAAATTTTTGTTAAAAAAAACAATCCCGTCCCCTCCTTTCCCGGCGGAGATATAAACTTTAATATCATCAATTAACATTTTTTTTTATTTTATTTCGAATTTTTATAAATGAAAACAAGAAAAAAACAAAGATAATTTCCCAAAAAAACCAAACATATACATTAAAAATAATCCATCCCAAAAAAAGATTTACGATGATCAAAAAAACGAGAAAGTTAATTATAATGCCTGCTGCCTTTATATCACCAATTCGATTTTTGTCTCTATTCCTCAAAATATCCCTTCTCTCAATCATCATCTTTTGAAAAAAATTATAATCTTCAATAATTTTTCCAAATTCTTGAGAATTAATCGTGATATCAAGTTTTCTATTGTAAAAGATTTTTTTTGTTTCTTTCCACTCAAAACCTTTTTCTTCTAAATAAGAAATAGTCTTTGTTATTTTTTCTTCTCGCTGCCAAATAAGGGTCGGGTTAATATTTTTTAGTTGATTCTGTATCGGAGACATAGATCGCTTTTTCTTATTATATTCTTTAAAAGAAAAAAAGGAACAATGAATGATTCCTTATCAAAGAAATATAATCTAATGAAAATAAATTTATCTCCAATATTTTTTCCAAAAAATTTGAGCTTTAGTAGTGGGAGAATCATCATCACTCGCACTAAGCCAAACTTCTACCTCCCCCATCCCATCTTTTTCTTTCCCAAGATAATAAACTATTGTATAGTCATTTTCGTACGGGTCATAACCCCTGTTTTTAGGTGACCCCATAATCTTAATAATTTCATCAAATTTCATTCCCACGCTAATCCCTAAAAACTGTTTACCTGGATAAAGCTCTAAGTTATTTACAACATCGCTTTCACCGGCAAAAATAAATGACATCATTTCGTTTTTATAGAATAAAATTTCTCCCCCAGGACCACCAATACTTCCTTGAAAATCTGGTTGTCCATAACGATTTATTAGATCTTCTTTTTTTTCTCCGAAATGTTGTAAGACCGGATCATCAAGAAAAGTCATTTTCACTGATTGCAATTCAAAAAATATCAAAAGCAGCCCAAGGAAAAGTAGAACATTTATCCAAATTAAAATTCTGTTAATCATATTGCCATATTCTAACAAAAAAAGAAAAAAAGAAAAAGGGCGCATTGTTAAACGCCCATTTTTTAGGGATCGAGGAGACCAAAAGAAAAGTTCACATCTTCGTAGTGAGGAGTGAAAAAAAACGTGAGTAGTTTTTTATGCTCTGGAAGATAATATTCGTAAAAAGTTCCTTTTTCAAGAAAGACACCCTTTTCTGCTGGTTCTCCAAAATATTCGAGAACCTGCTCTTCGGACGTATCTTTAGCTGTTTCGAAGCCCAAAATACTCACTCTGTGAAAAAAAACAAAATATTCTACTACCCCGTTCTCAAATCGAACCCCAACCCTTTTGCCATAATAAAAAATAGTTAGCTCCCGGTCGGTTGGTTCGCCGCGATAGTCTACAACCTCTCCCTCAAAGGCTACAAGTACCTCATCAAGAGTTTTTCCGAATAACGAAGAATAGAAATCCACTGAAATTTCTAAGATTTCTACCCCTTCTTCTACCTCTTCTTCAGCCATTTTTTCTTTTTCTACATTTTCAGGTATCTCGCCGACTACTCCACAACCAACCAGAAAACAAAAAATTAAAAGAAAAAATAATAGAATTTTCATTCTTCTTACCTCCTTTTAATGTGCAAACTTTATGTATTTTAAAATAAAAAAGAATACTTGTCAAGCAAGAGATTCTTTTTTAATAGCAATAATTTTTTTACAACTCTTTGTCCCACTAACAATCTTTACCTTGTCTTCATCTACTTTAAAGTATTTGGCAAATTCTTTAATAATTTCTTTATTGGCTTCGCCTTTTCTATGTAAAGATTTTATGTAAGCAAGATACTTATTATCTTCTTTCACAATTTTATCTTTTCTATTTTCAAATTTTACAGTAACAAAAATTTGCATTTTAGTTTGTCTTGTCAACTTTGAAAAAAACTACATCTCCATCTTGCACAATATAATCCTTTCCTTTGTCTTTCACTTTCCCCGCCTCTTTTCCGCCAACCCAGCCCTTATGGGCAATAAAATCTTCAAATGTTATAACTTCCGCTCTAATAAAATTCTTCTGAAAATCAGTATGAATTTTCCCCGCAGCAACTGGCGCTGGGGATTCTTTTTTTACCGTCCAAGCCCTTGTTTCTTGTTCGCCGGAAGTAAAGAAAGAAATCAAATCAAGCGCCTCATAACTTTTTTTAATAAGTTTGGTTAATCCGTCTTCTTTTATTCCAAAAGAGTTTAGATAATCGTTAGCTTCTTCTTTTGCAAACCCAGAGATTTCAGCTTCAATTTTTGCATTTACTGATAAAAAATTATTTTCTTCTTCCCAAGAATCAGTATTTTTTAAATATATTATTGGCTTAATCGTTAGATAGTTTAATTCTTTAATGGATTCTTTTTCTTCGTCAGAAAGAAAAATATCTTTAATCATTGTCTCTTCTTCTAAAGATTTTTTTATTTTCTCCAATACTTTTAATTTAAAAACTGTATCTTTATCGCCGGAACGAACATTCTTTTGTATCCTTTCGATAAATTTTTCAGTAACCTGTAAGTCGGCAATAATAAGCTCAATATCGATAATTTCTTTATCTCTTTTTGTATCAACATCTCCTTCTGTATGGAAAATATCCTTATCAGTAAACTCTCTTAAAACTTGGACAATGGCATCAACTTCTCTAATATATGAAAGAAACTTATTGCCTAATCCTCGTCCTTCATGTGCCCCTCTGACCAATCCAGCAATATCGACAAATTCAATTGTGGTATAAACTTTTTTTTCTGAGCTTGAGATATTCGCCAAAAGCTCCAGTCTTCCGTCTGGAACTTCCACCACTCCAACATTAGGATCGATTGTGCAAAAAGGATAATTTTCTGCACTCACCTGTTTTTTAGTTATTGCTTTAAAAAGAGTAGATTTCCCAACATTAGGAAGACCAACAATTCCGACTTTAAATGACATTTTTTTCCCACAACCCGTGAATATTACAATATGCTCTAACGCTTATAACTTCGACTCTTGTGTAAAAATCAACAACTGGGATCTCTTCGGGTTTAAAAAATCTTTTGCCAGACTTGCCATCTTTAGTGTTAATTTCAATCCATTCAATATAATGATTTTCATTTGAAGGATGTTGGGTTTCTCCAACTTTTACTTTAAGGCCATCTTTTCCTTGGCAAACATTTGGAGGAAGGTCTTCGATAACCGGAAGATGCTTTTCAACTCCTTCTTCTTCTTTTTTAACACTTTCTAATTTCATCGGCTGATTGCAGCACACCAATTCTCCAATCCCAACATGAAGAACTTCAATAATATTTCCACAAATTTCACATTTATATATTTGTTTTTGTTGTGTCATGCTATTATAAATATTACTTATTTTTAAGACAACGAACATAGAACCCATTCTCTACATTCGCTTTGTCACGATGAATCCCCGAATTTTCAATTGAGAGCAGTCTTCTCCAAACATCACCCCCTGAAATCGAAGATGTCCATAAAAAGGTATGTGTTCCAATATAGCGATAAGCACCAGCTGTACTTCTGCTTCCCCCTAAAAATATATTAAATTTTGACAATCCACAAAAATTTTCTCCAATTTCAGTGCACGTAGTCACTGTCTTCATGTTATCACCTATTTTTAACTCCATTCCGCGCCATTCAGAATTATTAGATTCTATACGTGTCATACCAACCTCTCTTTCTAGTTCCTTAAAATCTTCATCGGTAGGAATATGCCATCCTTCAGGACAAATACCCTGAGATCCTTCATCCTTATTTCCTGCCATTGCAGTTTCCCAATTATACAACCTTCCGTAACGATCACAATTTTGAGAGTCGTCATCATAACACCAACTTCCGGTTTGCGTTTCATAATTTAAGTTTTCGGCAAACCAACACTGTTCTTCTAAAAGTATTGTAGTGTAAAATTTTGAATCGTAAGAAACGACTGTCCCACAAGTCCAATCTCGTGTTGCGATTAACTCTCTTTTGCTATAATCACTTTCTTTTCCGTTGATTATCTGAGTAACTACATAATAATATGCTTTGTTATTTTCTAATCCAGAATCAAAATAATAAGTATTAGTTGTGGTATTTATATCGGCGTATGGCTTATCTAAACTATCTGTTCGATATATTACATAACCCTCACTTCCGTGGAACCCATCCCATAAAAGTTGAATGTAGTTGTGACCAATTTCGCCAGAACGCACTCCTGTTGGTGCACCAATTGGATGAGTGGTCGTGTAAGCCTGAACACTGTAATGACTCTCCTTGTCTTTGATTTTTTTCGTTACTCGATAATAATAAGTTGTTTCCGGATTTAGATCAGTATCTTCATAGTGCCAATTAGAAGTACTTCCCACCATCTCATAAGTTGTTTCTAGCTCCTGTGAACGATAAATATTATACTGATCAGCTTTCTTTTGGTCTATCCAAGTTAAATGAATTTTATCATAACCTCTGGTTGTTGCTCTTAACTCTTCTGGCGGATCAGGAAGACGATTCATTAAAAAGAATGCCGCTACACCACAAATAACAAGAAAAAGGAAAAAGATAATTATGATGGAAACAGCCTTTTTTGTATTATAAAAATTTTTAAAAAAACTAATTACATTATTTATTTTTTGATTCATATAATTTTTAGTGATTATATCTTCCACTTTTTATAGCATAAAAAAAGTTAGAAAAAAAGCCAGAGGTTATTCAGCTTTATAAAAAATATACTTTTTAGCTAAATCAAAAATCATTATCGCCCAGCTAATTATAATAATAAAAGAGGCAAAGAAAATAACTATTTTTCTCCCAGATTCTTTTTTAAACACCTTCCTCTCTCCTTTTCAAAAATCTCCTTTGCCTTCAAGCAAAAATCCTCTTTCATAAGAAGTCACGTTCTTTTTTTTGTATTTCAAAGATTTTAAGATCTTTTCCACGATTTTTTTTGTTTCGTCTTTGCTGATACAAGTAAAAACGTCAAGAGTGAGATGACTCTTTTCGGGCCAAGTATGAATCGATATATGTGAAGCAGATAGTAACAAAAATCCAGTAACTCCTTTCGGAGAAAAACGATAAAAATACTCTCTCAAAACAACAGCTTCTGTGTCTTTTAGAGAAAGTCTTAGAATATCTTTTAGCTCTTCGGAGTTATTAATCTGTCCCTCGTCACAACCATACAGATCAATCAAATAATGAATCCCTTTCGCTTTGCTATTCTTCATTTCTTTAAAAAACGATAAGCAGAAAGCGCAGCTTTTGCGCCTTCTCCCGCTGCAATAATAATTTGTTTATCTTTAATGTTTGTAACATCCCCCGCTGCAAAAACCCCTTCTTCACTTGCTTCTTGCGTTTCAAAGTTAATGATGATGTTCTTATCAGAGTCAAGTTTTAAAAAGTCATTTAAAAATCCAGTTATTGGCAAAGATCCTATTTGAATAAAAAGTCCATCTGCATTAATAGTGTTTTCTTCATTTTTAACTAAATCCGTATACTTAATTTTTTCAAGAAAATTTTTTCCCTCTACCTCGTTAATTCTGATATTCTTAAAAAGACCAATTCTTTTCTCTTTCGCTTTTTCTTGCAGAATCTCATCAGCCGAAAATTTAGGAGATATATCAAAAAGAAAAACTTCATCTGTATAACTAATCATCTCAATTGCAGCTTCAAAGGCGGCATTTCCCCCGCCGGCAACAACAACCTTCTTATTTTTAAAAAGCGGTGCGTCACATGTTGTGCAATACACAACTCCCTTTCCAATAAACTCTTTCTCGTTAATGACTCCAAGCTCTCTTGGCTTTCTTCCCGTAGCGATAATAACGGCAGATGCAGTAAATAAATTATTCTTTGTTCGAATCTCAAACTTTTCATTTTTAAATATAGAGACAACTTCTTCCTCTTTTTTATCTATCTGATAATTATCCAGGTGATTAATAAATTTAAAAATCAGCTCTGGGCCCAAAATATTTTTTTCTCCTGGCCAATTTTCAATCGTCCCCGCCATCCCGGTTTGACCAATAAAGTTTTTTGAAATTATAAGAGTGTTTAGTTTTTTCCGGGCAGCATAAATGCCGGCAGTAATTCCGGCTGGTCCCCCACCCACAATAATTAAATCATACATGGTTTAAGTATTTCTTTTAATTTAAAAATATGTTACCTTTTTACATCTAGTATTATACATGAAACTTAAAATAACATAAAGAAATGAAAAAAAGATTTTTTCTTATATTTTTTTTAGCAGTTTTTACATTTTCTCCTTTTATAAAAACAAATTCAGCGGGTAGTCTTTCTAATGAGGAAAAAATTGTTTTAATTGAAAAATTTAAATTATTAATAAAAAAAATAAGTGACTTACGCTGGCAGTTACAGAAAACCGAAATCCAAAAAGAACTCAGCGCAACATCATATAGCCTTATTGATCTTTCAAATAATTCCGTAATTTTGAGAAAAAACAGTGAAAGAACATACCCGATAGCTTCAATAACAAAGTTAATGAGCGCCGTTGTTACTTTGGAAAACATTAATCAAGAGGAAAAAATAGTTCTTACGTCTAAAATGCTTGAGCCGTATGGTTATAGTCCAGCCATTCATCTTGGAAAAAATATAACCGCGAAAAATTTACTGAAAGCCACTTTAATCCAATCAACAAATGACGCCACAGAATCCCTAACTTATTTTCTTCCTGAAGGAAATTTTATTGCTTTAATGAATGAAAAAACAAAAGAGCTCGAAATGAATAATACTTTTTTTTATGATGCACACGGATTAAGTTATTTAAATCGATCATCCGCATCAGATATTTCTAGACTAATTACTTATATCAACGAAAATCACCCCGAAATATTAGAAATTACGAGAGAAGAAAACTTTCAGCTTCAAGGAGAATGCGTTGGCGGTTTGTGTACTTTTAAAAATCTTAATCTTTTCCATAAATTAACAGAGTTTATCGGAGGAAAGACCGGATATCTCCCAACTAAAGCAGATCAGCCTGATGCTGGACAAACCTTTGTGGGTATTTTTAACTTCAATGAAAGACAATACGTCGTTGTTTTACTTAACTCAAAAAACAAAGCTTTGGATATTCAAAAAATATCGTCTTGGATTAAGAGAAGACCATAAGCTTATCTTTTTTTTAGAAGATAAACTTCTGTGTTTTTACTGACTCGAAAAGGTATCTTAACCCCAAACTCTTCCCCTTTTTTAGCTTCCAAAACATTTTTTTTGTTAATCTCTATCTCTTCTATTTTTAACTTCTTTATTCCTATATTGTTCTTAACAAACACAATTTCATCTCCAACTTTCAATTCTTTTACCGCAGCAATTAATGCTACGCCAATTTTCGGATAATAATGATTCACTTTCCCCGCATATTCTTTATAAACTTTTGAGGCAGAGCCTTCTACTGAAGAAAAATCTGTAAAAAGTGGTTTACCTAGGTAAAATCCCGAAGCGAAACCTCGATGAAAAACCGTTTCCAACTCTCTCATTAATGAAATTATTCTTTCTTCGGTCAACTTAGAGTCAAGTGCTTCTCTATAAACTGAAACAACCTTATCTACATATCGCACGTCTCTGTTTCTTCCTTCGATTTTGAAAGAAGAAATGTTAGCTTTTTTTAGTTCTTCAACAAAGGGTAGTGTACAGATATCTTTTGCTGACATCACTGTATTGTTTTCTAACTCTAACTCATATCTCATATCCTTGTCTCTGATTAAATAGCTTCTTCTACAAGGATGTAAACATTCTCCTCGGTTTGCAGATTTGTCGAAGAGAAACTGACTCGTAAAGCATCTTCCTGAAACAGCGACACACATCGCTCCGTGCACAAATACCTCTACTTCCAATCCTTTAATTTTTCCGATTTCTTTTATTTGTTTGATGCTTAACTCTCTTGCTAAAACAATTCTTTTTGCTCCAAGTTTCTTAAAAAATAATGCCGCTTTACTGTTAGCAACTGACATCTGTGTTGATATAAAAAACGGCACTTTGTATTTTTTACAAAGATCAATCATTGCAAAGTCAGAGACAATCGCAGCATCAATTTTTTTTGAAACACTCCTTATAATCTTTTCAGCTGTTTTTAGTTCTTGATCATAAATTATTGTATTTAAAGTTAAATACATTTTCGGTTTTCGTGGATAAGAGTTACAAATTTTTCTAACTTTCTCGAGATCAGAAATTTTAAAGTTTTTCTTGCCAGAACGCATTGAAAAATTTTGAACTCCGAAATAAACAGCATCAGCACCAGCATTACATGCTGCAATAAGAGTCGAAAAATCTCCCGCGGGAGCCATAAGTTCAATTCCCATTTTATACTTTAAAAAAGGCTCAAAATCTTTGCAGTAAAGATTATATAAAGCAGTAAATAAAAGATTCCTTCCCAATTATGAATACGACGAGAAATACCAGATATAACAAAAAGAAGTGTTGCTAAAATCATAATCGGAAAACCAATTGAGATGGTAACCTCATCAATTTCTATATTTCTAAACATGCCGGGAAGACCAATTACGACAAAAGAATTGAAAACATTTGATCCAAAAACATTTCCAAGTGCAACTTCCGGCTTTCCTTTTAATGCAGCTTTTACGGAAACAACAAGCTCCGGAAGTGATGTTCCAACTGCAACAGCTAGAATTGAAATAACACCAACTCCAATCCCTAATAACCCTGATATTTCGATAACAGACGAAACAAGATATTGAGCAGAAAAAGCTAAAAGCGCTCCTCCAAGAACCAAAAAAATCCAATCTGTCATTATGATTTTTGGTTTTTTTATTTCTTTTTTTAAGACAATGTGCTTTCTTCTTTCTTCTCGTGTAGGAATTTTTACCGAATTTTCAACATCATCTTCTTTATGAAAAAAGGTATAAAGAAGATATGCTCCATATGTTAATAAAAGCATAAACGATTCAATTCTTGTTATGAGAAGAGAATCTTCGCGCCCCCATGGATAGACAACACCAATAAGTATAACTGTTCCAATCGCAAGAAGAGGAAGATCAACGTCTATTAGGTTTTTTGTTACTACAAGCTTTTTACCCACTATCGCAGATATCCCAACAACAAGTAAAATATTAGCAATATTTGAACCAATTACACTCGCAGGAATAAGCTCAGTAACATTCATAAAAACAGCGCTCATCGCTGTAAAAAGTTCGGGAAAAGAAGTCCCAAAAGCAACAATTGTAACTCCAACAACGAAGGGAGAAAGTCCCATTGCTAAGCCAATTTTTTCCGCACTCTTTAAAAAAATATCTGCGCCCAAAACCAAAAAGAAAATTGAAACAAGAAAAATTAATATAGGAATAATCATAATTTCTAAAAAATTAATTTAATATCCATATTGTAAGATTCAAGTACCCAGCAAAGCTTACCCACAAGACATAAGGAATAAGTAGGTACATCGCAACTTTAGAAATACGAAAAAACAAAATCATTGTCAAAATAATCATAAACCACAACAGGACGATATTGAGAAACGCAAAATCTAACCTCTGTACTCCGAAAAAAAGAATTGACCAAGTAGTATTTAACAGCACCTGAATACCAAAAACGCTAAGTGGTAGATAGTTTTTTCCTTTCTGCCAAATCAAGAAAAAAGATATTCCCATTAAGATATACAGCGTTGTCCAAACGGGCGCGAATATCCAGTTTGGAGGATTCAAGGTAGGCTTAATTAAATCAGCATACCAGTTAGAGATCGCCGGCATTGTAAAATATGATCCAATGAAACCAGCTATAAGAGGAATAGATATTGCAATAATAAGTTTTACTGTACTTTTTATTTTCATGTTTTTTATGTTATTTTTGATCCTGCACCCACCTCTTCTTCTGGTTTTAAAATAACTGGTTTCCTCTCACTGCCAGCAGCAAGGAGCATCCCCTGACTTTCAAATCCCATCATCATTCTCGGTTCTAAGTTTATAACCACTACCACTTCTTTCTCAATCAAATCTTCGGGATTATAAAATTCAGCAATTCCGCTTAAAATCTGTCTTTCTTCTTCTCCAATATCAACTTGCAGTCTAAGAAGTTTCTCTGAATTTTCAACCTTTTCCGCTTTAATAATTTTTCCTACTCTCAAATCCACCTTTTTAAAATCTTCGAAAGTAATCATATTATATTAAAAATTAAACATTTCCGTGTAAACTCCCAGAAGCCTTGGAATTGCAAAAAGAAGACCTATGAGAGGAAGAACAAAAAACACAGCCGTCATAATGGCAATAACAAGAAAGTATTTTCTTGTTTTTTCTACAGAAATATAAATTTTATTTATTTTTTCTTCCTGATCCTCTATTTTTTTCAAAATTTCTTCATTCATATATTTAATTATTATTTTTTATAGAATACCACATTTTTTATTAAAGGTTAATATTTTCCTAAATAGTATTTTCTTTTATCTTTTGGAAACTTTTCAATAGCATATCGCAACATTGTTCTGGGCATTTTTTTATAATACTTATCAAGAAACTTTTCTTCCTCTCTGATGTCTCTTTTCCCAATCTCTCTTAACATCCAACCAACCGCTTTTTGGATTAAATCATGATTATCATATACAAGAATCTCTGCGATATTTATTGTGTCTTTAAAATGATTTTTTCTAATAAAATAGAGAGTACTCATAATCGCCACTCTTTTCTCCCAAAGATTCTCAGAAAACGCAAGATTATAAATGACTGTTTTTTCTTTATCAAAAAGGTATTCTCCAATTATTCGATAGGCAGAGATATCAACAAGGTCCCAACTATTAACCCACTTTAAGTTTTTTAAGTAAAGATTAAAAATTTTCTCATTTTTCTCAGAAAACTTATCAATAAGAATCAAAAGAGCAATAAATCTTTCTTCGTGAACTTTCGAACGAAGAAACTGCAGAGTTTCCATAATACCAATATTCTTGTTTTTCTTTGCTATTTTCCTTAATTCAGGAACTGTAATTCCTAAAAAAACATCCCCTTCTCCATATTCTCCTTTTTTTGTTTTAAAAAATCTTTGAAGAACTTCAGCTTTCTCTTTATTAGTTTTTTCTTTTAATTCTTCTCTAATTTCTTTTAACATCAATCGATTTTAACATAAAAAATTTTTATTAAAAAACCCGGCTTATTTCTAAGCCAGATGTTTTGTTACTTGAATGTTGATTGTATCATCGATTATTGTTTTTCAACTACTAAAACCTTTTCAATGATAATGTCTTCAACCGGTTTATCGTCTTGGTTTTTTTCTACTTCCGCTATTGCATCTGCTACGTCTTGTCCCGAAATTAACTTTCCAAAAATAGTGTACGCTGGAGGAAGTGGATAGTCGGCAACCATAATGAAAAACTGACTTCCCTGTGTGTTCGGTCCGGCATTGGCCATCGCTACAACTCCCTTCTTATACCCTTCTTTATAAACATCTGCATTAGGATTTATCTCATCATCAAAAGTATATCCGGGACCTCCCATTCCTGTTCCAGTAGGATCTCCTCCTTGTATCATAAACCCATCTATTACTCGATGAAAAATCACTCCGTCATAAAAGCCTTTTTCTGCAAGGGTAATAAAGTTCTTAACCGTATTAGGAGCATCGTCTGCATAAGTTTCAAATTGTATCTCTCCTTTTGTCGTCTCCAATGTAACTATATAGTTCATATTATTTTCGCTATTTAATAAATCTTCTTCGTTGAAATAAAAAAACATTAAAAGCCCTACTAAAACAAATGCCCCAATTGTAACTAAAATAAAATTTTTCATTGTTTAAAAATACTTAATAAACCTTTTTTTTACTTCAGAAAACTTTTCTTTTTTGAAATTAAATCTGTGTCCTGGGCGACTATTAAGATCTTCTAAGAGAATGCAAAAACCCTTATGATCGAGAACCTCTATCTTTATTTTTTCACATTCTTTTTTTATCTTTTCATTTGTTTTTTTAATACTTTTTTTATCGGTAACTATTTCAGCTTCGAAGTAATATCCCCAATTAGGAACTTCTACTAACGAAAAATCAATTTTCTTATAACGATAAAAATACGTTTTTGTCGCCTGGAAAACGCCATGATAGTTTCCTAAGATTTCCAAAAATTCTATCATTTCTCCAAATTTTTTAATTTCAATGGGAAAAATAAATTCTTTTCTTGCATCATTCCCGCTCCATTTTCCGTATTTTAAGACAAGCTCAGCTTTTTTATTGGTTACTCTTAACTTCAAATCAATGGGGCTTTCACAAAGTTTATTGCTTTGATCTTCAGAGTTTTGGGAATAAATAATCGAGAACCTTTCTTTTTTTCCTAAAAAATCCCCTTTTTCTTTTAAAAACAAAGATAGCTCTTTAAATTTTCTCTCTGTTAGTTACCCTCGATGTTCTACTTCTATTTTTAACATGTCTTATTTTATAATATTCTTTTTTTAAAAACAAATTAATGCTGGTTTGACAATTTTTATATTAGGTTTTGGAATATAAGCAGAATACTAAAAAAATAAAGAATATATGAAAATCGTTCTGTAAGTAAAATTTTAGAACACACTTAAATAAAAACACCTCTTCTCGAAGTGTTTTCTTTTTACAGAATTTTTTCAACTTCTTTAAATTTCTGTACAAATTCTAAAAGATATCTAACCCCGGTCCCGGTTGCTCCTTTTGCCATTCCTTGTCCTTCAATAGATGTCATTGTGGGCGCAATATCTAAGTGAATCCACGGTAAATCATTTTTGATAAAACTTTTTAGAAAAACCGCACCGATTATTGCTCCACCAGCACCCTTCAAAGATCCTACGTTTAAAATATCTCCAAAGTTACCTTTTATCTCTTCTCGATACTCGTCCCAACATGGAAGTGGCCAAACATAATCACCACTCTCTTCCCCTATTTTATAAAAAAGATTAATTGGGTCTCCTTCTTTGTTGGTGAAAATTGCAGTTGCTCTATACCCCAAAGCAACAACCGCTGATCCAGTCAACGTTGCAACATCAATAATAATCTTAGGATTAAACTTTTCCGCTCCATACCACAAAGCATCAGCTAAAATTATCCTTCCTTCAGCATCAGTATTTCCAACTTCAATTGTTTTCCCACTATAACTTTTTAAAATATCTCCTGGCTTTAAAGATTTGGCAGATACTAGGTTTTCAACCGCTGGAACAATCCCAACAACATTTATTGAAACTTTCATTAAAGATAACGCTTTCATTACCGCGATGACAGCTGCACCACCAGACATATCCATGTGCATACCAAGCATCGAGTCATTTGTTTTTATATTAAGTCCCCCACTATCAAAAGTAATCCCCTTACCAACGAAAACAACATCTACTTTTTTTGTGTTTTTGTTTCCGTAATACTCCATTACAATTAATTGTGGCTCTTCGTCGCTTCCCTGAGAAACTCCCAAAATACCCCCCATTTTCATTTCTTTTAGCTTCTTCTTGCCGATTACTTTAAATTTAACAGGATTTGTCTCTTTCTTCGCAAGAGATGCAAGCTTTTTAGGGGTTATTTCTCCCCCAGGAGCGTTAGAAAGATCACGAGCAAGATTAACAGCATTCCCCGTGATAATGCCTTCCTGTAGAGCTTTATTAGCTAATTTCGGAAGAGAAGAAAAAGCTAAAATAAGCTCCTTTATCTTGGGCCACTTCTCTTTGGGCTCTTCTTTGTGAGAATTAAATTCATAATCAGCAATTAAAATATTTTCAACGATTTGTTTAATTGTTCTATTCTCATTTTCCAGAACAATATTATCAAGGAAAAAAACAGCTGAATCTATTCGATTACCCTTTAGAAATCTTACTAACTTTCTGGTGCTTAAAATAAGTTTCCTTTGATTCCATTTTTTCTTTTCGCCAATATTTAAAAGAAGAAAATCTTTTTCTTTATAACTAATCAAACGCATCTCCCCTTCTTTTAAAAATGAATATTTATTTTCCGGTAAATCAGCTATCTTTTCTTTTGAGAAAAAAAGAAAAACCGAAACTTTTCCTTCTATTTTTTTAATTTTTTCGATTTTTATTTTTATCATATTTTATCTTTTTATTTATAAATTATAGTCAAAAAAATCTTAAATTAATTAACTTTTTTCATAAGTTCAATCACTATCCAGAAATATTATTCTCATAATATTTTCTGGAGAAACTTTTTCTGTTTTAAAAATAGAACAGTTTTTTACATTCTTCCACGGAACAGCATTTTCGCTATTTACAACAAGAACAACCCTTTCTTCCCCACCCGTTTGCTTTCTACTCCTTCCAGCATAACCAAGTGCACTTTCGATGTTTGTTGTTAAAAAAACCGTTTCTTGATCCTTCTTTCTTTCTTCTGTTATATTCACTCCTCCTATAATTCCTTTTTCGAATATGCTCGCCAAATTACTTAACGAAGTACCGTGATAAAAAAATTTCGGAATTTTTTCTTTATTCTCCATTGCATTCCCATCTGGATATTCCACAAAATTAAGCTTCTCTGGATTTGTCATGTAAAATTTTATTTTTTAAAATTAAAAATGTCTCTTAATGTTGGATTTCCAATTATACTATAAAATGAGAAAATAACGCGCTTTCTATTTATTAATAAAAAGATAACCCAGGCTGAAAAAACCCGCAACTAAGAAACTTACTGTAAATGGAAAAAAATCAATCCAAAATATCAAAATTAATATTGGAAAAATTACAACTCTTGAAATATTAAAAATAATTTCTCTTAAGACGATGAATTCGAAACAGTCCCCTCTTTTTGCAAGGTCATAACTGTGTGCTGACCAAGGAAGATGAAGCATTTGTTCACTTATATTTTTATAAGAATCAACAAGTAATAATGAACAAAAACTATTTGCAAAGATCCGCCCTACCCATCCAAAAAAATATAGCACGTTTCCAATCTTTATTAATCTTATCTTGCTAATCTTATCGGTTATTTTCCCGATAAAATAAAAGAATACTAAAGAAAGAACCATAGAAGCTGAAATTAACAATCCCGTTTTATACACTGAACCCACTATGATTATTATAAAAATTGGCCAGACTGTTCTCCCAATAACTGATTCTACGGCATATCCGGAAAAACTAATCAGATTCCCTGCATTTTCTTTCGAAAAAGCTCTTTTGTAGATACTAGATATTGTAAAATTGATTTTTTTAAAACTATCCTTTGTGAAAAACAGGGGAGCTGTTCCCACTATTATTAAAATAGAACTAATAGTGAATATAATGGTGAAATTAATACTTGCAAAATATCCTCCGAGATAGGGCGCCGCAGTAGATGCAATCAAAATAATTGCTCCAGAAAAAGCAAGCTCTCTCCCTCTCTTGTTTTTATCTGAATAATCAAGAAATAGAAGATGATATCCATAATTAAATAAAACTAATCTTAACGAAAGAAAGAGCGGTAATAAGTAAAATAAAATTTTATGCAAATCAATATATTCTAATCCTATGTAGTAGAAAATTAAAAAAGGTGCCGACAATAAAATTGCATGCTTTCTTCCAATCTTCGAAACAATTTTTGCTCCAGCATATGAAAAAAGAAGAAAATAAAGAGAGATAAGAAAATAAAAAAATAATATTTGGTGAACTTTGAACCCAAGATTAAAAAAATAAATTGGAACAAAAATATTAATCAAAGACTCTCCAAAAATCATTATAAAAACAGAGGCGTAAATTTGATTAAACTCTCTGTTCCTAAAAAAATCAGCTTGAAGATTGTTATTAGTTAAATTCATTTCTTCGATAAAATAAGACAACTCTTTTAATCAAAAACTATTGATTTTCCCTCAAGATACAAAAGTATTTATTTTTATTGATATTAGTATTTTTTTATTTTTGAAATAATTTATTTCTTTAAAAGTCTTTATTCCCCTCTTTTCTTTTTTTAATTTCGGATATAATATCTTCTTTGGAAAAACCTTGTTCATCCATTTTAAATGAAAATATCTACATTTCAGAATTGAGAGAATGTATTATAGAAAAAAAATAGATTTTCTCTAAAGTATTTCTTGAAAGATACACATAGAACATACCCTGCAGAAACTATCCATAAAATAGTAAGAATAATGAGATAATCATTTATCGGAAACTAATCTTTTATTTTGGGATTAATCAACTAAAGCATGAAAAGGAACTTCAAATAAAGAATTATCCGTTAATATATAAACTTTACCTTCATATTCTCCCATAATTTTTTCAACACCAACTAATTGGAAGCTGATTCTCCCCTCTCCCTTCGGCAATAACACATACCTACTCATGTCAAAACCTCCTGTATTTAGTGGCATAATTTTGTCATCAAAACCTTCAGTCTCCCAACCGTAGGACTGTTTATATCCTGCAGGAGAACTATGGGTATTAATAGTAAATGATAGCGACAACTTTTTTCTCCTTCATTTTTTATATCCAAAAAACCGTGATAATAAGGTTCTCCATCAAAAAATTCTTTTCTTGAGAATTCCAGAATATCTTGTTTAACAATTAGCCCCTGATCTTTTTCTAATTTTTCATAATTCATTCTTAGCGTCATATCCCCAAAAAACATTTGTTCTCTTGTGTTATTGAAAACTTGCATAGCTTTAAAAATTGGTTCTCCCAATGTTAGAACTTTAATTGAAGAAGGGTGCCTTTTTTTCCCATCAATCACTGTTGGAGCTATAGCAACAAGGCCATTACCTTCAAAAAGATATGTGCCCGCTATATAATCTTTTTGAGTGATGTCTCCAGTAGTACAAGAGTTAAGAATTAGAAAGAAAAAACTACTATCTCTAGGAATGCTTTCCGGAATAATATTTTTTTCATGAGAATTAGGGCTACCATGTGCGTGAATCTGAACAAGCTCATATCCTTGGGGGCGTACAAGTTCTTCAAAAAAAAGTTCATCAGAGTCTGGTCTTTCTATATCTATCATTACGATATTTTTTTCTTCATATGCATTTCGAAATTTAAAAAGGTTTTTACTTTTTTATTTCATCACGCATAGTCCCTTTCAAATAATGTTCAGTGTAGTTAGAAGGAAGATAAAGAAGGGCCTTTTTTTGAAACTCATACTCTCCTTTACGATATTGATGATTTCGTTCAAAATATTTTTTAAGAAGTGTTAAAGAATCCTCTGTTGAAGAATTTGGTGTTAATCGCGAAACAAAAAAGTTATGAGCTTCTCCACAAGAACGCCAATTATATGCTTGTAAAATTTTATCGTACTGGCACGTATTATCAATATCTTGATAAATAGAATCCGTAGGAGCTATTATGTCGTTTCCGGAGATATTAGAGATATTATAGTATCCAACGGGAATGTTTCCTACCAGCATCACTCCTTTCAAGTTCTCCGATTTGTATGTTTTGGCAATATATTCTTTAATTTCTTCAACTTTCGCCATAGAGGAAAAGGTTTGAATTTTTGTATCCCAACCCAGATCTTCTTTAATATCTTTTTTGTATCTTTCCAGCTCTTCAAAAAGTCCCCCTGCTATCTCATCTTCTACTATTAAAAGATAGAAACCATCCATCTCTCTTTTTCTCCCCTCATCTACTTCAATATCTTCACTGATATCGTTTGTAATAACAGTATAATTGGTATCCTTGTTGAAAAAAATCACTCCTAAGACAATTCCAGTCAAAAAAAATATTATTAAAATTCCTATTGTTGTGGGTATTTGTTTATTCATAAATTATTTGATTAATTTATATTGCTTGATTATATCACAAAACAAAAAACCCGAGAAATTCTCGTGGTTGTTATCGAAAAAAAATAGAAAATGCTGACTATCTCGGTCTACATCCGAAGTTTTAAGGAAAAAATAAAGGGTTTTCAGGCATCTTATTCACCCGTCTGGTTACCTATTTTTAACCTAAAATGAGACAAACGAGTGTTATATAGAGATATTCTTGCACCTCATTTCAGTCATTTTTTATTCTGGTATTCACGCTCTCTATTTCCTTGTACTTCTGTTTTTTATTCTATCAAAAATTCATCCTTATTAAAGGACAATCATCATTCAAATCAATGCAATAAAAAAAGCGGCTTTGTCTTTTTGACAGGCGCCGCTCTGGCCTTTATTTTCCAAACTATTTATTCTTCATCTGCTCTCCTATGTTTTGGCAAAATTCCCAAAAAACAGCTTCAGCGACATTTTCTGCGTACTTTATTTCATATTTACAAGACTGAGACATTGTATCGTCGAGTTCACGCGTACATTCACTACATACCCTAACTTCATTGTATTTCAAGATTCGTTTCAGCCTTTCAATCATATCTCCTCCGCTATAAAGTCCTTGACCATATTGTCCTGTTCTCAAGAAATAAAGAGCTTCATTTTTTAGTCTGTAAATCAATTTTTCTATGCCTGTTACTATGCCGTGTTTTTCTTCAATGGGCATAACAGCGATTTGAGCTGATGGCCAATGACTTTTTACACCAAGCGAAACAGCCAGCTCTCTTCCATTAATTGTAAAAACCACCACCTCCTTATACAAAAAATCTCGACTGGAGCGTGTACTCTCTTGGAAAATAATCACTGCCGGACCTCTGTCTCGAAAAAAGCTATATACTCTTTCGAGCAATTCCCTTGCTGTCAGAATCTTCTCAGAATTCATATTTTATCCTTCCCTTCGTTTTTTAGAGAGCAATGTCCCCTCTTTTCTATTACTAATATTATACAACAAAAGAAATAAAAAGCAATAACAGAAACATTAACTTCTATATCCGTACAAATTGGCTGCTGGACTAGGACTCGAACCTAGATCACGAGTACCAGAAACTCGCGTCCTACCATTGGACGATCCAGCAAAAATTTAATTA
>CAZJEE010000014.1:0-17382 GCA_964544985.1 uncultured Candidatus Saccharibacteria bacterium
AACTAAAAAAACAAAAGATAAGAGTAGACATCGATGACAGAAAAGAGTCTTTAGGAAAAAGGATAAGATATTCTGAAAGAGAATGGGTCCCTTACGTTATTGTTTGTGGCGATAAAGAACTCGGAAGCAGCTGTTTTCCAATAAGAGTTCGCGGGGAAGAACAGAAGGAAATGTCACTTTATGTTTTAGCGGAACTAATCAAGGAGAAAACAAAAGGGATGCCATTTCGTTCTTCACAAGGATTACTTCTCTCTAAAAAACCTGTCTTTAGAGGAAGAGACTAGCTAAGAAAGGAGGATTTAAAATGAATCGACAAGAGATCAAAAAATCCATCAGTTCAAAATTCTTAATCCTGGACAAAAATGGAGTAGAAACACCTGTTTCTTTGAAAAATCTTAGTTCACTCGATTTCTCAAAAAACAGAAGTCTTGAAGCACTTGTCAGGGCAGAATTTGAGAAAGGATCAGTTAAAGACGAACTACCTTCTATCCGCGCAATGCAAGAACTTGAGCTTGTTGGTTACGAGCCGGCTAGCGACAAAGGTCACTTCCGTTTCTATCCAAAAGGAGCCCTCATGTTTGATTTGTTGCGTCTCTGGGCAGAGGAAATTGCGATAGACCGACTAGGCGCTTATGCAATTGAGACTCCATTAATCTATGATTGGGATGAACCAGATATTAGAAATCAATCTGAATCTTTTCACGAAAATCACTATACTGTTCATCTCCCAGACAAACCAGAGAAAAAGTTTATTCTTCGGTTTGCAGGAGACTTCGGTCTCTTTAGATTAATGAAAGATGCTCAGCTAACTTATAAACATCTTCCTGTAAGACTTTATGAGTTCGCGCCAAGTTTTCGCTACGAGTCAAGTGGTAATCTTTCTGGCCTTAAGAGATTAAGGGGTTTCTGGATGCCCGATATCCACAGTTTTTGTACTGATTTAAAAGAAGGAATAGCGGAATACAAGGAAATATACTACCGCTATACCGAACTAGTAAACGAAATGAATGTGCAATATGCTGTGGCTTTTAGGGTAGTAGAAGAATTCTATCTCCAGAACAAACAAGAAATCTTAGAAATGATTAGCTACAGTGATTCACCAGTACTTATCGAAACTCTGTCGAAGATGAAACATTACTGGGTAATGAAGCATGAAATTAATACTGTAGATAATCTAGGCGGCGTATGTCAAACTTCCACTGTTCAACTTGATGTAAAAGATGCCTCTCTTTATGGTATAACCTATACCGATTCCAGCGGAAAAGAAAAAGGATGCACTATAGTTCACAGCTCAATAGGATCTCCGGAAAGATGGATATTTTCTATCCTCGAAGAGGCCCTAAAGAAAGAAACTCCCACTTTGCCGCTGTGGCTTTCTCCTACTCAAGTAAGAATCATTCCCGTATCTGAAGAAAAACATTTAAACTTCTGTCTGGAAATTGCAGAAAAACTAAAAAAACAAAAGATAAGAGTAGACATCGATGACAGAAAAGAGTCTTTAGGGAAAAGGATAAGATATTCTGAAAGAGAGTGGATCCCTTATGTTGTCGTTTGCGGGGATAAAGAGCTCGGAAGCAGTTGTTTTCCAATAAGAGTTCGCGGGGAAGAACAGAAGGAAATGTTACTTTCTGTTTTAGCGGAACTAATCAAGGAAAAAACAAAAGGGATGCCATTTCGTTCTTTACAAGGATTACTTCTCTCTAAAAGACCTGTCTTTAGAGGAAGAGACTAATCCCAAGGGGGTAAGAAAAATTTCTTGCCCCCTTATTTTTTTATATTCCTCTTTCTTTGCCAAGGAAATAAAAAATATTCTAGCAGAGAGAGAAAAGCTATAATCAGCGTACTAGAAAGTGCAATTGAAATCAGTGATGAATAAAGTATCCCTGGATTAAGTCGATAAAGAGCAATCGTAATAAGTTGCCCTATTCCTTCTCGTGCCCCAAGCCACTCCCCGATAGTAGCACCAATAATGCTCGCAGGTATTGCTAGTTTCAATGACAAAAAAAGGTAAGGAATAGCCAAGGGAATATGGATTATTCTAAGTGTTTGTAATTTACTAGCACCTAAGACTTCCATAATTTCTAATATATTTTTATCGGTTGCTTTGAAAGCAGTATCTATGCTAATTAAGGTGGGGAAATAACATATTAATGCTGATATAAAAATAATTGACAGAAGAGAACCTTGACCAAAAATAAGTACAATTGCGGGTGCAAACCCAATAATTGGGAAAGAATTAATCCCAAAAGCTAAAGGAAGAGTTAAATTTCTAATAGTTGGGAAAAAAAGAAAAATAGAGGCCATTAAAATTGCAGCAGAAACTCCTAATAAAAGTCCTAAGAAAGCTTTTTTTAGAGTATGAGAAAGCTCTTTTAGAATATTTTTCCCATCGCTTAAAAAAGTTTTTGCAATTGTGAGGGGTGTGGGAATAAAAGCCTCGAGAGATGTTTCATTGTTCGTAATACGTTCTTTATCTATTCTGCTTTGTAAAATTTGCCAAGAAAATAAAAGCAAAAAAATAAATAAAATAGAGAAAAATATATTTCTAAGCATAGCCTCTTTTTAATAATTGTCTTACATTTTTCATTCCCGAGAAAAAATCCTGAGTAAATTTATCTTCTATACTTTTTTCCCTTCCAAAATCAACATCTACCTTTCCAATAATTTTTCCCGAGAAACCTGACATAACATAAACTCTATTTGATATAAAAACTGCCTCTTCTATGTTATGAGTAACAAAAACAATTGCTTGTTTCAGCTTATTATGGATATTAATCAATTCAAGGTTCAGTCTTTCTCTTATAATCTCATCAAGCGCAGAAAATGGTTCATCCATTAAAAGTACCTTTGGTTCGTAAACAAGAGCACGTGCAATAGAAACTCTTTGTTTCATTCCTCCTGATAGTTGTGAAGGATAAAGTTTTTCAAAACCCTTTAAACCAACAATATTAATCAATTCATCAACCCTTTCTTCATTCTTAATTTTTTTTACTTCAAGAGGCAGTTCAATATTGGATCTCACATTTCTACTCGGAAGTAAACTTGGCTCTTGCGGAACTAAACCAACACATTTTTCTTGATATGTAATCTCGCCTTTTTCCGGGGAAATTATACTGCTGATTAATTTTAGAATTGTTGTTTTCCCACATCCAGACGGACCAATAATAGAAATTATTTCTGAAGGATAAATATCCAAATTTATATCATTAACACCACCAACAACCTTTTTATTTTCGTAATAATTAAAAGAAACATCTTTTAAAGTTATAAGTGGTTTCATTTTTTTAATATATCTGATTCAGTATAGAATAATCGATTATTTCATCTACTTCTGGAACACGTGATATTTGTTCTAGCCTATAATATGCTTCTGCAAAATTCATTATTTGCTCATCATATATCCACCCAATATTATTTTCATCAAAAAGATAGTTAGACTTTTCAATGAGCCACAACTCTTGCTCTTTATCAAAATTTGGACCACCGCATCTTTTGTCCAAAACATTATTTGCCGCTTCTTTCGGATTTTGTTTCACAAAATTTATACCAGCAATCGTTCCCTCCATCCACCTTTTTAGTTCATCTTTTCTTTTTTCTAAAGTGCTATTTTTTGCAATCGCAACTGTTGATGGTTGACTAAATCCTGGTAATTCTCCGGCACTTATAAACTTATAGTCAATTCCTGCTTTTTCTACTTCATAGGCTTGAGTTGTCCAATAAGATGCAAGTGCGTCCACTTGATTTGCCAAAAAAGAAGATGCATCAAATCCGACAATTATTATATCTAAATCATCAACTGAAACGCCCGTGTAATCTGCAATAGCATATTGAATCACAGAATCAGCAGTAACTCCTATTCTAAATTTTGAGCCATCTTCTTTCCTTTTTAAAGCAAGATCTTCAATTTTTTCTATTCCAGAATCTTCTCGAACAATAAATCCAAAAGGATTTTCATTCCAAAAAGCAGCAAAGGCTTTCACTTTAAGTTGTTCGTTTGCAGATTCTTTTGTAATTCCTCTCAGAAGCGGGATAATATCTCCATCAAGTGCTATATCTAAACTTTGATCTTGCGCCACAGCATTAGTAGCAATAATAAAAGATGCTCCTGCTGGTCCTCCGGGAATAAGCTCGACATCAAGACCAAGATCTTCATAATAAC
Organism: uncultured Candidatus Saccharibacteria bacterium; assembly: GCA_964544985.1. Lineage (GTDB taxonomy): Bacteria > Patescibacteriota > Minisyncoccia > Minisyncoccales > PWPS01 > PWHW01. The sequence goes on from CAZJEE010000014.1 coordinate 4,160, forward strand.
CATTTACAATAGCAGAACAAACTCCTGCGAATTGTCCGTTTAAAAGCCACCCTGCTTGAACCCGAACCTTATCTAGATCATTTTCTTCTTCTGATGAGTTTAAGAAAAGATAAATTGATATAATAACGAATAACAATAGAAATAAGATGAATATTATTTTTTTCATAATTTAATTAATATTTTTATAATAAATCGGCATAAATTTTTTTTCAAAGCTTGATAGAAAATTATATAAAACTTTTTTGTCAGAAGAAGGACAAACAGACCATTTTATCAAAATATCCATTTCTTTTTTAAATACAGGATAATGTTTTAAAAAAACTTCTCGGCAAGTCTTTAAGTCTTGTGAATAAACAATTTCTTTTGTCATAATTATGCCCATTCCTGCTCTTAAAAGTGTTCTTGTCATCCAAACGCACCAAAATTTAATTGGACGTTTTTGAAAAAGATATTCACGATTTTTGATTTCTCCTTTGAATATTTTTTTTAAAATACTAATTTCCTTTGGTAAATCATCGTAAAGAATTTTGGCTAGCTCTTTGCCCACTTTAACTTTCTCTATTTCCTCGACGATATCTTCTCCCGCTAAACAAACAGATTGTGTTTTAAGATAAACTCTTAGATTTTTGTATTCATAAGAATTCAGTAACTCTTCTCTTGATACCACGGCAAGCTCGATCATTCCTATTTCTTTATATCTCTTTTCTAAATTTTTTGTTTCTTTTATGGTCCAAAGAAGATCTTTTCTTTTCATTTTTTCCTTTGTTATCGCAACATTATCAACATCAGAAATAAAAGGTTTAGATCTTCCAACGCTCACGCTTCCTCTAATATAAAAACTTAAAAAATTTTCTCCTAAGTTATTAATGTACAACCTTTTTACTTCTTCAAGCAACTCACGGTCTTTCTTCTTTATTTTTAAGTAACTTGCGTCATTCACAACATAACCCTTAGAATCGACTTTATATAACATAAGCTTTTTATATAATTATTACCTCTCCATCCTTAAGTGCTTTAAATAAAATGTTTTCTTTTATCATAAAATCAATAACATTTTCTGCTCTCTCTGATTCTGGATGGTCTGACCTATAATGAGGCACAATAGTATAATCAAGAATCCCTACTCCTTCCCATACAGTATCTTTTATTTCTTCGTAGGGCATTATATTTACATCATCTATTATTTCTAATCCCTTTAAGCTTGGCCCAAGAACACAAACGCCCGCACTATATCCTCCATAAACTAGATTGTCATTTTTTTGGACCTCAAGCAGTATTTCATCAAATCCACTTATTTTCATCGCTTGTCTTAAAACAAATGTATTTCCACCACGAACCCAAATCACACCATATTCTAATATTTTTTCTTTAAGTCTTTCTTTTTGATTAAAATATTCCCTTAAGTCTAATCTCTCAACACTTAGACCAAGCTTATTCAAATCATTTACATCTTTTTCTTCACTTTCCTTTCTTCTTTCTAATTCATCAGTAAAATCAAGTGCATTTGGAATGTATGCCGCCTTCATGTTTGTAGAGGATATCATCTTCTTCAATTCTTCTTCATAATCCCCTACTTTATAGGAAGATAAATAAAATTTCATATTAATTATTTTATTACAGTTCTTAATAAATACAAATCTCTGAATAAATATTCATCTTTTTATAATCCCAATAAAATCTTAACATCGTTTATTGGGACCGCAAATACTATTTCTTTAAATTCTTTGTCTGTAAAAGTTGCTATTCCAATAACATCACCATCTTCATTAACAACCGGTCCCCCGCTATTCCCCGGAAAAATAGAGCTTGTAATGTGGAGATAATAGAATCCATCTGTCCATCTTCTTTTACTATTAATTACCCCTTCACTAATAACATTCCTATATCCATGTGGGTGTCCTATTGTATATATTCTTTCTCCTAAATAAATATCATTAGAGTCTCCCATATACATAAAAGGAAAGTCTTCTCCTTCAATTTTTAAGACTGCAATGTCTTTTACTTCGTCATATGCAACAATAGTCGCAACATCAAATATTTGGATCCTTTCACCACGATCAATCATCGCAACTACGATTTTCTCTTCTTCTTCGATAATATGATAGTTAGTCACCACTAGTCCGTCAGGAGAAATAATAAAGCCCGTTCCGTATCCCCCTGCTCCAACAATAACAACTGCATCTATTATATCTTCAATTACACCTCTCCCCTTCTTTTTTTCAGTTAAATCATCTTTAGTCGGAATATTGGTTGTGTATAAAGAAATCTCTTCTTGTGATAAAAAGTTACAACAAAGATCTTCCGGTTGTGTTTCTGTTCTTTCATAAAGTAAGTCCATGTAATAAGAATCATCTCCTAAGTAATCAAAGAAATCCCACTTATCCTCTTTAAAAAAAACATTCCATCCGAAAAACAAAAAAACAGATATCGAAAGTAATGCTGGTATAAAAAGTCTTTGTTTGTACTCTATAACAACTAATGTTTTGGCAAATCTGTCATGTAATCCTTGGTGTTTTTTATCATCAACATTAATTAAGAAAAATCCCCAGAGCAAGCTAGATATTGATACGATATATGAAAATGTACGAGAGAAAGCTTCTCCTATTTTAAGCTTTTCTTTCCTTTTATCACTGATTATTCTTAATCCATATATCCTTTTTCCGATAGTCGAAGAAAACAGAGTAATAAAAAAGAGTTGATAAATAAAGAAGATAGCTACAACAACAAAATAATCAACAAAAGGCTTCTCTAAATAATCTATCAGAAAATATTCTAGCTCTAACCAGAAAAAACAATATGAAATTCCATATATTAAAAAAGCATCTATTAAAAACGCTCCAAGTCTCATCCAGAAATCAGCAAACTTCAAATTCTCTTCATCTTTAAAATCAGTTTTCGGTCTTTCATAAAAATGAAAGCTTTTCATTTTAATTTTTTCTTTCATTTTTTTATTTTTCCCACTATTTTTATCGCGAAAGGAATAGAAAATGGTTCTTTTTTTCCAAATTGGTATAGATTCTCTTTGAAAACTTTATTTTCCTATAAACGCATTTAAAAACCATAAACATTGTCTTCTTCTTGTTTTTGCAACTCTTCTAGAGGTTTTGCTTTTTCTTTAATTTCTTTCTCTCTTTCGGTGTTAAATCCTACAAGCCTTGCATTTCTTACCAATTCTTTTGGTAAAAAAAACTCTGCGCCAGGAGCTCCACCACTCAAGTATTTTAATACATCTTCTTTTGGAACATCTATGTAAGAAAGAAACCCCTTATAAAATCTTAAAAAAGGAAGAGCAATACCTTCAAGGCTATTAGTATATTGAGGATTGTAACCGAATTCATTTTCTCTGCACCCTCTCCACAACCTAACGTAATCATTCGGAATTTCAGGTAAAGATTGTCTTATTGCATTGCCTAGCTCATGAAAAGGGTATCTTTTGTAATCAAAAACTTCCTTTTGTTTATTTTCTTGATTACTCCTCTCACTCAAATTCAAATAATTATTATAAATATCTAGTAATTCTGGATTATTATCAAAAATGCTTTTTCTAGCCATTAACCGTTCCTCTACCCACTCCTTTTCTTTTTCTAAACTTTTACTCAACAAACTACTTCTATTAAATTCTTCTAATATTTTTTCTGGCGTTTCACCATCACACGGTAAAAACTCAAAAAGATTATCATCAAAAATGACAACTACTCTCTCTTTCTCTTTTTCCTTTGTCTCAATTATTCTTTTAGCAAAAGACTCGAGATCTTCTTCAGGAAACCTTTCGACTGAAATATAATCCTCTTTTTTCCCCGCCTCTTTTTTTTCTTCATTCTCCTTTTCGTCTATTATTTGCTCCTGGTCTTTTTCAAACTCTCTTCTTTGGAATGGATCGAGCATCTTTTCATTTTCCATGTTTATTTATTTTTTAAAATAATTAAATATTATAATCTTTTTCTTTTTCATATGCTATTTTTTGTCTAAATTTTTCTAAAATATCAATGTATTTATTAGTTTCCTCAATCGTATAAACAATATACTCCCTATCTTTTGCTCCAGAGAGATGAACCTTGTTTCTTATTTTTCTTAGAGCATGAAATAAATCTTTCATTTCTTCATTAATTAGTTGCATATCGTAAGCTATATCAATTCTACTTAAGAAATCTCTTCTGTTGTCAAGACTAAAATTAGCATTCTCCCCATGTCGATTAACAAGCTCAAATAAAGCACACTCAATGATACTAGCAATACTCGACATTATGTTTTTACACAATAATGACTCAACTGTTAAATATATTTCATATTTATTATAAAGAGCTGTACAAAATTCTAGATATTGCATGTGATAAGCAATATTTTCTCTATCATTATCATCTTCAATAAAAAACCACCCATCTTTGCAAAAATTAGCTGAACAAATCTGTCCTTTTTCAAATAAGTTTACTTTGCTAAGATTGTCTGGATTACTTTTTTGAAGAAATTCCATCTTTTGTTATTTTATTGCTTTTAGTTTTTGAATTAAAGATTTTAATCTTCCTCTTTTTCAGTACTTTTTTTCATACTTTCTATTATTCTTTTTTGTTCTTCTTCACTTGATAGTAAAAATTTTATATCCGCTATATGTGTAATTAATAACATAAATAAAATCTTATTATTATCATCGTTTTCAATTTCCTTAATTATCCTGTCAAACTCTTTTAATGCAGGCGTCACAATTTCTTTTACTTTTTCTTTATCTACGTCAACTTCAAAACATTTGCCAAAAGCATCCACAAAGAGCTCGTGGGCATTTAATATTTGATCTTTTACTTCAGGAGAACCATCAACCTTCTTTGTTTCTTCTCCAATAAAGTTAATATTCCACCTTATTTTTAATAATAAATCTTCCATATTATAGACTTAAAGTTATGGTTACTAAATTATGGTCACTATACTTTCTTATCTCATTATTATCAATTACTTCGCAACTTATAACTTTCTCTGAAATTTCTTTTAATCCTTTTTTTGTTTCTTCTGAAAAATCATTTAACCACATAATTTTTAATAATTATCTACTCTATCTTATTAACTTTCTATTAAGCCTGCTTATTCGTTTTTCCCAATCACCATTCCATCCCTGCTCCAGAGCCTGTTTGGATAATTTAATAGCATCTGCCACATTTCCATCCTTATCTCTAATAATTGCAAGCTGTTTATATCCTACATGACTTGGCAGTATTTCCTCTGGATATTTTTTCCTAAAAGCTTCACTTACTTCTTGCGTAATGTTTATTTGTTGTTCGCATCCTTCAATAGCTTTGGTCATTGCGAAGTCATCAATATCTCGAAAGCGATAATATATTTCAATTTTTGATTGGTATAAAAAATGTTTATCAATCACTGATGCTTCCCCGGTTAATTCCTCTGCTTTCTCAAGCATTTTGTAAGCAATAGTTCTCTGCTCTTCCTTCATAAACCAACCCGCTAAAGAAGAAAGTAGAGAAACTGCTGAACCGCTAGAAGAGTATATCTCACCCTCAATCAATGTGTTGCCTGAATCACCTAAAGGTTGAAATGTTAAAATAATTAATTCACGTTCTTTTTTACTGAAATTGTCTATCCACCAATCCCAAAGACCATAATACTTAAGCTGACCGCCTGGTTTTTTATTAAATTCAATCGTTGGTCGTGTGAGTGAGTTCATGTTATTCTAAATTTTTATCGACATTAGAAAGCTCTGCAAATTTATCTTTCATTGTTGAGTTACCACACGTTAATTTCTTAATAGTTAAATCTTCTGCCTTACTATTGGCAAGGCGGAGATTATTCTCTGATGACAAAAGAGCTTCTTTCGTTTTTTGGAGATGATCTATGGTTTTATCTATTTCTTCTATGGCGGTTTTAAATTTACGACTGGCAAGATCGTAGTTTTTTGCAAATCCTTCTTTAAATTTGTTTATATTGTCTTCAAAGTTTGTAATATCAATGTTTTGATTTCTAGCCAAAGCAAGCTCTGTCTTATATTTTAGAGAATTCATAGCTGCATTACGAAGAAGAGTGATAATTGGGATAAAAAATTGCGGACGAATTACATACATCTTTGGATATTTGTGAGATACATCTACAATACCACTATTATAGAGCTCGTTTTCAGCCTCCAAAAGCGAAACAAGAACAGCGTATTCACATTTCTTTTCAATGCGATCCTTGTCCAGTTCACGTAAAAAATCTTCATTTCGTTTTTTTGTAGCAGTTTCATCGCCTTCATTTTTCATTTCGAACATAATTGAAATGATTTCATTGTCTCCATCCTCCTTTTCTCGATAAATATAATCTCCCTTGCTGCCTGATTTTGAATCATTATCTTTTTCAAAGTAAGCGTTTTGAAAAGCTGTGGCCCGGAGCTTATTAAACTCAGTCTCGCAATGTTGTTCAAGTGTTTCACCAATCATTTTAGTTGAAAGCTTAAGCTTCATATCTTTGCGAAGTTCAATTTCTTCATCTTTCATTTTGATAATGTCGTCCTTTGTTTTAAGTTTTGCCAAAAATTTTTCCTGCAAGGATTTTTCGGATAATTGTTTTTCGGTTTCTTTGTTCTTTAAATTATTAGCCAGTTCGTCGCGTTCTTTCTCAATCTTTTTGACTGCTTCCATTATTGTAAGTTTATTCTCAATCTTAGCTTTATCATTTTTTTCTTTCAGTTCAGCTAATTCCTTATCTTTCTTGACAATATCTTCCTGAAGAGAGTTTTTGATGTTAGCTTCAGCAAGCTTTACGGCGATTTCTTTTTCTTTTTCAGCAATATCTAAGCGCTCTTGTAATTCTTTTTCAAACTGATGATTACGGACTTGTTTGAGTATATCGGCAAATCCTGCTTCATCAACCTTAAAAACTTTTTTACAATTTGGACATATAATATCGTTTATATTGGATTTTTTCATAATTAAAATTTTATTTAATTTCTTTTAATTTGTTTTTTAAATTATTTAATTTGGGGAAAAAAGAATTTCCTGGACAACAATCTAAGATGACATTTATATAATTTTTGATTGTGCTACTTTCTTCGGCTTTCGATTATTAAATCTCTTAAACACACCTTCTCCATCTTTTATTTTTAATTTCTAATATTAAACCACCATTAAAAAAATCTATTAGTTCTCTTTTAAAGTGTGAAAAACATCTAGAATGGCGATCAGCGGTAAAAATAACTCGATAATTCTTCTTCTGAAGTTCCTTAATTATTATCAATAAAACTTCTTGAGTCATTTCTTTGGATGACAGAAGATGAATATCATCTATAATAAATAAATCACTACTTTTATGCCTTCCATTAAGTGATTTTTTTGTACTGTTTTTAAGATCAAAATCTATTTTTGCTACAAATTCCTCTGCTGCGCTTTTATACCTTTGGTCAAATAGCTTCTCTTTACTATCTCTAAGACTAAAATTATTTCTGTCACAAAATCCCTTGCCGTAATAAGTAAATAAGAACCGTTATGCTTTTCTTGAAATTCTTTGATAATGGTATTTAATGCATAAGATTTACTATAAAAATCGCTACTATATAAAAATAAAATACTGTGCTCTGTCAATTCTTTAATAATACTCATGCTTTTTTATATAATAGCGATATTTTCTTATATTTCGCTTAAGGGTTTGTATATTTTAACTCTTGTATCTATTCTTTTATAAATTCCTACTCCTTTTTCTTTTGTCATTTCTTTATCTATAAGAAAAACTCCTCTGAAACGATATCCGTATTGCCCAAAAGAATCAATCTCTCCAGTAAAAGTCACTCTTTCATCAGAATTAAATGGATCTATTAGCTCGGGGTCTTCTGAAAGTTTCTTACGCCATCCAATTTCGCTTCTTTCTATAATAGTTTTCCCGCCATCAATAATCTCATTATCCCAATCACCTTTATTTACAATTTTAGGAAACCATAGGCGCCTTCCTGCTTCAATAGGATGTTTGACAAAACCCCTCTGAAATCCTTTATAGTTATATCCAAATAAATTACAGCCATCCACAATTCTCTTAACAAAAAAATTATCTTGCACATCTATATACCCTTTTTCTACATAATTACCTCTATTATATTCATTCTTATTATCACTTATTGTCGTTCTAGTTCTTTCCTCGTCCTCGCTTTGTTTCTGCTGATAAAGTGTTTTAGCAGACTTAAGATGTTCTATTGATTTTCCAGATAATATATTTTCTTTGCTAAGAAAATTAATAAAGTTTTTAATAATTTCATTTTCATCTTGGTGTATCATATCTATAGAGCAACATCTTCTATCTTTCCAATCACCAGGGTTTAATGGTAAATAAAACCACCACTTAAAACCATTAGTTAAAACAGCAACCTCAATTCCCGCCTTAAAAGCATACTGCAATAATTGCTCTTGGTGTATTGAAAGATCTTCTCTAATCTTTTTTGCTTCGATAAAAACTTTATTTTGTTTTTCAAGCCTTAAAGAATAATCAACTCTTTGACCTCCAGTAGAATATTCCGGAAAAACTTCTTCCGAATCATATATATCCCATCCTAAATTTATAAATAATGGTAAAATTATTGTCTGTTTTATTATAGCTTCGTTCGCTGTATAGAAATCACTATAACGATTTTTAAAAACACTTATTAGTTTATTAATTTCTCCTTCCATATTCTTATTTTATTAATTATCTTCCTAATAATTGAGTAATGTTATGGTATAACACTGCCAGTTTTGTTGCACATTTACTACAACATTTCTCCTCTTTGCCAAATTTAACAGTAATTACCTTTACTCCTATTTTACTGCATCTATCACACTTACCATATTCCTCTTTAATTCTTCCAATATTATTTTCCATTTATTTTTTAATTAACTCTAATTTATTAGATAAAGAAATCAATCTTTCTTTCAATGGATTTTCTGGCCAACAACTCAAAATGGTATCCATGACATTTATATAGTTTTGAGTTGTATTCTCTTTCTTTGGTTCTGGAGAGTTAAATCTCTTAAATACATCCTCCCCCTCTTTATAATAATCATCAATAATCTCTGAAACATTGGAAATAACATCGGCAGATTTTAGTAATAAAGAATCTTGAGAAAATCCTTTAATATGTTCTATGGCTTTCTTTTTTTTCTCTTCCCATAAAACTTTTTTATCAGTTTCAGATACGCTCAAAACTAATTCCGCCACATTACTGCCAAACCTTTCTTCTAACATCTCAAACGTTACTTTCTTTTCTTCAATACTGTCTTCAATTGTATCGTGTAGTATTCCAGCACAAACTAAATCATCACTTGCTCCAACCCTAGATAAAATAAGACCCACCGTTAATGGGTGGGTAATATATGAAACATCTTTACCTTTTCGAGTTTGTTTTTGATAAACTTCGTGAGTTTTAACTGCAAATTTTATAGCTTTTTGGATTTTTTCAAGATCATTCATGTCTGTATTATACATAAATATGAAAATCTTGCTAATTGCTTATTTCTTGTGGGATAGGACCGTCATAGTCCATATAAACACTTTTTAAAATATTCTTCTGTTTCTTTATCTACAAAGTAAACATAGCATCCTTTCATCCCCCGTGTCATTAATGTCCGATAAGTATTTTTAATCAGTTTTTTTATTTTTTCTTTCGCGACTTCTTCATCTTCTTCTAGTAATTTTTTATACCCCTTTAATGAAGCATCAGTCTTGGCTCGTTTACTTGGATCAACCAAAACCTTGCCATCTCTTACAATCATGTCTTCTCCTATAATCACTCCTATGTAATCAAGCTCTAACCCCTGACAAGTGTGAATGCAACCAATTTCATTGATTGATTTTGGAGAAACAATCCAAAGACTTCCATCTGTGGCCAAGTTCCATTTCATCTTAAAATCATATTCTGGAAATTCTATATCGTATAAATCTCTATCTTTTTTACTTACCCAATTCCAACAATATCCTGCCACCAATCTTGCTTTATTATTTATTTCATTTTTTTCAAAAATTAAGTCTTTAAGCTTATTCGGAGAATCCACAACACGAAAATCAAAGTCGACACCCTCAAGTGTCTCATTTGCAGTTTTCCTAATTTGTAAAGTGTTATCAAGCCAAGCCAAGTATCCGTCTGATCCATTACACCTAAATTGTGACATCAAACTATTTTCGTGTATATCAGTATTTTGCAACTTCGCCCACTTTATTATCTCTTCTTTTTCTCCTATATCTTTAAAAGTCACCTTTTGATCTTCATCGATGAAAAAGATCGTGAACCTTGCTGCTTTAATTAATTCCTTTATCTGGTTTTCGCCAAAATTACTATATATTCCTGATTTCTCATTCAACCTATGAGCTTCATCTACTATCAAAGCGTCAAAAACATTTTCTTCTGCGTTAACAAAACTGCCAGATCCTGTAAATAAACTTTCTATCTCGGTTTTTTTGTGTGTACCTACAAGCATACTGTGATAAACAGCTCGAGGTGCCGCATTTTTCGAAACATATTGTGTTACTAATCCTTGTTTTGTTAATTCAACTAATAAATTTATTGCTACTACAGACTTTCCAGTGCCCGGACCTCCTTCAATAATAAAAACCTTCTTATCTTCATTGCTCGATTTTTTTGATAGATATAGTGCTTTCTCATAAACTAATTTTTGATCATCAATCATTATAAATTCTTGGTTTCCCTGTAGCATACTGGATAAACTGTCTGCCAACCCTTTAGACGGTCTTATTCGACCGCTCTCAATTTCATACATGATCTTTCCTTTGTCTCCATGTTTAACAAATTGTTTGATAAATGAACGTAATTTTAGAGCATCACTTCGCAAAAAAAGAGGAGCTTTTTTAATATATTCATCATAAAACTTATCTGCTATTGCATCATGTTCCTTGTAATTATGAAGGTAAGCGCAAGGTCTTAATTGAATATTACCACCATAAACAGCTTCATTAAAATTATTTAACAATGAAGCATAAGACCATGCCTGATAAGAAGGGTGTGGCACCTGTCGAATGGCTTTGCCTACAAAAGTAGAAACAATCCCATCCATTTCTGTTATTTCCGCAGATTCCCACTGTTTAATCTCTACAATAACCGCGTGATCGACGCTTTCATCATTTTGACCAGTTAATATAAAATCTATTCTTTTTGAGGTTTGAGGAATTTGATATTCAATCATAACCCCACAGTCCTCAGGAATCTCGTCGTCCTTTAACACATTCTCCATATACATCATAGAATTTTTCCAGGAATTAATTTCACTTGCCGAAGTACTCCTTCCTATTTTTTTCCTAAAAATATCAAGAATAGCTGTCTCAATTCTGTTGGTAACAACGTCATCACTGAACCCCCTTTTTGTAGATTGATAAACAATCATAATTTATTATATTTTTCAGCGGTATCTTTTGCCTTCTCTAGTGGATATTTTTTATTATTTTTATCAACCTTATCTGTAACCGCTTTGGCAATATCTATCTCTGTTGCATTTGCAAAATTTAAACAAAAAATTACCACATCCGCAAACTCTTCTTCAACTTCCTTCCTGTAAACAGGGTCCTCCTTCATCTTTGTTAAAATTTCTTCTTTAGATCTCCAAAGAAATTTCTCTTGTAATTCCCCTGCTTCAATTGAAATTGCCTCTGCTAGATTCTTGGGATCATGAAATTGCCCCCAATTCCTTTCTTCTTTAAATTTTTGAAGAATATCTTTTAACTCCGAAATTCTAATTATATTGTCCATATTTTTTATTATAATTAAATATTTTTGTGTTTTAATAATACCGTTGTACTTCTTTTTCTCATCGATTGTTTTGCCTCTATAAAAATTCAGTCACATTAAATATATTATAAAACAAAAACTCACAAAAGAGAATGCTATATAATTTGATGGGCATCGTGAAGGATGTTAGAACCATAATTAATCAAGAAAAAGAGTATATTTATATCCCTATTTTAAAATAATTACTTCTTTAATTAGTAATTAACGGGGAGTAGGTTACTAAAGTTTTGTTTTTTACACCCCGTATTAATATAGATACTAGCTACACCCATTTTTAATAAATACAAACCTCTGGATAGATGTTTAATTTTTTATTTATCCATTTCTTTGCATTATAAATATCATAACGTTTGCCAAGCTCGGTATGTTTCCAATTTTACACTAAAAAATCTTCAAAGTGTTTTTCAAGCGCAAGGATACTTGGGTCTTCTGTTGTTTCATCGGTTGTGATTATTCTTTTTTAAGCCTTAATCATTTTGTTCTGATAACTCTGCTAGTTCTCCTTCTTCATTTTCATAGTCTTCTTCAGGAGTCTCTGATATCTCTTTAAAGAACTCGTCTAGTAATTTTTCTGTGTCAGGATCCATATTTTTTAACTATTATTTTTTTTATTTAATTTTAATTTTTTCCATATTTTTGCTTATTGTTATTTATAGTTTAGATGTATATTTGCACCTTGGATAATTACTACATCTATCTAATTCTTAGTATTTTAATAAAATCTTTTTTATTACACGGAGCCTTAATAGTCAATCCTTGAATTTCTTCGCATTCGTCAATAATTTTAACAACAAGGTTATTGACAATGCCGGGAGGAATATAAACATAATCTTTTTCTTTTAATATTATATCTTTCTCTCCGATAAAACCCTTTGCTTTTCCTTTCAATAAAATTGTAATTTCTCCAACAGTTTTTTGAACTTTTGCACTATGCTCTTTTTCCTTTCCTTTTTTGATTACCCAGTACTTTAATTCTAATAAATTCGTCTTTCTTGCGGAATTGTTAAATTGATCAAAATCACCGATAAGCCACTCTCTTTGATTCTTTGGACACTTCAATGATTTTTTACGATCATTGTCCAAGTTTCCTTTATAAAATTTATTCATAAAAATAATTTATATTCTTTTTAATTGATATCTCAATAAAACTAGATAGAATTCCAAAATAAAATCAATTTCATACTTAATTTTTATCTATAAATTTACTTTGCCAGAATAAAACTTATTATTCTGATAATAACCACGCAATACATTGAAACATTCTTTGTTTTCCATATGGATTTCTATTAAACTCTATAATCTAAAAATATTACCATTAGATAGTGTCTTTATTTCTTAAAATTTTTTACCAACACTTAAAATGCCCCCCAATTTCCATAACATAAAATCAAGCATTTTTACATCACTGATGTTTTGATTAAATTTAATCTTAAAATCTTTTATTATTTCACTTATTTCATCATCTTCTAAAACCTCATAAAATTTCTTT
>CAZJEE010000015.1:0-14658 GCA_964544985.1 uncultured Candidatus Saccharibacteria bacterium
GGAATGTTGCACCGGGAAACGATAATTGAAGACAGAACAGTATTGGTATCTCCCAAGAACATCACTGCGTCAGGTCTTTCCTTAATCAGCATTTCATAAACCTTTTCAGAAAGAATAGCTTGTTGATATGCTTGCCCTTCTTTTTTTTGCTTCTTTAGTATTCGGCCTATTTTTAAATCAATATCTGGCTGACGGACATTTAACTCTTTTAAAAAAACACCGAATAGTTCCGAATCATAGTGTTGTCCGGAATGAACTAAGACATGTTTATAACCATGTTTTTTCTGCCCTTCATCTAAGAGCTTTATAAGCTTGCACATTCTTATGTAGTCTGGGCGTATTCCTAAGAGAGTTAATAGTTTGAATTTTTTTTTCATTTATAGTTCATCAATCATTTTATCAAAGGAAGGAATATCAAGAAGTGAGTTAAGCTCGTAAATTGTAGAAAGGGTACGATTAAGCTCATTTTCTTCTTCCTTATTAATAGCACAATTTATTTTAAACTTTTCTCTAAACTTTAATAGCATTTCATATTTGGAAACGGTATTTGAGAAAACATGATGAATTCCTTTTTTGGGATATTTCTCAGGGCTGGACATTATTTTATCACAAACTTTCCCGAACTCTTTAGTTGTAATGCCATTCCAGTAGTGTTTTGTAAATCCACTTATTGTTTGATTTTCTTGTTTTAAAAACCACTCCAAAAGACTAGTAAATCCTTCTAACTCTCTTCCAATTATTGATGTCCTTATTGTAAGGGCATTTTGTGGCTCTCCTAGACTTTTTGATATTCCATAGACATCGATAGAGTTTTTTAATGATCTTTCGTCATATGGAAATCCACTTTTCCCATCGTAAACACAATCGGTGGTAATATGAATTAATTTTTCCTCGAGATAGGAAGCTAAGACATGGGGGAATGCACTGTTGATAAAAAATGTTGCAGTTGTGTCTTTAAGAGAATAAGGAATAGTTATTCCTATCGCATTAATTACATAATCGATGTTACCAACTTTATCTAGAAAAGAGACAAGATACTTACTGGGATATCCTTTTTTTTCTAAAAAATCTTCGTAGATCTTCATGACATCGAATTCTATCACTTTGTGATTTTTCGTTTCGCCATATTTTTCCTCTAAAAGATTTATTTTTTCTTTTCTAAGCGTTGATAAGATTAAATTGTAATCGTTTTTTAGTACATTATAGACAGCGCTACCGAGCATTCCTGTTGCGCCTAAGATAAGAACATTTTTTTTCATATTTTTTAATTATCGGTTTTCAATATTCCAAATATCCATTCCCCAATAATCAGTCGGGAAACGATAGTCGTCATTTTTTGATTTTTCTAATTCTGAATCTGAGAAGAAAATTATCTTTGTTTTTCCTTCAAGAGGACGAAAACCATTTGCATAGCCTTTGGGGATATACAAAATAGAGGGCTTTCTCTCGGATAAAACAAAACGATGAACTTCATTTTTTTTATTTGGATTAGTGGTGTTATCCATTTTTACTGCTGCTATGATTGCTGAACCAGAAACAACAAGAGCATACTTTGATTCCTCAAGATGGCCGTGCCAAGCTCTTATTGTCTCAGTAGAAAAATTCTCTACCATATAAAAACGCTTGATTTTTGGGAAAGAAAAGCCGTTGACAAAAAAAACTTCCCCGCGGTCATCGACAGAGACTCCTCCTTCTATGATTTTAGGCTCGTCATTATTTAAATTCTCCATTGTTGCTTAAATTAGTTATATGACGAATATTAAAATAGATATCGTTTTCGGTATATTTTAATCTTTTGCTCTCGACCAAGTCTTTAATTTGATTTACTCCATCTTTAACTGAATACAGACATTCAAAATTAAGAAGATTTTCTTCTTTTGCTTTTTTGACACTTATATGATAATTTCTCTGATCTTCAAACTTTTCTTCAACATATTCTGTTTTACATCCTGTAATTTCTGCCACCTCTATTCCCAAATCTTTTATTTGATAGTTGAAAGTAGAAATGTTATAGATCCCTGTAATTGGCAAATCTAAAGATTTAACGATGACATCTGTCACATTTCTTACATGAATGATTGGACGCCATTGTGATCCGCCGAAAATTGATAATTTTCCTTCCGTGATTGCATTTGCGGTCATATAGTTCACAACGAGATCCATTCTTATTCTTGAATAAGTATCAGAAACCCCGAAAACGGTTCCCAGTCGGAAAACAATACTATTTTTCTCCTTGAGAGACTCCTCTGCTTTAGCTTTTGTTTCAGCATAAAGAGAAAGGGGGTTCAATGTTGATTCTTCTGAAACTTCGCTGTCGTTTTGACCATAGACTGAGCAAGTTGACATGAAAATAATTCTTCCGTCGTAATTTTGAGAAAGCCAAGATACGGTATCTTCGTTTATTTCTCTTGTCAGCTTTGGATTTACTTGGCATGCTGCATCTCCTACAATTGCGGACAACCAAATTACATGTGAGTATTGTGGAAGTATCTTTTTTAGCTTCTCTTTTTCTCTTACGTCTCCGTAAATAAAATTTACTGGCTTTAGATACTGATGTTCATAAAGCAAATTGTCATAGACTGTAAAATCAATATTTTTTTTAAGCAGTATATCGGTTACTGCTCCTCCTATATATCCTGCACCTCCTACAACTAAAACTTTCATGTTTTATAAATTTATTTAATATTACCGTATTATAAAATAAAAAGGAAAAATAATAAACCTTTGTTTTTTAATAAAGGTGGAAAAAAAAGAGAATTATAATATAATCTGTTTATGAAGACGAAAATAAAGGAAAGATTCTTTGCTTTTGTTGCTTGGAGCGAGAAGTATGTTGAAACAGACATGCTTTATGCTGTGAAAGGAAGTTTTTGGATTATTTTTGGAAAAGTAGGTCTTTTCCTTATTTCCTTTACAAAGATGTTTGTCTTTGGAAGATACGCAGAACAGGAAGTTTATGGAGTATATGCGTTTATTCTTTCGATGTCAGCAATGCTTTCTATTTTCTCGCTTCCAGGAGTCAATACATCCTTAATCAAGGCTATTGCTAAAAAGAAAGACGGGACACTTGATTTAGCAATCAAAGAAAGATTTAAATTTTCTCTCTTAGGGTCCCTGGCTTCTTTAATGATTGCTGGATGGTATATTTATAATGCAAACCAGGCACTTGCTTTGGCATTTTTGGTAGTTGCTTTTTTCTTACCCTTTCAATATGTTTTCCCTATTTTCTTATCTTTTTGGAACGGAAGAAAAGACTTTAAAAGAAGTAGTAAATATGAACTTCTTTCGGCAATTTTAGTGACTGCAGTTACTATTCCAGTAATTATCTATACAAACAACCCAATTTTGATTATTATTGCACTTTTTGGGTCACAGTCCTTTCTTGATGGGCTTTTGTTATTAAAAACAAGAAAAGAAAAAGAGAACGAAGAAGTTTTAGAAGAAACCATAGGTTTTGGTAAAAACCTAACGGTGATAGGGGCCATATCTTCTCTTGTTGAACAGGTTGATAAAATAATATTATGGAAGTTCTTTGGTCCGGCTCAGCTGGCGATTTATTCTTTTGCACAGCTCCCAATTCAAAAAGTTGAAGGGGCGATGCCGATAGGTTCCTTAGCACTTCCAAAGATTGGTGAAAGAAACTTTCAAGAGATAAAAGTGGGGATAATGAGGAAGTTCAAGAAATTATTTTTAATTTCTGTTCCTTTATTTTTACTTGCAGTTGTTTCTGCGCCTTTTTTGTATAAAATATTATTTCCTCAATATACAGAGTCAGTCCTTTACTTCCAAGCTTTTTCTTTAATTTTACTTTTGTCTCCTTTTTCTTTACTTAGCGCCTCCTTGATTTCTGAGATGAGAAAAAAAGACCTTTATATCATTCAAACAGCAACTCCTTTTTTCAAAATAGCTCTTTTTCTAGCATTAATTCCTTTCTTCCAAATATGGGGAGTTGTTCTAGCAATAGTTATTTCCCGAATCTTTAACGGAATTCTCACGTTTTATTTCTTTAAGAAGTTATAAAATGATTATTGGATTTGCAACTGGGAACTTCTACAAACTAATTCGGGAAGAAAAAGATGCTTTTTCTTCTTTAAACATTAATCGTCTCAAGGCAGGAGGTTTTGCAAACGCGGTAGAGCTTCATTGTCCAAACGAAGAGATGATTGACTACTTGATTCAAAAAAAAGATTTAGATCTATCTTCTTTTCCATATATTTCGGTTCATGCTCCTTCTTTAATTAATAACAGAGAAGGGGTAGTAAGAAGAGTATTAAATAAACTAAGAGATTTAAAAGAGAAATACAAAATTAAGAACTTTGTTTTTCATGTTGAGAAAGGAGTTGATTGGAGTATCTTTTCTTATTATCTGGATTTACCGGTTTCTATTGAAAATATGGATAATGAGAAAGATGTAGGAAAAAACATTGAAGACATCGAGATGATATTAAAGAATCATCCTTTTAATTTAACTCTAGATTTACAACATTGTTTTACTAACGATAGATCCATGAAGTTAGCGATAGATCTCCAGGAGATCTTTGGAGAAAGAATAACGGAATATCATATTAGTGGATTTGAAAAAGAAATTCTTCACTATCCTTTATTTGAAACAAATCAAAATATTATTATTGAATCTTTGTTGTATGAAGATATTCCTATAATTATTGAAAGTTGTTTTAAGGAGAGAGGAGAAGAGATAAAAGAATTAAGATACATAGGAGAAGTAATAAAACTCTCGTAAAAAGAAAAAGTGGCTAACTGCATTTAATAACTAGCCGCTTTCTTTTTCTCTTTCTTTGTAGAATAGCTCATGCAAATAGCAGATAAACCACAAATTTAATATTTTTCTCCAAAAGACATTTAACAAATTTTTTTGTAATTTACATTTCTAGGTAGTTTTATTCCTTTTTTGTTATTAAAATTAGAATCTAGTTCTATTTCTCTCCTTTCTTCTATTTTAAGTCCATATGGTTCTAGGGCGGGATTGTAATGTGACTACACTGGCTCCTAACTTTTCTGCCGTATCTATGGCGTAGTATATCTCTTCGATTGATCCTTCCCTTATTTCAATAACTTTGCTTGTTTTTTTGAAGATACTTCTTTTCGTTGGTAACAAGAACAACGGCCGATCCTTTTTTATTTAATAAAATAGTTTTTTGCGGCAAATTCGTATTGCTCAATAAATATTTTCTTAAAAGGCATTATTGAGTTAAGTTCATAAAAAACAATAATGGCTTCCTTATATTCTTTTTCATCTACGCTACGATAAGAGAGTGGAGCGCAATGATATGCCAATAAAATCGCGTCAGCTATTAAGCGACTGGTTCTTTTATTTCCATCTTCAAAGGGTTGTATGTAGCTGATTCCAAGAATACATAACAGTGCCTTGCCGTAAGGAGATTTAATATTATTTACTTTAGAAAGGAGATTTTTTAGGGCTTCTTCTATCTGATAAATATTATCTAAAGGAAGATATTTTGACCCTGAAATGCCAACGGGATTTTTGCGTAAACCATAAGAGATATCCATTTCTTCAACAAGAAGACGGTGAATATTTTCAATATCTTGATGACTTATTTCTTTAAAAGAATTTCTATTTTGATAGATGAAAGAAAAAGCATTTTTATGATTTAAAATCATTTGTGTTTCCATCTCTGTTTTTCCTTCAGAAGGTTTGTTTTCTAGAATAAGCCTTTCTGTGTCAAGGAGACTATAGGTGTTTCCTTCCATTTTTGATGATTTCCAAGAGAGCTCAATGGTTATTCTCTCAAGCTCTTTTGTCTGTAATGTTAACGTTGTTGCTTCTACTTTCTTTTGATAAGATTTTGTAAGAGCAGAAAGATAATTAAGTTCTTCTTTAGAGAAAAGATCTTTGTTAAAGGAAGAAAGAAGATCAAAGTTGTAGCTGTCAAATCCTTTTCTTGAATCAGGATCTTTCTTGTTGTAAGAAGAGGAATCTACATTATAGTAAATCCTCCCTAGGGATGAGAGGCTGTATGATGTTGACCTTCCCGAACCATGCACAACTAGTGTGCCAGAATTTACCATCACGGAGAGCATTCTCTTAACCGTTACTAACGAAATATCTTCTTTTTTTTCAATAAGCTTGTTGTGTATATCAGAAGATTGTAACTCTTTGTTTTCAAGTAAAAGTTCTATTATTTTATTCTCTTTATTATTGTAAGAAATCATTTTCGTATCAATTGACTACTCTAATCGTATCATTTTGATACGATTAATGCAACAAAATGAATCGCAATTTAATAAGTTTTTTACCGTGTGGTTTTCGACGAATCTGGCTTTACCACTAATTGGTATTTTGGATATATAGTTAAAGTTTATAGTCAGATTTTTTAACATAAGTTTCGATAAATTTCTTTATCGCTGCCACAGTTTCTTTTTTTAACTTTGGGTTGCTTTCTACTACCCATTTAGCAATGTTGTAGATTTCGGTGTTGTCTGCGACGAGGTGTTTTCCATTTTTAAGGAGAAAGACAAGAAGCGTGGTGAGGGCAATTCTTTTGTTACCATTTTGGAAAGGGTGATTTTTAATCATGAGATAAAAAAGCATAGCTCCTTTTTCAGAAAACTCTTTATATGCGTATTTCCCGGAAAAAGATTGGAAAGGAACAGCCAAACAGCTTTCCAAAATATTTGGATTACGTGTATCAAAATCCGGGACAGGTTCACCCCATTCAAGGTGTTTTTGGGCAAGTGCGTGAGCAATCTCTTTTACTTCTCCAATTGTTACCGGTTTAATCTTACCTGACATTATTCTTTAGCTAAACGTCTTAGTGCCTCTTCATATTCTTCAATCACTGATCCGGTGATGTTGGTTATAAGCTTCTTTTCTTTAAGAGTTGTTGTATCTTCAAGAGCAGAAGAAATATCATTACGAGCGATAACGTAGCTACGACCAACTTTTTGGGCCGGAATTACGCCCTTTTTAACTTTTTTAAATACCGCAACGCGGCTGATTCCCAAAATATCAGCTACTTCGCTTGTTGATAAATATTTACTTTCTTTTTTCATGTTTTGTTAACTATGTTTATAAGGTTAACATATGTTAACTTGCAATGTCAAGGTTAACAATGATTGTGGAGTTAGAAATCCAATCTCATTATTTGTAATAATCAATCATACTATATTTTTAATCTTTACTGGGACGTATTCTTTTCTTAACAAGTTTTTTTGTAATTTATATTTCCAGAAAGCTTTATTCCTTTTTCGTTATTAAAATTAGAATCTAGAATCTTCTCTTTTACCTTTTCGTGATCTCCGTCTTCTATATTATCTAGAAGAGTTTTTGCTCTTTCGTTTAAAATTCTTTGTTTTTCAAAAATCATTCCTTTTACCTGACAAGGTAGTTTTGAGAGAGTCCCTATAAAGTGAAGGTTGTAGTTTTCGCCAAAAACTTTAAAGAATACGTATTCAACACGTTCCAGGTTAATATCAGAGGTAACTATTACAGCTTCCTTTTCGTCTTGAGGAATAAAAAACTTTGTTTTCGCGTTGTAGGCAGAAAAGATGGTATCTTCTGATTCTTTATCAAGAAAAATATTTTTTTCTTCTATGCCAATGTTTACTAAATAATCTTGCATCGCCTCTGCTTCTGTAAACTTTGGACGAGTGTTATGAGCAAAGCTGTATTTTCCAGAAAGAAGAAGGGGAACATTCTTTTCTTTATGAATTCGATAGCCCTCAAGAAGACGTTTGATGGTTTCAGCAGAAAGCCTTCTTTTTTCATCTATCCCTGTGCCGAGAACAATAATAATCATAAGTTTATTTTTTAATAAAAATCCAAGCCTTTTCTTTTAATTTTCCTAAGTTATATTTGTCTATCCTTACTCTTTTTAAATCGAGCACCGTGCAACCGAAAACTTCAAACATTCTTCTTATCTGTCTTCTTTTCCCTTCGGTTAAAACAACTCTGTATTTTTTAGGTTTTATTCGTTCTATTTCTTTCATTTTAGCGAGAGATCTTTCTTTAATATCAACTCCTTTTTTTAGCTTATCTTTAATCTCCTCATTAACATCTTTACTTAACTCTACTTCATATTCTTTCTCATGGGAAAAAGAAGGATGAGTAAGCTTGTAAGCAAAGTCTCCATCGTTAGTAAGAAGTACTAGTCCGCGACTGTCTTTATCTAATCTTCCAACAACAAAGAGCCTCTCTTCTATATTAATAAGGGAAAATATATTCTTTTCTTGAGGAGTTTCTTTATTTGTACAAACATATCCTTTTGGTTTATGAAGAGCGATATAAAGAGGATCTTTTTTGGGAGTGATTAATTTTCCTTCAACAACAACGGTATCTTTATTATCTACACGCATTCCAATAGCAGCAAACTTTTTGTTTACCTTTACCTTTTTTTCTAGAATCAAGTCTTCTGCCTTTCTTCTTGAGCAGTAGCCACTATCAGCGATAAATTTTTGTATCTTTATTTTCATAAAAAAAGAAGAGTAGATGTAATACATTCTACTCTTTTTTAAAGATGGAGTACAGAAAATTTGTGGGAAAGAAGAAAAAAAGAGAAAGGAAGAACCCTAGGTATAGTGCGATTTTTTTACCTATGGGCATCGCCTTCCAAAAAGCTTCGTAAAGAACTCTTCTTGAGTCTTCCCAGTCTATTTCTTTAGGAATTCTCAGATTTATTCCTTCTTCTGAGATTGCCATTGTTGCAATTTCTTCTCTTTCACTTCTTCTGTCTTTTTTCTCTTTATAATCGATCCAAACATGAACCGGAGAAACAAGCATTACGTATTTAATGTTGTAATAATCAAATACAGATGCGGTGATCAGAAATTGTGACTTACAGTCTCCGGTTTTGTTTTTCATTACTTCTTCTACGGTTGGGAAATAGAGAGGGAGACCGTAGTTGTCCCAATCATAACTGTAGGGGATTTCTCTTTTTACAATCTCTTCAATTTGTTGAGGAGTCTTGTTGTAAGATTCCCTTAAGATTGGTTTTAACTCTTCAACAAAGTAATCCATGGGCGGATTGTAAAGACGAGAAACAGTTGTTACCAACTTACTTGGGTTAGGGTATAAAACCAAGATAACCCAAGAAAGAAGAAAGATAATCCCAGACAACCTAAATTTGTTTTTCAAAAGAGCACCTCCTTCAAATTTGTTTTTATATTATACCATAAAATGAATATAAAAAAAGGCCGTCATAAAGACGGCTTGCTGGGATAAGAGTTAGAGGGGATGGCTTTGTTTTTACAGTCTCTATATTTTCTAATTAGTGCATCAAAATAGTACTCAGTCTCCATCTGATCGTTAGAAGAAAGAGCTTTCCATATTTCTTTAAAAATTTTTAACCCGTGTTCATTTTCTATCTCATGCATCAAGCTCTCTAGTTCTTGAACAATTTTTGTGCCCTCTATCAGTTTTTGCGTATATCGGGTGTGAATAAATTCTTGTATCTTTTTTTCTTTGTAGCTGATAATGGAGACAACATTTTCAACCTTACTCAAATTAATCACTCCCTTTAATGTTATTTTAAAGAACTATTGCTTATATCCCCAAGAAAGTTTTTAATCTGTCAGCGGAATAATGTGTTTCTAAAATACTAGTCCCACTTTATTTTGTACTCGTCGTATTCATCTCCTTTGTAAACACATTTTGTTTCTTCAACCGTTACCTTCTCGCTTTTTAAAATAAACTCTGATAGTCCTTTGATGTATCCTGCGTGATAAATGCAAAGCAAAGGATGTGTTTTAAATCCGTGGATTCGGAGTGTTGCTTGTTGCAGGTCTTCATTAAAATCTACTGGGTCTATAAAGCCAAAATCAAAAAGGTTTTTCCAGTAAACAGGGGATTCTTCAAAAAGTCTTTTTGGGAGAATAACATTTTTGACGAGCATTTTTAATCCTAAAGAAAAGCGGGGAGCGGAGCGCCCCATCTCAAAAACATCTTTTTCTTCAAAATAGAAAATCTCTTTTGCAACGAGAATAACAGAAGAGCTTAATCCTTCACTCATCCAATCTAGAGAATTTATCTTTTTAAAGTTTACCGGGATATCAAGATCTTTTAGCTTTTCTTCAAGTTTTTTTAATCCACCCCTTCCTTCTTTTTCTTTGATAAACTCAGCGTGACTTAAAAAGATTTCTCCTCTTACTTTACCAGGGAATCTTTTTAATCTGCTTATTGTATCTTGTAATGTTTCTTTCTCCATATTTTATTAATCCCACTTAATAACAAACTCGTTGTACTCTGCTCCGTTATGAGTACAGGCGGTTTCTGTAACAGTAATGTTTTTACTTTTTATCGCAAATTCACAAAGTCCTTTGAAATATCCTGCATGGTAAAGACAAACCAAAGGATGAGTATTAAACCCTCTTTCTCTAACTATGGCTTTTTTATTCTCGGCATCAAACTCAGTTTCTACAGAGCCAAAGTCAAAGTGTTTGTTCCAATATTTAGCTGCGTTGTTAAGTAGCGACTCGACAGAAACGAGATATTGAATCATTGTTTTGATGATGAAAGAAAACCTGGGAGCAAACCTTCCCATCTCAAAAACATCTTCTTCTGTCCAGTTAAAAACCTCTTTTGTAACTACGATAGTAAGAGAACTCATTCCCTCACTAATCCACTCAAAAGGTTTCATCTCTTCAAAAAGTATCGGCGCGCCAAGTTCCGCCATCTTTTCTTCTATCTTTCTTACGCCATCCTCTCCTTCTTTTTGTCTAATATAATCCGCGTGAGTACGAAAAACCTCTCCTTTTACCTTACCGGGAAAGTTCTTTAGTCTGTTTGCGGTTTCTTGCAATGTTTCTTCCATTAATAAATAATACTATTTTAATCAACAAGTGTCCAGAATCGCTTCTTGCAAAAATAGATGATTTTCATTATAATACAAGCGTTTTAAAAGGCAGCCTTTTTTGTTGTCTTAATAATAATTATGAATGACTCTCCCATACAGGATATAAAAAACAAGCTGAATATTGTGGATGTTATCAGGGAGTATATTAACTTAGAAAAAGCAGGCTCTAGTTACAGAGCTCTTTGTCCTTTTCATCCAGAAAAAACACCGTCTTTCTTTGTTAATGACGCAAGACAGATTTGGAGATGTTTTGGTGGGTGTGGCGAAGGTGGAGATATGTTTCAATTCGTAATGAAGATTGAGGGTGTAGAGTTTGGAGACGCGCTAAGAATTTTAGCGAAGAAGGCCGGAGTAAAGTTAACCAAACAAAATAAAGAAGTAGAGACAAAAAGAAAAAGAATTTTTGATATCTGTGAAATAGCAACATCTTTTTATGAAAGACAACTTTGGGAATCAAAAAAAGGGGAAGTTGTCAGAAATTATTTAAAAGAAAGAGGAATAACAGAAGAAAGTATTAAAGAGTGGAGAATCGGCTACTCTCCAACCGCGAAGGATTCTTTATCAAAGTTTTTAATTGGAGAAGGATATCAAAAAGAAGAAATGATTGAAGCTGGTGTTTCAACGGGTAAAGGAGGATATTCTTTTGATCGCTTTCGTGCAAGGATTATGTTTCCGATATTCAATCTTAGCGGATATTCGGTAGGATTTGGAGGAAGGATTTTTATAAAAGAAGACAAGAGAGCGAAATACATTAACACGCCAGCGACTATACTTTATGATAAGAGTGCGATTATGTATGGCATGCATAGCGCAAAAATAGATATTAGAAGGATGGGTTTTGCGGTAATTGTTGAAGGATATACAGATGTTATGTTGTGTCATCAGGCAGGATTTAAAAATGTGATATCTTCTTCGGGAACGGCACTTACTTCAAAGCAACTTGATATTTTAGGACGCTACACCAAAAAGATATTAACCGCCTTTGATATGGACGAGGCCGGAGGAGCAGCAACGAAAAAAGGAATAGACCTTGCACTAGAGAAAGAGTTTGACGTTAGAGTAATCATGATGCCTGAAGGAAAAGATCCAGCGGATATGGTTTCAAAAGATAAGGATGAATGGGAAAAATGTGTAAAGAACGCTAAACCGGTAATCCACTTTTATTTCAACAATGTTCTTTCTAAATATGATCTTTCCGATCCACACGAAAAAGGAAAGGCGGGGAAAGAAATAATTCCAGAAATTAAAAAAATAAAGAATAGCATTGAACGTTCACATTTTGTTGCAGAGCTTTCACGAGCACTGGGAGTAAACGAGAGTTCTATTTATGAAGAGATGGAAAAGGTAAAAGAGGATAAGACTGAAGCTAGAGAATACAAAGTTGCAGAGAGCAAAGAAAGAACAAGAAAAGATTTACTTGAAGAGAAGATTGCTTGTTTTTGCATAAAAAACGAAGATTTATTAAAAAAAATAGAGAACAAAGATATAGACCTTCTTAAAGAAGAAATAAAAAATATATTTAGTTTTTTAAGGAAAGAAAAAGAAAGCATAAAAGAAGAAGAGGAGGATTTGTTAAACTATCTGTCTCTTCTCCCATATAATGAAGATGTAAACAAAGAAGAAGAATTTTTAAATTGTTTGAAAGAGATGAAGAAAGAAAGCATTAAAGCAAAACTTCAAAGAACAGAAGAGATGATTAAAGAAGTAGAAAAAAGTGGTGATGAAAAAAAAGAAGAAGAACTTATTAAAAAATTTCAAGAATATTCAAAAGAATTACAATCTCTTTAAAAGTTATATAATATGCTCAAAAAAGTAATAAAAAAGCCGGTCACAAAAAAAACTTCTTCAAAAAAAGAAGTACAAAAAAGGGTGAAAAAAACATTAGAGAAAGCAACTAAAAAAGTTGCTAAAGAAGTAAAAAAGAAAAAAGTAGCAAAGAAGGTTGTTCTTAAAAAACCAATAAAAAAAGTTACTCCCAAAAAAGTAGTTAAGAAAACCATTAAAGAGATTACAAGAAAAGTTACTTCTAAAAAAGTAGCAAAGAAAGTTCTTCCTAAAAAAAGAGAACTTTTTTCTGAAGAAAAAGTAACGAAGCTTTTTAAGAGAGCCGAGAGAAGGAAAGGAGTCCTTTATTTTTTCGATATTTATGAATTCTTTCCAGGACTAAAGAAAAATGAAAAAAACTTTAACATCCTTCTTATTAAACTAAAGAAAAAAGGAATTAGAGTAAAAAAAGAAAGAAATTTTTTAAGTGATGAAGCACAAAGAGAAGTAGAAGATATGATTGGTATCAGCATTGATTCGATTCAAAGCTATTTAAAAGAAATTGCTTGTGAGCCTCTTCTTGACTCTGGAATGGAGGTCGAGTTATCAAAAAAGATTGAAAAGAACGATCAGGCGGCGAAGAAGAAGATGATAAGAGCGAATCTTCGTTTGGTGGTTTCTATCGCAAAGAAATATATTGGAAGATCTCCAAAACTTTCTTTTCTGGATCTTATTCAAGAAGGAAACCTTGGACTTTTTCGTGCTGTTGAAAAATTTGACTGGAGAAGAGGATATAAGTTTTCTACTTATGCAACGTGGTGGATACGTCAGTCTATAAACAGAGCACTTGCTGATCAGTCTCGTACGGTTCGTATTCCGGTGCATATGGTAGAAAAAATATCAAAATACGTTAAAGCAAGAAAAGAATTATTTCAGAGTCTTGGGAGAGAGCCTTCCGCAGAAGAAATAGCTGCCGAGATGGGGACAGAGATTGAAAAGGTGAGACATATTATTAAGATATATCAAACAGCTACTTCTCTTGAAGCTCCTGTGGGTGATGAAGGCGATAGCAGCACGCTTGCTGATTTTATTGAAGATGAGAAAGCAATATCGCCATCTGCTGCCGCAGCAAGAAAACTTTTGAAAGAAAGATTAGATGATATTTTGGTTGATCTTGATTGGAGAGAAAGGGAAATACTCTCTATGCGTTTTGGTCTTGAAGATGGGGTAACTCATACTTTGGAAGAAGTGGGTCAAAGGTTTGGAGTGACGCGAGAAAGGATAAGACAGATTCAAGCTAAAGCATTAGAGAAGATCAGGAAGCATAAACGACTAGAACGACTCGAAGGATATTGAGGAAGTTTTAAATTGTGCTATAATAGGTCCTGTTTTCAGAAGAAAGATCTTTAAAAAATGAAAATATTCCGCGGTAGCTCAGTGGTAGAGCAACCGGCTGTGTCACTTGTGTAAGTATTCTTGTGTGGTATACTCATTGTGTATATGCCAAAAGATAAACGTACTTATGCTGATCGTGCTGAATATATGCGTGAGGCAGTCAAAAAGCGTCGCAAGCGCTTGAGAGAAATGGCTCGCGAATATAAAGGTGATAAATGTGCAATATGTGGATATGATCGATGTCAGCGTGCATTAGGGTTTCATCATATTGATCCTAAAAAAAAGGACTTTGGTCTTTCTGCTAGAGGACTTACTCGATCTTGGGAAAAGATAAAGAAAGAGATAGATAAGTGTGTATTAATTTGTGCAAATTGTCATATGGAAGTACACGACAAAATTACGCAGCTTCCTCGAGAAATCGAGGTTGAAAAACGAGGTGAAAACGGTGAAGCCCTTCGAGGGTAATACCGTGCCAAGGCCCGATTATAATCGGGCAAGGTGTAGAGACTATCCCTTTAGGGGAGTACTCTTCTCATTTTTAGGAGTGAGAAGGGGAAGCGCCTCGCATCCTAGCACCATGGGTGAGGATGATGATATAGTCCACTCCGGCATGAAAATGTTGGGTTAAGTGTAACCGGTTGGCCGTAGGTTCGAATCCTACCCGCGGAGC
>CAZJEE010000016.1:0-14248 GCA_964544985.1 uncultured Candidatus Saccharibacteria bacterium
TACTCAAATCCGTCTAAAATTCTTCTTTTAAAATTAATTTCTTTTGCAAAAGAAAAACCCTCGAAATAGTCTTTTTGAAAAAGCTTTTCTTTTTTAATAACCATTATTAGTTCTTCTTCTTTTTTCATTAATTTGAAAAGTTTTCCGCCATTTCAAATAAAAATCCTATTCTACTTTCTCTCACATTAAGCTCTCCACTCTCCTCTATTTCTAATAAACATTGTGCGGCTTCTTGCGATAAAACCCAATTACATTCATTCCCAACAACCTCACAACTCATTCCTTTTTGAAAGCATTCCATACCCGGGAGAAGCTCACAATTACTAATTGCTTCAGGATCTTTAGTGCAAAGCTCTCCACTACATCCACCAACATAACAAGCAAAAAGTTCCGCTTCTTTTTTGATTATTCTTGCTGTTCCTTGCTCTGGATAACTTTCAAGAATCAATCCTGTTGTCCATGCAGTTACTTTCTCGCCAACCTCTAGTTCGTTAAAAGAAATTTCTTCGTTATTACTATTTAAAATCTTTGTTTCTTCTGTTATAGAAAGCCAAATAGCTTTTCCAGAAAACATTATGTCAAACTCGTCTTCATCTTCAATCCCTTCTGCTATTAAAATTCTTTCTTCTCCAACGTCATAAATATTTCCAGTAATATATGGATCATCAAAATTTAATGGTTCTTCAAAATCTTTATCATAAAGATAAAGAGTTGCTATCCCCAAGAGAAGTACAATAATAATTGTTGTTGCTATTTTTCTCATATTTATTTTTATATTAATCTTAATAAAAGCGACTAGTTATTATTATAGCACAAAAAGATATTTTACTTTTACAAGAAGTTAACTATAATACCACGTAGTATAAAATAACTTGTTTTAAAGATGACACAAAAACCAAAATACAAAAGAATACTCTTGAAGCTTTCTGGAGAAGCGATGATGGGAAAAGAAAAATTCGGGCTTGATCCCGATTTTATTTTTTATCTTGCAAAAGAAATAAAAAGCGCTTACAAAACAGGAGTAGAAATTGTCATTGTCGTTGGCGGTGGTAATATCTTTCGAGGTGTTGCTGGAAGTAAGCAAGGAATCGATAGAACAACCGCTGATTATATGGGAATGCTTGCCACAATATTTAACGGTATGGCACTTCAAGACGCATTAGAAAGAATTGGAATTATCACTAGACTACAAACCGCCTTTGAAATCAAGGAAATCGCAGAACCTTTTATTAGAAAAAGAGCTATACGCCATCTTGAGAAAAAAAGGATCGTCATTGCCGGTGGTGGCACAGGCCTCCCTTTCATTACCACCGACACAGCCGCGGCAATGAGAGCATTAGAAATAAAATGTGAAGCAATATTTAAAGCAACCAAGGTAGATGGGGTTTACACCAAAGACCCAATAAAGAATAACGATGCTAAGAAATACGATACTCTTACTCTCGAAGAAGCTTTCCGCAATGATGATATTAATATAATGGACAACTCGGCAATAGATCTTTGCCGAATTAATAAAATCAAAGTTGTTGTTTTCGATATTTACAAAAAGGGAAACTTTAAAAAAGCGGTTCTCGGACAAAAAATAGGAACAGTCATCAATTAAAATCTACTCTATAATTGCCCTTACTCTTCTTACACCAGCACTCACTGATTCTTCTTTGATAATTTTAAATCTTCCTTTTATTTCTTTTGTATTTTTAATATGTGGTCCTCCGCAAAGTTCTTGAGAAAGTATATTGTCATTGCATTTTACAGTGTAAACAGTCACTTTGTCCGGATACTTATCCCAAAAACTACCAACGACCCCTATTTCTCGTGCTCTTTCTTTATCGAGTATTTCTGACGTTACCCCACATCCTTTTTTAATTATGTCATTAACGTATTCTTCAATTTTATCCAAAATCTCTTTTTCTACTTTTTGATGATAAGTAAAATCAAATCTTGCTCTTTCGTTATTGATATTAGAGCCAGCCTGAAAAACACCATCTCCAAGATACTTTCTCAGGCCAGAAAGAAAAATGTGTGTCGCAGTGTGCAGTGCGACCGTCTTTTCGCTTGAATCCGACAATCCTCCTTTGAACTTCCCAGCAGAACTTGTCCTTGAAAGATTTTGGTGTTTTTCCATTTCTTTTTTAAATGCTTCTTCGTCTACTTCTATTTTTCTTTCTTTAGCAAGTTCTTTCACCATTTCTATCGGGAAACCATATGTTGAAAATAAAACAAAGGCTTCTTCTCCAGATACAGTTTTCCCCTTTATTTTTTCAAATCTTTTCATCCCCTTTTCAAGCGTTTCGCGGAACTTTTTCTCTTCCTTCTCAATCTCTTTTTTGATAAATTCTTCCTTCTCTAAAAGATTTGGATGTGCACTTTTATACTTCTCTACAATAATACTAACAAAAAGGGTTAGTGAATTTTTTTCAATACCAATTTCATCAGCATGTCGTATAGCACGCCGAATCAAGCGTCGTAAAACATATCCTTGATCAGTGTTTGATGGGAAAACACCATCTGCAATCAAAAAAACTACGGTTCTTATATGATCGGCAATAATACGTTTTGATTTTAACACATCTTTTTTTGCAAGTTCCGTTATCTTCTCCATAACTGGCAAAAAGAGATCTGTATCATAAACATTCTCTTTTTCTTGAACAATAGAAGTTATTCTTTCAAGACCAGATCCGGTATCAACGTTCTGGTGTTTTAGCTTCCCTACAACCTCACCATCTTTGCTTTCATATTCCATAAAAACGTCATTCCAAATTTCCACAACCTCTTCCTTCTCATCAGCCATCAAAAACTCTTCTTTGGTTAAACCTTCTGTGAGTCTTCCAGTAACATCATAAAACATCTCGCTATCTGGGCCACATGGTCCGTTCGCTCCTGGACTCCACCAATTCGCTTCTGCCCCCATCGCAAAAATTCTTTTCTTAGGATCAATTTTTTCTTTTTTAAATATCTCCTCCCATATTTTGTAAGCGGTTTCATCGCGAGAAGCATTTTTATCTCCTTCAAATATCGTTACATAAAGTCTCCTTGGATCAAGACCAAGCCCCTCTTTTTTTGATGTTAAAAACTCAAAACTCCATTCTATTGCTTCCTTTTTAAAATAATCACCCAGCGACCAGTTTCCAAGCATCTCAAAAAAAGTAAGATGCGTATTGTCCCCAACGTCATCGATATCTACTGTTCTTAGACATTTCTGTGAATTAGCAATACGTTTCGATAAAGAAGGATGAGGTAGCCCCATTAGATAAGGAACCAGTGGTTGCATCCCTGCAGTATTAAAAAGAACAGAAGGATCATTCTCTGGGACAAGCGAGGCTGAGGGAGTAATAAAATGCCTTCTTTTTTCAAAAAAGTCTAAAAATTTTTTACGTATTTCTTCTGCTTCCATAATCTCTATTTTACCTAAAATATCTTTTTTTGAAAGTACCATTTTAAAAAAGGGGCGTCAATCAAGAAATTTCTCTTGACGAAAGACGTTTTTTATACTACACTTATTTGTCTTATTACTAAAACCCTACATTGTAGGATATATCAACTCGAAGCTTTTTTACGTCATTAATGGTGACCAGTTTAAAAGAAAATCTCGGGTTACCAAAAAATGACAAATTCTAATTCTGTCGAACTCAGATTCGAGAGTTTAGGTGTTGACAAGAAAATCTTCTCAATACTAAAAAATAATAATTTTATTAAGCCAACTCCCATTCAAAATCAATGTATCCCAGAAGCACTCGAAGGGAAGGATATTGTTGGAATTGCACAAACAGGGACAGGAAAAACCCTTGCTTTTGTTTTACCAATAATTCAAAGATTGCAGAAAGGGAAAGAGCAAGCAATTATTCTCGCCCCTACTCGCGAGCTTGCAATTCAAGCTGACGAAATGTTTAGCAAAATAGGAAAACCACTCGGCCTCAAAACCGTTGTTATAATCGGAGGAACTCCAATCTATCATCAGATAAAAGATTTGAGAAAGAATCCTGATGTTATAATCGCAACTCCAGGTCGTCTTTTAGATCATTTAGAAAGAAAAACTACCAACCTTAACAAGATAAAAATAGTAGTTTTAGACGAGGCAGATCACATGCTGGACATCGGATTTTTACCGGACATTAAAAAGATTTTATCACTGACTCCGAAAGAACATCAAACCATGCTCTTTTCAGCAACAATGCCAAACGCAATTGTTCAAATCATCACTAATTTCATGAAAATGCCTGTCCGCATCGAAGTTGCACCGTCAGGAACAGTTCCCACTGGCGTAAAACAGGAACTCTTTATTGTTGACAAACACTCCAAAACAACACTTCTTGAAAAAATCCTTAATGAAAACACCGGTAAGATTCTAATTTTTTTACGAACAAAAAGCAGTGTAAGAAAAATCACTGAAAGAATTAATTTAATGAATCACTCTGCTGTTGAAATTCACTCTGATCGTTCTTTGCCCCAAAGAAGAAAAGCTTTGGACAATTTTAAGGTTGGAAAAAATAGAATACTTGTTGCAACGGATATTGCTGCAAGAGGAATTGATGTTTCAGACATCTCAATTGTTATCAATTACGATCTTCCACAAAACTCAGAAGATTATGTTCACCGAATTGGACGTACAGGAAGAGCGGGATTAACAGGAAGAGCAATCTCTTTTGTAACTCCAGACCAAAAAGGAAATATCAGACAAATTGAACGACTTATGAAAAAAACTATTTCCATCACAACTCTTCCTAAACTTTCTGCTAATAAGAGAACATTCAACACTAAAACCGACTATCAGAAAAAAAGTAAAAATAATAGGCATTATAAAAAAAGATGAAAGTTCGAAATATTGCGATTATTGCTCATGTTGATCACGGCAAAACAACGCTTGTAGATGCTTTTCTTCGTCAGGCACACACTAAACTTTCCAGAGATGTTGTCGGAACTCAATTAATTATGGATTCTAACGATCTCGAGAAGGAAAGAGGGATTACCATCTTTTCAAAAAACGCTTCAATAGTTTTTAAAGATATAAAAATCAATATTATTGATACTCCTGGGCACGCTGATTTTGGCGGTGAGGTGGAAAGAGTACTCTCAATGGCCGATGGTTGTCTGCTCCTAGTTGATGCCAAAGAAGGACCTATGCCACAAACAAGATTTGTTCTTAAAAAAGCATTAGCTCTAAAAATTCCAATTATTATTGTTATTAATAAAATAGACAAACCAGACGCAAATCTTAAAAAAGCGCTCGATAAAACATTTGATCTCTTTATTGAGCTTGGAGCGGATGAAACTTTCCTTGATTTTCCTACAATTTATGCAAGCTCAAAAGAAGGGAAAGCTGGAATCGAACCAGACATCAATAAAATGAAAGATATCTCTCCTCTTTTTGAAGTTATTTTAGAAAAAATACCTGAACCAAGTGGAGAAGAGGAAAAGCCTCTCCAAATACTCATTACTTCTCTTGTCCAAGATTCTTTTAAGGGGAAACTAGGAATTGGTAAAATTCATAACGGAACTGTTAAATCAGCACAAGAAGTGACGCATATTAATCGCAAAGGAGAGAAGAAAAATGTAAAAATTACATCGTTAATGACCTTTGTCGGATTAGAAAAACAAGAAGTTGAATCAGCTTCCGTTGGAGACATTGTAGCAATCGCAGGAATACCAGACATTACTATCGGCGAAACTATTGCGGACAGAAATTCACCGATAGCTCTTCCTTCTTTAAAAATTGATCAACCAACCGTCAAGATGCGTTTTCTTATAAACAACTCCCCTTTTTCAGGAAAAGAAGGTACTTACAGCACATCAAGACAAATAAAAGAAAGAATCTACAAAGAACTACAAACAGATGTTGCACTGCGCATTGAAGAAGTTGAAAGTGATTCATGGATTGTTTCTGGAAGAGGAGAATTACATTTAGCAATCCTCATAGAGCGTTTACGTCGAGAAGGATATGAATTACAAGTTGGTAGACCACAAGTAATTACTATAGAAAAAGACGGAAAAACACTCGTTCCATACGAGATGGTTTCTATCGAGGTTCCTGATAATTATTCGGGAATAGTTATCGAAAAACTCGGAAAAAGAAATGGTATAGTAAAAAACATGTACTCTGAGGATGAAATAACCTTTATGGAGTTCTTAATCCCTACACGTGGTCTTTTTGGTTATCGTGGAGAGTTTCTAACCGACACCAAAGGACTAGGAATCATGAACAATACTTTTTATGAATACGCCGAAGATGCAAAGAATTGGGAAGAAAGAGAACAAGGATCTCTAGTATCTTTAACAAACGGAGAAACTAATCTTTACGGGCTAGTTAACATCCAAAAAAGAGGACTCTTATTCTTAGGGCCAAATATTTCTGTCTATACAGGACAAGTTATCGGACAATATTCAAGAACTGGTGACTTGTCTGTAAATCCTTGCAAAACAAAAAAACTAAGCAACATGCGCTCGAAAGGAGAGGGAGTTTCTGAACATTTTAATATGCCACAAACAATGGATTTAGAAGCCGCCCTCTTATATATCGGAGACGACGAACTTGTCGAAGTAACTCCCAAATCAATTAGAATGCGGAAGATTAAATAAATCTTCTTACCAAGAAACAATGTATGAGCAATGCTTATCCCCTTTTTCTCTGCAAGAAGATTCCTTATCGTGTTCAACTTTGACAAAATATACATCTTCTGGTTTAAATCTCTTGGCCATCGAATATATTATTCCTCGATCAAAGTCGCAAGGATAAGGGTTATCACAAAGTACCTCTATTTTTTTCTCGTCAAGAGATTTGTAACGATAGTTTCCTATCCCATCTTTTTTCTCTTTTGTTTTCTCATCAAACAAAACTTCTCCCTCTAAACGATGATTTAAGTGATACGCAACATCAATTGATGCCAATGCTTCATGTATATTACTAATTTCAGGAGGAAAATCAGCATTTCCAAAAATAGCACTTCCAATTTCGTAAAGTGTAGAAGAATCAGCAATACTACTAATATATGTAAAAGCATCTAGCCACTTTTGTTGCGGATACCATTCTCCTTTTTGTGGATTATCAATCCCCTTTTCTGTCAAAATTTTAAATCCAATATTTCTCATAGATCCGAGAGCATCAACAAAGGACAAAATTGTTTGTCCGTTTACTTCAACATTTTGATTTATTGCTTTGTATTGTTTCATATAGTAAATCTATCATATAAAGTGAAAAAGAAAAACCCGAGTAATTAACTCGGGTAATATTTATCATAATACCTCTTTCCTTTTTCTAAATGAGGTATTATTTCCTTGATTCCTAAATAACCCAATCTTTCATCCGACAATCCTTTCTGTGCAATTTCACGCACTCCGTTCTCTGTTAGAACGCTAAAAATGACTAGTGGATCATATTTTTTAAGTCTTGGATCCTCACAGATTGCTTCGTAGGCAAGAGAAAGTTCTTCGTTTATTACCCTTGTGTTAGCCCGTGAGTACACGTTTTTAAACATCCAATCTCTTGTTTCTAGATAAAGACTCGCAATCTCTGATCTAGAAAAAGAAACCGTTCCCCTTTCAAAGCTTTCTTCAAAGAGTCCAAAAATGCAAGTATTAACTCTTTCGCGCTGGTTTTTTCCAAGCTTTTCAACACAGTCTGGAATAGAAGATAAATACCCGAAACGATTTGCATCGTTAAGATCAGAAAATACATACGATATTTTATCTCCTAACTTTATTAGCTTGTATTCTTCCACCTCTGATTCTTTCCCAAAGTCTGCGCCAGAATGAAATAGAATGGCCTGAAGAGTTTCCTCTCTAAGATTAAGTCCTCCTCCTTCTCTTTCAATTTTTTCTAAAACAATCGGTCCAAAAATGTTATGTTCGAAGGGCTTTTCGGTGTACTTTGAAAGAAATCTTTCTCCAACATGTCCGAAAGGAACATGCCCTACATCGTGACCCATAGAACCAGCCATAACCAAATTTACATTCAATCCCAAAACATCGGCCATCTGAATGTTGTTTGCAGTAACTTCCATGGTATATGTCAATCTGCTTCGTACATGCGGATTTTCTGGGAAACAAAAAGCCTGTGTCTTGCTGGTCAATCTTCTTAGTGATTTACTTTGGACTATTTTTGCATAGTCTAAAAGAAAATCATCAGAAATGCCAAACCATCTACTATCACCATCATTCTTGTTTTTCCTTTCACGATCAACTGGTTTAAAGGCTTTTTCTTTAAGACAACCCTTGAAAGAATTTTCCATCTTTAAATCTCCTCCTTATATTATTTAGGTTTGTATAACGAACTGCCTTATATTATACAACAAATTTAAAAAATTAAAACCCTATATACGGTTTACAATTTTAATTTTTTCAATCTAAGAGAATTTATCACTACCGAAAAAGAACTAAAAGTCATTGCAGCTGCGGCAATTATAGGTCCAATCATAGTAGCTAGGATACCAAGCGCTGCTACAGGTATTACAAAGATATTGTATATAAACGCCCAGAAAAGATTTTGACGAATCGTTTTAAATGTTGCTTTGCTTAATTTTATTGCATCAACTAAAGCAGTTAAATCATCTCTTAGAAGTATAATATCGCCTGCTTCAATGGCAATATCTGTTCCTGTCCCAATAGCAACACCAACATCGGCTTGAATCAATGCGGGAGCGTCATTAATACCATCACCAACCATCATTACAAAATCTCCTCTTTCCTGAAGATTAATGATTGTTTTTGCTTTATCCTGTGGCAATACTTCCGCAACTACATCTTTTATTCCAATTTTCTTGGCGATTACATTTGCTGTAATTTTATTGTCTCCAGTAAGCATAATAGTTCGAAACCCCATCTGTTGTAATTTTTTAACTACTATTCTTGCCTCTTCCTTTATTCCATCTGCAATAGTTATTATTCCCAAAATATTTTCATTTTTCGAAACCCAAACTACCGTTTTACCTTCTTTTTCAAATTTTTGAGAAATATTTTGAAAGCGCGAAAAATCAGACATATCTTTATTCATCAATTCTTTTTTCCCAATAACTATCTTCGCGCCATCAAAATTCGCAACAACTCCATTTCCAAAAATTGCTCGGAAATCTTTTGTCTCTAAGATATTTAATTTTCTTTTTTTTGCTTCTTCGACGATTGCTTTCCCTACTGGATGTTCAGAACCAAATTCAACAGAAGCTGCAATTTGTAAAAAATCTTCTTCTTCCAAATTATTTTTAAATATTTTAATATCCATAACTTCCGGTTTTCCTTTCGTAAGAGTTCCTGTTTTGTCGAAAACGATTGTTCTTATTTTACCCATAATCTCTATCGCCTCTCCTCTTTTTATAAGAATTCCTTGTTTTGCTCCTCTCCCAATACCAACGGTAATTGCCGTTGGTGTCGCAAGCCCAAGAGCACAAGGACAAGCTATTATAAGAACTGTAATGGCAGATATTATTCCAACAAATAAATTCCCCAGAAAATACCAACTTAAAAAAGTAACAAGTGAAATTAAAAGTACAACAGGAACAAAATAAGAAGTTACTTTATCCGCAAACTCCTGTATCGGAACACGTGATTTTTGCGCTTCTTTAACCAATTTAATCACCTGAGAAAGAAAAGTTTCTTCGCCAATCTTAGTTACTTCTATTTTAAGTAATCCTTCTTGGTTAATTGTTGATCCGATAACTTTATCATTTTCTTTCTTTTCAATTGGTAAAGATTCTCCTGTAGCCATTGATTCATCTACAGACGAATAACCTTCAATTATCTTTCCGTCTGTAGGAATTTTTTCGCCGGGTCTTACAATCATTAAATCCCCAATTTTTAACTCTTTCACCGGAACACTTTTTTCTACCCCATCAACTAAAATTACTGCATCTTTAACTTTTAAAGTTAAAAGTTCTTTTAAAGCCTCTTGCGTTTTCCCTCTTGCTCTCGCTTCGAGATATCTTCCCAACAAATGGAAAGTCATAATGAAGGCGGCTATTTCAAAAAAAACAGGAACATCAATAAAAAATGATGCTAATCCAAATACAAAGGCTGAACTAGTCCCAAGAGAAATCAAAACATCCATATTTGCAAAAAAGTTTTTTATCGCTTTTAATGCAGAATAATGTATTTTTGCTCCAACAACATAGACCACAACAAAGGTTAAAATGGCTTCAACAAAAAATTGTGTCTTATGAGATTCGAAAAATGAAATTCCAAAATACATAAACGCCATAATAATCATCAATGGTATGCTTAAGAAAAGAGACAAGAACGCCTTTCTTTTAAGGTCTATGATTATTTTTTCTTCGGTGTTATTTTCTTTTTGATCGGTCGAATATCCAAGATTTTCGATAATTTGTTTTAATTCGTCATCAGAAAAATCGTCTTCAACATTTGCAAAAACCATTGATTGACTAAAGTCAACTTCAACGTTTAGAACGTTTTTGTTTTTTCTAATCTGAGATTCAATATTTCTTGCACAAGAAACACAACTCATTCCTGATATTTTTAAGATAATTTTTTTCATTAGAAATTTTATTTAAGTATTGTTTTGTAGGTTTGAAAAATCTCTACATCAAGAATTTCTTCTCTTGTTATAAGTTGAGTATCATAGCTTATATCAAAAATGTTTGGAAAACGAAAATTAATATTTTTTATTCCATCAAGATCTTCTAAATCAACAAAAACTAAATATGCATGTCCTGAACAAGGAATATCTGTTTGAACCGTTATCATCTCTTCTGTATCTGTCAAAACAGTATTACTTATCTTCCGAAAAGAACTAACCGTGGCTTCCCTTATTCCTTTGTCCATACGCATATTTGCAGCAATAGGAAAAACAACTAAAAATAATATCAAGTTAATAGCGATTGTACTCCCATAAAGAGTTAAAAGATATCCCTTTTTTTGTTTTATCCCCACAAAGGAAAGCATTTTATTTCTCCTAAGATAAATTACGGCAGAAATCGTGGTGAAAAAAACCGCCATTCCCACCAGTGCGTGAAAAAAATACCGACTTATAAAAAGAGGCCTTAAAAGAGTAGTTATTGTGCTTACTCCAAGCACAGTAAGAATAATGAAAAAAATACAAAAAGAGTGAGCTGTTAATCCATACAATAATCCTTTTAAAATTCCTTTTTCTTTATTACAGCATTTCATTTTATTTTGTTTGAGCTTTTAAATATTTCTAAAATTTCTTCGACTTTATCTTCTTTTTCTTTTTTGTTCTTTCCTTTGATTGCTTTAACAACACAAGTATTTAAGTGATTTTCAAAGATAATTTCATTAACTTTGTTAATCGCTGATATCACTCCCTTGTTTTGCCTGATTATATCAACACAATATTCGTCTTTCTCAATCATCTTTTTTACACCATTTAAGTGTCCAATAAGATAATTCATTCTATTTAAAATTTGTTTTTTTGTTTCTTTTTTCATATTTTTTTATAAACCCTCCCCTGGAGGGTATAATGAAATAATATCTTATTTTAAAATAAAGTCAAATAAAATGTTATTACATTTAAAAAGGAGGCAATTTTCATTGCCTCCCTTTGCTTACTTGGTTACAAGCTCGTGAATTTCACAAAGAATCTCAGACTTTCCTCTTCCGAGAATCTTCTGCGCTTTTTTTGCAATAGGATGAGAAATTCCCAAACAGTTAATAATGCTTTCTAAATCATCTTTACTTGGATTTCTCTTAGAAAGAATCTCCCATGCTTCTTCACGAACATTTTCGGCATTTCTAGAGAGAAAAATAACATGTACTAGATCTTCGTTCTTTAGATCTTCATGTTTTTTTAATTCTCCCCAGGCCATTTCTTTGGTTACCCCCTCTGTTGAGCAACCGAAAAAAATACCACGCAAGTCTTGTTTTGTCGGATTATGAGCAAGATACTCTTCCCACAATTCCTTCACTTTATTCGAGGTCATATTTTCCACCTCCTTTCCTAAAAAATAAAGAACCTTCGATATTATAATGATTTTTCTGTAATTGTCAAATTAATTTTTTATCTCAATAGCTTTTCCTTCTATGATTGCCTTAGATATTTTTTTATACGCCGAAGAAAGTATTCTTTGGAAAGTACTCTGTGATGTCTGCATCTTTTTAGCACAATCATTTTGAGAGAGATTATTAATATTCTTTAATCTTAATGCTTCCACTTCTTCAATAGTAAGTGCAACAACATCAAGTTCCTTTAACGGAACCCCTCGTGGCTTAAAATATGAAACTGTTGGCGAAAAACAAATCTTTCTATTTAATCTTGGTCTTGGCATATTATTGAAATTTCTTGTTTTTTGATTATTATAATATGTAAGAGGGCCTCCTCCCTCCTTTTTCTAAAAGGAGGGTTTCCAAGGCCTTCTTTTTATTTCTGATCCTCGATTTCAGACAATTTTTCCTTAGCAGCTTTGACCTCGTTCTCAAGGTCAGCAATTTCATCCTTTAACATATCTTTTTCCTCGTTTTTTGAGAAAAATCTCCTTCCGTATATTCCTCTTCCTCCACAACAAGGACCCATTCTCCTTCCTGTCCCCATCCCATATCCTAAAGGACCAGCACCATCAAATCTTGGCATATATTTATAATTTGGTTTTTATTCGACCTTTGTATATTAAATATATACCCATAACTATTTATTGTCAATACCTTTTGTTAAAAAAAATTGCGCAGATATTCAATCTACGCAATCTATTACAAAAAAACATTTCAACTATTTCTTTTTCTTTGACACAACCTTCTTCTTTGGTTCCGGCTTTTTAGTTTCTTTTTTTACCTTTACCTCTTTTTTTGGTTTAACAACTTTCTTCTTTGGTTCTAGCTTTTTAATTTCCTTTTTTACCTTTACCTCTTTTTTTGGTTTAATAATTTTTTCTTTCTTTATTACAATCTGTTCTTTGGGTTTTGGTTCTTCTTTTGTGGGAGATAATATTCCTATTATTTTTTCTAGCTTATTATTGATGCTTGTTAACTGCTCATTAAATAACAACGTGTCTGTATTGCTATCACCATGCCTTTCTCCACTACTCTTCTTATACCCACCACTTCGAGTTGACCCAACCTTTTCAAAACAACTACTACAATAGATAGGCTTGTCCCCCGTTGGTCTAAAAGGAACTTCGCACCGTTTACCACAATCAACGCAAACCGCTGAAAACATTTTTTTAACTTCTCTATCTTGACGATTGTAACTATCTCCTCCTTTTGAGGAAGAATTACCTTCGCTTTCAAAACAACTACTACAGTAAATAGGCTTGTTCCCCGTTGGTCTAAAAGGAACTTCGCACCGTTTACCACAGGCAGAACATACCGCGCTATGCATGTCTGGTCTCTCTTTTCTATCTCCTCCACCACCTCTTTCGTTTCTGTTTCTTGAAAAATTTTTCATAAAATTTATTTATTGAATATATCTTTTCTTATTGTGATCTATAAATGAATAAATAGCAAGGAAAGAAAAATATTAAAGATTAGTTGGAACATCGATAAAAGAAGCTTTGATATCAAATTTTTCTTCCACCACCTTTAGTAGTGCCTTAATGCCTGTAGTTTCCGTTGCATAATGTCCAGCGAAGATAACATTTATTTTTGCATCTTTCACGACTTCCAGAACATCTGCGGCATCTCCAGTAATAAAGAGGTCTACTTCCTTCTCAATCGCCTCAAAAACGTCGTATGGGGCCCCTCCACTAACCACTGCTATGTTTTTTACCTCTTTTTTCCCGTAATCTAGTACAATGCAATCTGCGTTAATACTTTTCTTAAGTTTTTGAACTATT
Organism: uncultured Candidatus Saccharibacteria bacterium; assembly: GCA_964544985.1. Taxonomy (GTDB): domain Bacteria; phylum Patescibacteriota; class Minisyncoccia; order Minisyncoccales; family PWPS01; genus PWHW01. The sequence continues at coordinate 13,722 of CAZJEE010000016.1, forward strand.
TCTTCTAGAGGTGTTGACTTACACTCACCAATCCACCCTATATTTTCTCCTTTGCGATAAGAAAATTTATCTTTAACCTTTGCGTCTAGTATCTTTAAAATTTCCACATTATTTCCATAATCAGGATGAGCGTCTAAGGGTAAGTGCGACGCATAAAAAGACATTTTATTTTCCAAGAGAAAAGATACACGATCTTTTTGCCATCCAGAGATACTTGGGTTCGCTTGTTTCCAAAAGAGTCCGTGGTGACAAATTATCATGTCAGCATTTTTTTCTTTCGCTTTTTTAAATAAATCTACTCCCGCCGTGACACCAAAAACTATCTTTCCTACTTCTTCCTTTCCTTCAACCTGAAGACCGTTCCAAGAAGAATCTTCTGGAAATTTTTCATGATCTAAATACTTGTTTAAAAATAATACAATTTCTTTTAATTTCGTCATAAATTTTTTCTATTTATCTTCTCAAGAAAGCAAACTACATACTTCGTTAATATTGTTAAACGTTACATCATAAGGAACTTCTTCAAA
>CAZJEE010000017.1:0-3532 GCA_964544985.1 uncultured Candidatus Saccharibacteria bacterium
ATTATCAAAGAATACACTTATCAATTAACGGCTTAACACCTGAAGAAAAATTGAAAAGTGTTACCCTTGAGTGTTAACTATACATGTTTAATAAAATAAAATTCGGCTTTTTAATAGCCGAATTTTATCGCTCTTCTTTAAAATCAGTTAAAAACTCTTAATCATGTCTCCGTCACTGGGAGTTACTAGAGGGGTTTTTACTCTAACACGATTACCAGCTGCTGAAGTTAGTGCGGTTTGATAAAGCGCACCTGTCTGTGGATCTACTGGAGCCAGACTCAAACCTAATCCCTGTGCACAAGCATCACTAAAGTCGGTCCATGTTGTGTATGTAGCAACGACACAAGTAGATGTTAAACTGGTTATCAAGCCATCTACTACACCCATGTGAAGGGCAGTTCCAATGGCTGACATATGAGAAGCTCTTGTCGCATTCCTTGCTTCTTTTAATCTTTCTCCTGGAGTAATTGTAATAATCACTGCAGCAGCAAGAATGGCGATAATACCAATTACGATTAAAAGCTCAATTAATGTGAAACCCTTTTCTTTATTTTTAATATTCATATCATAATTTATTTTTATCTTTCCGACCTTTTTATGATTAAACGATTATATTTTATATTTTAAATATAGTCAATAGAAATAGCTAACATTCTAATTATAGTGCTATCTTTGATAAATATTAACCGCACCGTCTTCTAGTAGCTCTTTCTCGGAATAATAAGCATACGCATAATAAAGACTGAAAAATAGAGCAATTATTCCCAAGGCGGCAAGAATTATTGCTCCAATCCAAACAGTTCTCCTTCTCTCTTGTTGGTGTCTCTTCTCTATCTTTCTTATTTCCTCGGGCAACATATTGAGGCCAGTTTCAATTGGATCTTTCTCTGTAGTACGAAGAGCAAGGCCAATCACACTTGTATAAACAAGACTTTCTTTTTCATCTATTTCTTTGTTCGCTTTTATTTTTTCAAGTGGCCTCCCAATTGATACTATTTCACCAAGTTCTTCTTTAAAATATTCTAAAAGTCCTGGGACTAAGGAAGAACCACCAACAATAATTATCTTTTCGATTTCACCACCAATTTCTCGAGAATAATATCTTTCCGCTTCTCTTATTTCTTTTAATATCTTTTCTAGAGAATCTGTTAAAATATTTTTTAGTTCTCCCCTAAGACCAATCCGTTTCTTTCTGTTCTCAGCTTCTTCGTTAGTAATGTCAAGTTTCTTCGCAATTTTTTCGGTAAAATATGCTCCCCCAAAAGGTATGCTCACCGAGAAAGAAAGTGTTTTGTTGCGGAATATGCTAACCGTTGTCGATCGAGCGCCAATATCGATAATCATTTCATCTTCCTTCTTTTGCTTTTCGTTCTTTTCGTTCTTTTCGATAGTAAGCAAAGATCTTCCTAAAGACGCCGCCTCTAAATCAAAAATAATAGGATCGATGTCAATGGATTGTAAAAATTCAATATATTGTTTAACAATTCTTTGTTCTACCGCAACACAAAGAACCACCTTCTCGTCTCCTTCGAACATCGGTATATCATGGTAATGAAAATACAGCTCTTCTATCGAAACGGGGATTGTTCTTTCAATCTCACTTTTAATCTTTTCTAAAATCTTCTCTTCTTTTTTTATTTTAACTTGCTGAACAAAAATCTTTGACTCAGGAAGATTGATTGCTCCCTTAATTCTTCGATCTGTTTTTTTAATAATTGGGTAAGGCTTTGTTTTTTTCAAAACTTCAATAACCACTTTTTTTAGTTTTTCTTTTTCTCTTATTTCTCCATTATAGATTATTCCTTCTTCTAGTAATGTACGTCCAAAAGAAGTTATAACTTTTTGTTCGTTAAGAGCAAAAACTTCTAAAGAATAATCACTGATATCTAAAGAAATCAAAATCGGCGTTTTCAAGAAGAAATCCTTACTTGGTTTTAATGATTTCAAATTCAATCCATCGGAAGATTTTCCAGTAGACCTCTTGCTCTTTTTCTGGTCTGAAAAATCGCTTTTCTTTAACTCTTCTTGTTTCGTATTCACGGTTGTTTTCCCATAAAGAGATCTGTATGTGTCAATATCTTTTTCTTTTTTTCTACTTTCTGGCCCCCATGTACCAATCTCTTGGATTTTGCCTCTTAAAACTTCTTCTTTTTTAGTCAAATCTTCATATTTCATGTTTACTCTCATCACCTCATTCTCTACCTTACGAATTCTTTTTTCCCATTTTTCTGTGGTTTCTTCTGTAATAAGCCTTCTTAGCTCTCTTTCCATTTCCTCTTTTCTTTTTTTAATTTCTGCTTTCTCTTCCCCGCTCTCGGTGTTTTTTTCTTTCTCGTTTAATTTCTCTTTTTCTTCCTCTATTTCTTTTTCTCTTTTTCTAATTTCTTTTTCTTTTTTTTCCTCTTCCTCTTTTTTCTTCATAGCAATCTCTTCCCTTTCCATTTCTGCTTTCTCTTCGATAATCTTCCTAATTTCTTCCTTTATGTCTTCTCTCATTGTTTCTTGAGCCGGCTCTCTTACTATCTCTCTTATTATTGTAGGATTAGAATATGGATTTTCTTTCCTTCTCTCGGTCTCTTCAATATTTTTCCCTAATTCTCTTTCTAGGGAATTTCTTTTCCCCTCTATTTCTTCAAACTGATGGCTAAACCTAGCAACTTCTTGCAAGTTTTCTTCTTCCTCCGCTTTTTTTATTTCTTCTTCAATTTTTTTCCTTTCTTCTAGTGTTTGTTGTATGTTTTGCTCGATCTCTTTTCTTTCTTTCTGAATATCCAACGACAACCTTTCTGTGTTATTATTGATTAAAATAACTTTTTGCTTTTTCTCTTTCTCTCCTTCTATTTTTCTGATATACTCTCCCGCTCTTACATCCAAAGATTTGCCAATTTTCCCTAAAATTCCTTTGTTTTCATCCGGATAGTAGTTATCTATTATTCTTTGAAATCTCGCTTTAGCGCTCTGCATACTTCCTGCATAAAAACTCTTTTCAGCTTTTTTGAAAAGCGCTTCAGCCTCTTCTTGACTAAGTTTTTGAGCAGTATGACTTTTAAGCGAATCTATTTCCTTCTGATTAAACATCACTGCCCCCGAGCTTTGTTGTACGTCCGGCGGAGGAGTAAAAAACTCTTCTCTTATTTGAGGCCTATTTTGTTGTTCAACTTCTTCTTGTATAGGAGTTTCTATTTTTTTATCCTCTTCTGGTTTTTTATATATAGAATTTTCGTCAACAGCTTTCTCTTTAGCTGCTAATATTTCTTGTTCTTTTCTTATTTGTTCTCTAATGATATCTATCTGTTTGTTTTCTTGTTCACTTTCAACTCCCCGTTCTTCAAGTTTCTCTCTTTTCTTTTCTTTTTCTGCTAAGCCCTCTTTCAAAAAATTTATTTCTTCTTTATTCTTTTCGATGACATAAAATAATTCCTTGAACTTTTCTTCAATCTCTGATTTTTTCTCTTCTTCTTCCAACTTTTCTTTAAGAAATTCTTCTTCTTTTTCTCGTTTTTTCCTTAGCTCCTCTTCTCTTTTCTTTGCG
>CAZJEE010000017.1:3632-12912 GCA_964544985.1 uncultured Candidatus Saccharibacteria bacterium
TTAAGACGAATCTGCTTAACAATTTCTTGTTCTTTTTCAATCTCTTTTTCTTTTTCTCCCTTAAGAAGTTCTTCTTCTTTTTCTCGTTTTTTCCTTAGCTCCTCTTCTCTTTTCTTTGCGTTAAGACGAATCTGCTTAACAATTTCTTGTTCTTTTTCAATCTCTTTTTCTTTTTTAAATATTTTTCTTTCCAGTATTACACTCCTTTCCTTTTCTTTCTTTTTTACATCAATAATCTTCTTGCTCAAAAAAATATTCCAAGATTCATATTTTTTTAAAAGACTTTCTATCTTTGTTATCTCTAGGAATAGATTTTTTGTCTTTCTTTTCACATCTTCTGTTAGCTCTCTCTCCGTTTCTTTTATTTCTTTATTAATCTTTTGTATGTAATCTTCAATTTTCCATTTCTTTTCTTCTATTTTTCTTCTATTTTCTTCAACCAACCATCTTTCTTTTTCTATTCTTCTTCTTTGGATTATATCTTTTTCTTTTTCTTCACTTATTTCTATTTTCTTTTTCTCAGCTTTAAAAATTCTTTCTTTTCTATCAAAAAAATCTACTCTTTTTTGCAAGGAGCTTTTTTGAAAGTTCAATCTTTCTCTTTTTTTTATTAGAATCGCTTCTCTTTTTTGTTCTCTTTGTAGTTCTTGCTTCTTCTGATCTCTTTCTGTCTTTTTTTCTTTATTCGCTTCTCTCACCTTACAAAGTTTTGACTCTAAAACAACAATTTTATTTATTTTCCTTAATTTTGTTGTTTCCTCCATTTTTATAAACTTTAGATACCAGTTGTTACTTGATATACTGGTAATATTATAGCACTAGCAATAAAAGCAACCAATATCCCGATGAAAATAAGCATTATTGGCTCTATAACTACAGGTATTTTTTTTGTTTTATCAGTAACACGATCTGCAAAAAAATTAGCAAGGTAAGAAAGAGACTCTCCAAAAGATCCCGAGGATTCTCCTGTCGCAATCACGCTAATAAATATCTCTGGGTAAAGATGTTGTTCTGCTTCTATCGCAGAAGACAGTTTTGTTCCTGTCTCTACTTTTTGCAATATACGATTCAGAGAATATGTGTATTCTGAATTTGTAACAGACTCTCCAACAATGGCAAGGGTTTGCCTAACAGGAAGTCCGCTTTTGAAAAGTATAGAAGAAAGTTGAGAAATAATGGTTAATTGATATTCCTGATTTAGTGATCCAAGAACTGGAAGTCGAAGCATTATCTTGTCAACTATTTTTTTAACGACCATTATCTTCATTAAAAAGTATAATATAATCCCCAAAACAACCATTCCCAATATTATATAAACTCCGTAATTTTCCATTAATTCTGTAAACCATAAAAGAATTCTCGTGGTAACTGGTATATCGACATCTAGTCCTTCAAAAACAGCCGTAAGTTGGGGTAAAACAAAAACTGAAAGTCCCGATCCCAACACAATTGCAAAGATCATAATAATCTTGGGATACAGTGTTGCAGAGCTCATTTCTTTTTTAAGTGAATTTTGTCTTTCTAGCCAGTCTCCCAAAAAAACTAGGTTTTCATCAAGAGTACCACTTTCTTCTCCTGCGCGAACAAAACTAACAAAAACATTATCAAAACTATCATCTTCCTCAAAAACCTGGTGAATTGGTGTTCCTTGTTCAATCTTTTCTTTAGCCCTCAAGAGAAATTTTTTAAAGGCAAGATTCCTAGCTTGTTTGGCAAGAAGATCAAATGCTTCATTTATCGGATTTCCACTCTTTATTAGAAGAGATAGATTTCTAACAAAATCCACTTTTTCTTGAATTTTTATTTTTTCAAAAATAGCCATCCTAATAGGACTAAATAAGTTCCTTAATTCTTTCGATGAACTCTGAAAAGTTTGTCTCAGATTTGATAAAATAATCCCTTGCCCCGAGTCTTCTTCCTTCTTCAATATCAGTATCTTGTTTAAGACTTGATAAAATAACAACCGGTATTTTTTCTGTTAATCCACATCCGTGCATTTCTTCTAGAATGTCAAAACCCCCTTTCATTGGGAGGAGAATATCAAGAATTATTAAATCTGGGCTTTCGTTCATTATTTTGTTAATTCCCTCAAGGCCACTTGTCGCTTCAACAAATTCAAATCCTTCTTTTTCAAGCTTATCCCTATAAAGATTTCTTAAAAAAGAATCATCTTCTATCATCAATATCTTCTTTTTATAACCCTCCATATTTTTATTACTCTTTATTATTATAAATAGGCAAAAAGAAAGAAAACGTTGCACCAGCATCATTATTGTTTTCTACCCACATGCTTCCTCCCAAATCATCTATGATTTTTTTGTTGATGTAAAGTTCTAATCCTAAACTGCTCGGTTCTATTTCTATCGCTTTTTGTGTTCTATAAAATTTTTGAAATATCCTGTCTTTTTCTTCCTCTGCGACACCAACTCCGTTGTCTCTTACAGAACATTTTATTTTATCATTTTCTTCTCTAATTATTATTTTTACAATTCCCTCTCCTTGTTTTTTATATTTTATCGCGTTCTCAATAAGAGCATCAAAAACCGCCTTTACCTTCTCAAAATCTCCCAAAATACAAAGACTTTCTTTTTCACACTCCAAAAAAATTTTAGTGTTTCCTGCCCGCGATAAGAACATATTATCTTCAATAGACTTTTTTGCTATCTCGACAATATTTACTTTTTCTTTTTTTGCTTTATACGATCCCTCTTCAACTTCCATTAAGTAAATTAGGCTTTCAAGTATTTTTCCAATTTTATGCGTATTTTCAAGACAGACTTTAATATACTTTTTTTGTGAGTCGTTGAGTTCCCCCAAATCACCAGAAGAAATAACTTCTAGATAACTTTGCAAAATATATACTGGGTTTTTAACATGATGGGAAATTACTGTTAAAGAATTTGCTTTTCTTTTATTTTCCATATTTTTTTTAAGACTTAGCTGCTCTTTTTACTTCGCTAATAGTAGTTACTCCTAGAAGTGCCTTTGAAATACCATCATGAACCATCGAAGTCATCCCTTCTTCTATCGCTTTTCTCCTTATAGCATCTGACGAGTGTTTTTCGGTTATAAGTTTTCTTAGCTCTTCTGTCACTTCCAACACTTCAAAAATAGAGGTTCTTCCCTCGTATCCAGTATGTTCACAAAGCTCACATCCCTTTCCTCTGAAAAAACGAATTCTCTTGATGTCACTTTTCCCAGAAATTGCCTTTATCATTTCAATAAAATTATTGTCTTCCAAAAAGTTTTCTATATCTTCATCTAATAAAAAATAACTTTCTCTACAATGCTCACATATTCTACGAACAAGGCGTTGAGCAATGGATACGTTAACTGCAGAAGCAATAAGAAATGGCTCTACTCCCATCTCTAATAACCGAGGGAAAGCAGTAGCTGCATCATTTGCATGCATTGTAGAAAGTACCAGATGTCCGGTCATTGCAGCATCTATCGCCATATTTACAGTTTCTTCGTCTCGAATTTCACCAACCATAATAATATCTGGATCTTGACGAACAATTGCTCTTAATCCCGCGGAAAATGTAACGTTTTTCTTCGGATTTACCTGAGCTTGTTGAACACCGTCAATATTATACTCCACAGGATCTTCAACTGTCATAATGTTCACTGTTGGCAGGTGCAACATCTGTAAAACAGCGTAAAGCGTAGTCGTTTTCCCAGATCCGGTTGGTCCAACCACCAGTATCATCCCCCAAGGTTTTTTTGAGTTGTTTCTAATCTTTTTAAGATCACCTTCTAATAAACCTAGGTTTTCAATCATAAACCTTTTACCTTGTTGCATAAGAAGACGCATTACAACATTTTCTCCTTCTGTTGTTGGAAGTACTGAAACACGCACATCTACGTTTGCTCCCCCCACCTTATAATCAAACCTTCCGTCCTGTGGAGCAGCCTTTTCATCAGTTCTTAATCTAGAAAGAATCTTTATTCTGGAAACCATTCTATCGTGCAGAGTCTTCGGATATTCAAGAACTTTATAAAGTGTTCCATCAACTCTAAAACGTATAATACAATTATCTTTAAGTGGCTCAATGTGAATATCAGAGGCAACATTTGCATAAGCATGTTCAAAGATTAATTCTGCTAATCTTACCACAACTTGTTCTGCTTTTTCGGGAGATTGCTTAATATCATCGATAAGATTCCTTGCTTCTTTCTGTAAATCTCCACTGTACTTTCTCAGCGCCGTATCAATCATTGCAGGAGTAGCATAGTAAACCTCTATTCTGTAACCAGTTATTTTTTCAAGATGTTTTACAAATTCATAACTATCGGGATTATTGGTTGCAAGTAAGAGAGCCCCTTCTTCTTCACGAAAAATAATAGCTCTTTGTGAATTGGCAACTGCTTCCGGAATATAATTTAAAAGGTCATCTGATATTTCATCGATATTTGCTTTCTTAAGGTTGACGAACGGATATCCAATTGAGTCGGCAATAATCTTTCCAAGGTTTTCATCGTCAATATATCCCTCTTCAACAAGCAGTCTTTCTAGAGGGATCTCTTTTTCTTTTGCTAAATCTTTAGTAATATTAAAATCAATCTCAGAAACATGTCCTGGACCAACAACTAACTCCTTAAGTTTTTCTTCGGGGAAGATCATATATAAGTTTTTTCACAAAAAACAAGTCGTAATTTTTCTATTACCTCTTAAAACAAAAAATACTCGTTCTTTTAATATAAATCAAAAACAAAGTAAATGCAATTAAAATTACATTTTGTTCGTATTTTATAAATTGAGACGAAGAAATTATAATATATTATTTATAATATCGGATAATTACTATTCCTGATCCTCCTGCTCCAGCATTGTCTTGTCCTCCGCCTCCCCCCCATAACCACTACCACCACCACCTGCAACAACCAAATATTCTACAGTTACTCCAACAGGAGCGCTCTCTACATTAAAACTTGAACTCCCAGTACTTGTAAATTCATGTACTCTATATATTTGACCAGCTATTCCGTTTGAACCATCCCCCATAAAAGTGTAAACACTATTACCCCCTGTCGCAATAATAAATTCCTCCCCGCTTCCTCCACTAGGTGGCCCTTCATAATGCTAAGTACCCCATTGCTCTAATGTTTTCTGTAGTATAAAATGTCTTTTCAAAGCTGTACTCTTCTCTATTCCCAGGATCATTATACTTTATCGTAATTTCGATTCTTATCGCTCCCGGGGAACTGGGATAAGAGACATTAATAAAATTCAAGCTTGTAACCGTAATATTTTCTGAAGTAAGGGGTAAAGGAAACCCTGTGCTTCCTATCTCCACCACTAAAAATCCATTCACATTCACGCTAAAAACAGTAGGGCTTTTTTCTTTAATCGGCATCTCTAATGAAAGAGAAGAAGCGCTTTCTCCAATGTTTGGAGAATTAATTTTTTTAGCGTGTCTAATATAGTATGTCATTCTTTCCATGACTACTCTTCCGTTATGATTAACCTCTTCTATCATCCCCACCTTTCCTCTTCCCTGTAAAACATTTACTCCCGTAAGAACGAGAGCTCCAATTACAAAAGACACTATTACGCTATATATTAAAAACTCTATCAAGGTAAACCCTCTTTGATCTTGAGAACAACCTCTCCACATATTTATTTTTACCTTTCTCATAATCATTTTTATATATTTTTATTTACCAATCTCCTGCAATAATTTCTTCTCCTTCTGCACAAGGTGCCCTGACACCAATTCTTTTCGTGACATTATCCATTTTTGCCTCATATCCAGTATTCCCATTTCCACAAATTGGATCTACCGGAATATTGACAATATATGGGCTTAGCTCTGTCTCACAAGAGATAACATCAACTGCTATAAACTCAGATAGACAAGTAGGAACTTCTCCTTGATTATATAAAGAAAGTTCTTCCAGTCCAGCATAAATCGTGTTAATATGCGCTTTTCTCTGATTGTTACGAGCACCAGCTATTCTTTCTGCGGGTGTCATTACAATAATCAAAGCCACCATCAAAATAATAATGATTCCAACAACAACCAAAAGCTCTATCATTGTAAATCCCTTATCTTTTATCATATCTTTATCATAAATAACTATACCTACTAATAATATCCCGCTCCTATTTCCACTTCCCCTTCATGGTAATCAGCTTTTATCCCTATTTTCCCCTCTGCGTTTTTTTTAATAAGATAACCGGTTATCTCAGTTGTTCCGTATATTGGGTCCAATGGTAATTCGTTTATAAAATACGGCACCAAATCTGTTTCACACTCTTTTATATCAAAAAATTCATCTGCTACTTTCCCTATAAAACAGATAGGGAGGACTCCTTCGTTTAGATAATTATATTGCTTAATAATAGAATATATCGACTGAACATGCACGTTTCTTTGACTATCCCGAGCGTTAGCAAGTATCTGTGCCGGTTTAATCACAAAGATGATAATAACCGCGAGAATAATCGCTATTGATATCGCGATCATAATCTCAATTAATGTAAATCCTTTTTTTGATTTCATCATAAAATTATTCTAAGAAGTCAGTGCTTTCCTTCCAACTAACAATCTCCAGCCATCTTATACCTACACCCTCTTCAATAAGAACCTCGACTTCTATTCTTTTTTTATACCCCCCATACTGTCCTTCAACAGTAAAGATTCTTAAATGATCCCCGTATCTTAAGATACGCTCTACCCTGCAAAAATTTTCAGGATTCTCATCTGGAAAAAACTCATATCCGCTACCATAATAAATATTATTTTTTATTCCACTAAGTATCTCTTCTGCACAAATGTTGGCTAGCGATGCAGCTTGAAACATATTTTCTTTGTCTGCTGTCCTTTTTATCCCTCCAACAGCCAAAGAAAACATTCCCACAAAAAGTAAAATAAAAATGGCGCCCATAATGATTGTGGAAAAAAGAGCGACATATCCATTTTCTTTTTTTATTTTCTTCATATTTTTATTCACCTAAAACACAACGAACAGAAAAGCCATGAGCTTTATCATATTCATAACGAAGTATGCGATCTTCATGAAGGTATAAAAATCTTACCCAAGCACTATCGACAGAATCTGTAGATGACCAGAAAGAAGCACTGACTCCCAAAAGATTAAAATAGTTATTGGGACTTCTAACCCCGCCCATATCTGCTGAAAATTTATTACCACTTTCTCCTCCCCATCTGTAATTTTTTATTTTCTTCCCAGCCGGATCACACTCCCAAACTTCTCTAGAAGAACTACATCCTTCTGTTACATAATAATTTTCAAGGTTATAAAGTTCTGTGTCAGTAGGAAGTCGCCACCCTGTCGGACAAGCAGTAAGAGCAGCTACGTAATTATAGAGAACACCGTAATCTCGATAATTACTTTTTTCTTTTGCAGTGTCAACGCTACTTCCGTCATAGTCATAAACATAATAATGGAAAATAGTTGTGCTACCAGACGCTGGCCCACTTACACTTGGCAGATAAGCTAAGTTTTCTTGAAACCAGCAAAGAGAGTTAATCTCTACTGTGCCATAAATTCTTCCTCCATATTCTAAAAAGTCTCCACAAGAAACCCATGCTCCCGATTCAACAAACTCTCCTCTCCATGAAGCAACATTTTCACTAAGCAAAACCTCTCCCGTTAATCCTCTCATCGTTTGCCATGTTACAAGAGAAGTTACTCCCCACATTGCTTCATTTATAATATTAATATTCACTTCTCTCGTGAAATCACCTATTACATCCACTGTCTCTTTTAGCGCCCACTTGCCCACTACAATCTCTACGCCCTTACATCCATTTATTTCTAATTCACTAATTTCTCCTAGATTACTTATCGAACGTACCGCTTCAATCCCTTCCTTAGCTAACATAATTGCTTGGTTTTTTTCAGTACTATAAACAGAAGATGTGTAAGAGCCTAAAAAAAGATTAGCCACTGTAGCTACTCCGATTGAAAAAACAGCTACCGCTAAAAGTACTTCAAATAATCCTACACCTTTCTCTTTATCTCTATAAAATATTTCTTCCCGCTCCATTAGAAAGAACATTAATTACTAATAACAATACTCGGTTCACCCGTTCCTTTTTCAAAAACTATTTCAGAAACTCCTTCTAATAATACTCCAGAAGAAATGGTAAAAACTTTGTCAAAGACCTTATCTGCTTCACTACGCAAGTTATAGGAAACTCCCTGAAAAAGAATATAGCAATTTGTGCATTCCTGATCTTCAGGATAGAATTTTATTCCCCAAGAACTATCATTCTTTGCAGTTTGCGCGTGTGATTGAGCTACTTTTAAGTTGTTCGCTAAAGTAGCTGTTTGTTCTCCTAGTATTTGTCTTCTGTAAAAACTTACTCCGAAAGGAACTGTTAATGCAGTAAAAATCACCATTAGAGAAATAACTATCAAAATCTCCATCAAGGTAAACCCTTTCTTTTTACGATTATCTAAAAAGCATTCATTTTTAATCATAAACTTAATAGAGAGAGTATCACTAGTCTAACCTAACAACTTCTATTACGCCTCCCTCTTCTACATTTATTCCCATTACCTCTCCACCATGTCTTGTTATAATAGTCCCGCTTGTTTGAGAAACTGTGAAGCTCAATGTTTCATCTGCTTCTAGGTTTTCATATTCATTTAGCTTTGCAACCGCTCTCACATAGTAAGTATTTCCTACTTCACCTGCAACAAAGGTTATCTTTGAAGAGAAAAGACCTCTTCTAGTTGACGTGGTAACTTCGGTAATATTACTCATGCTATTTGTAGTACTGCCCCACTTAAACCAAGTTTCTACACTATCAAAGTCTCCCATGTGCACAAGATTTCCGACAAAGACATACTCAATGTCCGCAGTTCCTCTTATTCTAACAACTGAATCAGTCATTATAATGGGCTCAACTCCAGTAAAGACTTCACATTCCACCGTCGTGCATTCTTCTTCAAGAGTACAATCTGCTCCCACCAATAATTCTGTATAAATCTGTGGATCGGCAACGCCTCCATTACCATATCCTATTCCACCACTTGCAGATAAATTAAGGCTAACAGCTAATTCTTCACAATAATAAAGTGCTACTCTTCCTCCTCCACCACCACCTGCATAGTTAGATGCATGACAAGAGCCACCACCCCTATCTCCTCCATCTGCGGTAATTGAACCTTGACCGGCGATTGTTCCTGCTGTGACCCAGATACTTCCTCCAGAACCTCCTCCTCCGGTAGCATTATATGATCCATCACGGTAGGAACAAGCGCCATCCTCTCCATTCGCAGTAATTGCACCAGTAACCGTCAT
>CAZJEE010000018.1:0-11958 GCA_964544985.1 uncultured Candidatus Saccharibacteria bacterium
TAGTTATTATATAAAAAGATTGTCGCTGCCCCCATTCTAATTCTTTTTCCCGCAGGATCTTTAAAAACCACTGAATGTGGTTTGTTTGTTTCAAAGGTGTTTACTGGATAAAAATCATAAGTGAAATCTTCTCCTTGGCACCAGCTCCAGTTAGAGGCGTTTTTTTCTTTTCTATGAATAATATTGCTATCAACTATTAAATCGACAGGACAATACTCTGAAGACACAAGCTTTTTTTCATAATAAAGAGAATATGAAGACTCATAAATTGTTCCAGGAATTGTTACTGAGAAGTTGTTTGTTGGATTTTCCAATGAATTTACTGTGTCGACAACTAATGTCATTCTATTCGCTTCTGGATATTGAAAATGGTAGTAACTTAAAGAAGAGTAGGTGAGGCCAAGTTCTGTTGTTATCTTGTTCATTGCTTCTTCCAAGATGTTTGTTGAAAGATTACCCGGAGAGTAGTTAGTCCATTGGACGATTTTACTCGAGGGATCTTCTTTCCCAAAATAAGCTACAATCCATCCTTCTATGTCGATATAGACATGGGGATTGAGATTAAAGGAATATCCCTCTATCTCAATTTTTATAGGAATTCTGCCGATGGCATGAGTACTTTCTCCCTCTATCAACATTTCACCCCCCAATGATTCAAAAAAAGCCACAGCTTCAGTGATTTTTGTGATGTTGTTGCTTTCGTTTATATCATCAGTCTTTGTATAAGCAGATATACCGGCATCTTCTTTAGGAAAAGTGGTTATTGACTCTGCAAAAGAGAAAAAAGGAAGAAAAAAGAGTACAGAAAATATAATTATTTTTTTAAACATATTTTTTTACTTAATTTATAAATACAGGTTTTGTTAAACCGATTGTGAAATATTTTTCTAATATTTTTTCGATTAAAAGTTCTGCTCTGCTTGCAATGGCACTTTCAAGGTGCTCTTGGTTAGTATTTGTGGAGTCGATAATTTTTTGTAAGAGGAGTATATTCTGATAGGTTTCTGCGTTAATTATTATAATATCAAAATTAGGAAAATCCTCCTCCTCCTCCTCCTCCTCCTCCTCCTCCTCCTCCTCCTCTTCTTCCTCCTCTTCTTCTTCCTCTTCTTCATCATCATCTTCATCGTCATTCTCCTCATTATTATCATTTTCCTCCTCAAAACAGCTATCTGGAGGATTAACATAGGCAAGTCCCTGTTCTTTAATTTTATTTAAAGTTGCTTCTCCAATTCCCTGAACTCTTATTAAATCATCAAGTGTGCAGTAAGGTCTGTTTTCAATAATTCTCTCTGCATAAGTTGGTCCAATTCCTGTAATTCTTTGTAGCTTTTCAAAAGATGCTGAGTTTATTTCTATATTTTCCTCCTCTTTTTCTTCTTCTTGATCATCATCTTTTGGCAAAAAAGGGGAGTTACCTCCTCCTTTTTTTTCTTCTTGTTTACAACTAATCGGAGGACTAACGTAAGCGATCCCTTGTTCTTTGATTTTATTTAAGGTTGCTTCTCCAATTCCTGGAACTTTGGTAAGCTCATCAAGTGTACAGTAGGGTCTATTCTCGATAATTCTTTGTGCAAGAGCAGGACCAATTCCGACGATAAAGGTTAAATCATTTAGAGATGCTGAATTTATTTCGATATTCTTAATGATATCTTCTTTTTCTTCTTCTTCTTCTTCTTCCTCCTCCTCCTCTTCTGTGGTTTCTTTTTTCCTGGACTCTTCAATTTTTTCTAAAATTCCTTTTGCTTTAAAAAGTAGTTTAATTAATTCTTCTTTGTTCTTTATTTCTTTTTCTTGGATATTTTTACTAGAGCAACTTTGAGGAGCAACCACATAAGCGAGCCCCTGTTCTTTGATTTTACTTAAAGTTACTTCTCCAATTCCCGGAACTTTAGTAAGCTCATCAAGTGTGCAGTAGGACCTGTTTTCAATAATTCTTTCTGCATAAATTGGTCCAATGCCAACGAGCTTTTCCAAGTCTTCTCCTATTGCAGAATTAAGTTCTACTTTTACGGGTGCGCCACTCTTTTTTTTAGTTGTAACAGTGATTTTTTCCTCATTAACTTTTTCTTCTTGCTTAGTTGTTTCTTCTTGAGTTTTCTCT
Source organism: uncultured Candidatus Saccharibacteria bacterium (assembly GCA_964544985.1). Lineage (GTDB taxonomy): Bacteria > Patescibacteriota > Minisyncoccia > Minisyncoccales > PWPS01 > PWHW01. The sequence continues at coordinate 2,105 of CAZJEE010000018.1, forward strand.
TTTTCCGAAATATTTTCTTGATCTTCAGGATTATTTAAATTCACAATTGTAGAAAAAGATGTTTCTTTTATATCTTTTTTCCCAATCATTGCCGAAATAGAACTTTTCAAAATATTTTCAGCTGACACAAAGAAAGAAAAAGTGTTACTAAACAGATTATTTGCAAAATCTTTTATTTTATTCAAAAAAGTAGGTGAAGAGAAAGAAAGGGCAAAAGGTTCTTCGTAAAAAGTAATCTCAATTTCTGGATTATTTTTCCAGAAAAATGCTCCTTGGGTGGTTTCTCCAATTTCTCCAGCAAAAGTTATTGAAAAAGGATTTAATAAATCTTTTTTAAAATCGTTCATTCTCCAAAGGGAGTTGTTAATAGCAGATCCTGGGACAGATAGCGGGGGGTTAATATAGTTTCCGGAGTAAATTGTGATAGAAATTTCTTTATCTTGAGTTCTTGTAACAGAATAAACAAGATTTTCAGTTTTTCTCTCTCTATTTATGTCTTGATAAGAGATTGATATTTCTCCACCTGCTATATTAATCTCTTCCTGTAGAAGCCAATTCATTATTTGTTTTATTGAATAATTCAACAGTTCTTTTTCTAAAAAATCTAACGGATTAGTAGACGCTCCGGCGAGACGCAGTCCACTCTTTAGAGCTGCGCTTATAATAAAGTCCTTTGGGAGCTCTACAAGATTAAGATTTATGAGTTCACTGAAGGTTGCTTTTTTGGTCAAGACAATAACGGCCTCTTCTTCTGGAGAATAGTTTTGAGGATAACTAGATATTGATAAGTGAACATCTACTATTTCATTTTTTAAGAGATGAAATGCTCGATTAATTTCAAGGAGAGAGAGACTGGCTGGTAGAACATTGAGCGGGATTAATAAGAAGAGACTGATTAAGAGAACGAAATGGAAGCTCTTCTTATTCTTCATTTTTTAAAAAAGAGATAGAATTTAATAAATTATTGTAAGTTTCTTCACAAAGCTCTTTGTCGTTATTAGAAAACAATCCCTCAATAGAATAAATCTTATTATCTAAAGGTATCTTTATGTTTTTGTAATAAGAATCTTCTCCTTTTCCTGTCATATATCCAGAAATTCCATCAATCTCTATTATTCCTACGTTGTCGCGGATGATTTCACTGTTTTCTAAATGACTACTGATGTCTTCTAGATATAGGTATTCATCATCTTTTTCATAAACAGTGATTATTGATTTACATCCACTTTTTAATAAGAAGTTTTCATCCTCCTTATAATCTGAAGAAAGAAGATTTAATCCGGAGGCGAAGTCATCTTTGAATCCTTCAATAGCCCAACTATCTGGAATTTCAAAAGAAAACTCCAAATTTTTGTTTTGGAGTAGAGTTTTACCGTCTTTTTGATGAAACAGATAGTTTTTCGGATCTTCAAAAGTATAATCTTTGCCAAGATCAATAATTTCTTCTTCTCTATTCTCTTTAAAGAGGAAAATAAAAAGAAGAAGAAAAACTATAATCGGTAATAGCACTTTTATTTTTTTCATAAAAATATTATCTTAAAATAGATTATCAAAACTTAACAAAAGAGGCGTTTTCTCGCAAACCCTCAATTAAAGGAAAAAGTCACAATAAAGACTTTTTCTGTTTATTTTGTTGATTTTTTAGTTGTTTTGCGTGTTGTGTAAATTGCGAGGTCTGACCCCGCAATGCATTATTAGATTTTTAAAAAACTGATGGTGGCAAGAAAAAAGAGAGACTTCCAGTTGAGTAAAATTTACTACATTACGCAAAGAGGAGTCGAAAACAGAAGAATATTTTTAAACAAGGAAGACTGCTTTCGCTTTATTACCGCCCTTGAGTTCTTTAATTGCAAAGAAAGTATAAATTTGTGGAGAATGTTTTTTTACAAAGATAAAAAGAACATTAAAACTGCGATTTACAAAGAAAGAGTAAATAATAAGAAAAAGACAAGAATTGTTGATTTTTTAGCGTTCATAATGACGTCAAATTCTTATACTTTTCTCTTAAGAGAGATTGAAGAAGGAGGAATTTCTCTTTTTATGCAGAAGATAGGGGGATATGCTTATTACTTTAATCAAAGATATAAAAGGGAAGGGACTCTCTTTTCTTCGCGCTATAGAGCGATTAATATCGAAAAAGAGCGGCTTAAAGCCGCTTTTTGCTACATACACACAAAACCTGTAAATTTGTGGATTAAAAAAGATTCTGCTCTTTCTAAAGAAAAGGCGTTAGAGAGATTGTATAAGTATAGATGTTCGAGTCTCCTTGATTATCTTGGAAAACATAACTTTCCCTCGGTTACCAACAGAGGTTTCTTTTTAAGTCTTTTTAAAGGAAGAGAGGGGATTAAGAAGGAAATCGTTCTTTATTCAAGGAGTAACAATTTTAAGAAAGAAGAATATAAGAATGTTTTTAAAGAGAAAGTTTGACAAAGTAATAAAATTAACGTATATTATTGTTCACAAAAGTTCTTTACTAATTTTTACAAGGGGAGGAGAGTGGAATATGGCTAAAAGTCCTGTTCAAAAGAATGGTAAAAGGGTTAAGATCGCCATTAAGAAAGTTGTTAGCGAAGAGAAGAAGAAAAATAAAAAAAAAGAAGGGAAGTAGATTATGAACGAAAAGCTAGAAATGAAGATTATAGTTGAGTGTCAGTACTGCAATGGGCATGTTTTTGTTAGTCCTTATTTATGCGATGAAGGGTGGTCTGCGGACTGTCCAAAGTGCCATCGTCCGGCATTTATTTCTGAAGAAATTCCTAAATCTCTTACTCCCAAGAAAAAAGGGATTTACTTTGTAAGCCCATAAAGCAGAAATGCTAAAAAGAGCTCTGATTCAGGAGCTCTTTTTTAATTCATTTCCTCTTCTTCTGTGATTTCTGGTTGATAGAACTCGTTTAATTTGTAATGAATTTTCTTTGCACTGATTACTTCTTTCCCTCTTACTTTTATTTCAAGCAAAAATCCTTTCATTGTTTCTTCTGAAAAATATTGATCAAAGACAAGGTTTCCCAAAGAATAGGCAATATATTTTCCATTATACTTTTCCACAGACTGGGTTATATGAGGATGGTGTCCAATAACGAGATCTGCTCCGTAGTCAATGGCCATTTTGCTCCATTTCTTTTGTTTTTCATTTGGAAGTTTTTGATATTCATCGCCGTAGTGAAAAGTAACTACTAAAAAATCTGTTAAATTCTTTGCGTTTTTGATATCTATTTCCATCTGTTCTTCTGAAAAGTTGGTTATCCCAGAAATATTTTCTTTTGCAAAAGCATAAGAAGAAAAAAACTCAGTATATCCTAAAAATCCTACTTTCGTTTCTTCTCCTAATAATAATATAGTGGGCGAGTGTGCTTCTTCTTTATTAAGTCCTGCTCCGGTATAGGAGATGTTGTTTTCTTCAAGGAGTTTCATTGTTTCTTCAAATGCCTCTCTGTCGTAATCAAAGGTGTGATTGTTTGCCAAAGAAACGATATCAAAGCCAGCATAGGTTAAGGCGTTAACTGCGTCTTTATCTGCACGAAAAGAATAGATGCTTCCAATCCTTCTTCCTTTATCAGATATCATGCTTTCTAGATTCCCAAAAAGAAGATCTGTACTTTGCAGTTTTTCTCTAATATTTAGGAAAGGAAAGGAAAAATCTTCCCCATGCTTTTTTACCATATGCTCAACTCCTCTGTTGAGCATGATATCTCCAGCGAAAAGAAGAGTGTAAGTTTCTTCTTCTTTAAAATATTCTTTGTTTAAAAAAAGAGGGAAGAGAAGGAAGAGAGATATTAGGGAAAAGAAAAATATTTTTTTCATTCTTTTATTCTACTTTTTATTTTCCTAAAGTCCAAAACAAACTCGTTGATTTTTTTTGCTTTTCCTGTTATAGTAGCTCTACAATAGCTCATTAGGAGGGGGGAATCAGAGCTCTTTAGAAAAGAACAAGAGTTATTATTAATTTTATGTCGATTTTGAATATGAGCGAAGATTTTATCAACATAGAAAAAAAACCGAGTGGAAAAAAAGACATCGCCCTCTCCATCCTCGTTCTCATAGTTATTTTCATTCTCGTATTTGGGTTTGTTACCCTAAGAGAGTATGGTGCAAAAAACCTTATCTTCTCTGCTTCCCAGAAAATCTTAAATGAGATAGACGTTATATTTCCTGAAAAAACAGTAGCAGAAGAAGAAGTTGCGGTAGAAGAGGAAGTTTCTCTCCAAAAAGAAACCTACAAAGAAACCGCTAAAAGGGGAGATGGATTAACCCATCTTGCTCGTCGCGCCACTACTTCCTACATTGAAGACGAAAACATTAATCTTTCTCACGAGGAGAGAATTTACGTTGAGGACTATGTTCAAAAACGTCTTGCTCCCGAAAAGACCGGACTAAGACACCTAGAGATTGGAGAAGAGATAGAAGTTTCAACAGAGCTTATCGAAGAAGCGATAGCGCAAGCGGAACTACTTACCACTCAACAAATAGAAAACTTAAGTCAGTATACAGCGTTGGTTTCCTTTTAGAACCTTTTCTGTTTATCTTGCATTCCATGAACAAGTCTTACTTTATTGAACTAACAAACCAGCTTTATAGGATTACTTTCTTTTTCCCGATGAAGGAACCACTTCGTTACAAGGTAAGAGAGGTTGCTGACGATATTTTAGCTAACCTGGTGCTTATCTTAGAAGGGGAGATCAATGAAAGAAGAGAAGCTGCTTTTAGTGTAGAAAAAAGTATCGAGATACTCGATGCGCTTTTGGAGCTTGCAAAAGCACAAAACTGGATAGATTCAGATGAAATTAAGAAGGTTCAAGAGAAGTACAAGGAGATTAAGATAGAAGTAGAAGAGTTTAACGATATTTTAAGAAGGAAAACCCATCTTTACGAGCAAAAGGCTTTACTTATCAGTGAAGAGAAAGTAGCTCCTCAGAAAGAAACACATGTTCCTCAAATAAAAAAGCAAGAAAAGAAGAAAGAAGTTGTCAATCTAAACAAGAGGCAAGAGAAGATACTGGATCTTCTTAAAAGGAAAGAAAGTTTGCAAGTGAAAGATATTCAGGAAGTGGTACAGACAGCTACCAAGAGAACATTGAGAAGAGATTTAAGTGCGATGGTGGGAAAGAAACTTTTAAAAAGAACTGGAGCAGGAAACACGATAGCCTATTCACGTAGATAGGACAAAGAGCTTTAGATAGGACAACAATAGGACAGAATAAAACAACTAAAGATTTGCACTGTTGTCCTATCTCTTCCAATTTCCCTTGCTTTATTTGTTTAAAGGGATGAACTCTTCTATGGGCAAGAAATAAGTTTTCTTTTTTTTGTCCGTAGTAGGACAAATAATTTATCAATATTTTACAACTTGACTTTTACCAGAAAATCATTAAAAAGATTAAGGAATGTTTAAGAGAAAAGAAAAAAACAAAAGGAAAGATTTTGAAAAGATATACGACACTCACGTCGAGAAGATCTTTCGCTTTGTCTATTTGAAGGTTAGCTCCAAGGACGATGCGGAAGATATAACATCAAAGGTTTTTATTAAGGTCTGGGACTCTCTTTCTGTAGAGAAAGATCTTTCGCTAAAAAGTCCGAAGTCATTTCTCTATAAAGTGGCGAGGAACTTGGTTATTGATTATTATCGAAAAAATAGAAAAGATCCTGCAAAAGAAGTACAGGACTCTAAAACGGAGGTTTCCCTAGAGAGCGTTGTCGCTCCGGACAAAGAGATGAGAGCCGATGAAAGAGCTTTGCTTAACTCAGAGATAGAGGAGGTTAAAAAAGCATTGTCCCTTATAAACGAAGATTATCAGAACATTATCATCTGGTATTACTTAGATGAACTTACTACATCTGAGATTGCCGATCTCTTAGATAAGCCGGAAAGCTCGGTAAGAGTGCTTATTCATCGTGCAATAACTGCTCTTCGTAAGTCTTTAAAGGAGAAAAAGAAAAAAGGGGTGTAACAAATTTCTCTTTTATACGTCTTCTATAACAGAGGCGAAAATAATTAGAAAACATGGAAAAAGAAGTACTAACCAAAATATATTTACTACGTAAGCTTAAGCCCAGCGCTTCTTTCGTAGAAAATACTAAAGAAAGCATCCTTCAAAGAGATGCTGTTTTGGCTACTCAAAAGAAACAATCTGTTCTCAGTGAGTTTACCGGATCATTTGTTAGTGTTTTTGCAAACTCGGTATTTCAAAGTAGAATGGCGGTAGTTGGAGCATTTATGTTTTTATTTTTCTTCGGGATTTTAGCTTATCCACTTCTTCCTTTAAATTATGAATATAGCTTTGTTTATATTCCTGCCTTAGAGAATGGAGTTGAAAGAGAAGAAGAAATTAAAATGGTTGCAGAAACAGACGAGATGATGGTTGAGGTTGCGACTTCAAAGAAACCAATTGAAAAAAACCTTGCTGAGCTAGAAGATGTTTACAGAAATATTCAAAGACAGGTTTTAGGATCAATGATTCCTGCAGAGGAGAAGGTAGCAGTTAATCTTACAGACGAGGATATTATTGATTATCACCTGACAAGGATAGAGAGTAATGATCTCAGAAAGAACGATGAAAGGATAAAGAAAATCAAAGAAGCAAAAGATGGTGAGGATTACGGAGATGCATTTAATATGATAGTTGATATTTTATCTGAGTAAGAATAGAATCAAAAAATGTTTATTATTTTTAACAATTCGGAAGTTAGAAGACAGCAGTCGTTTCCCTGTTCCTTATTCGGAGGGAGGGTCGGCAACGGCAGAAATTATAAAGAGTATAAAAAATCACAATAATTATTAAACAGTGTTTGTACAATAAAAGTACAACCACAATAGAAAAAAATGAAAAAGTTTATTATCGGTTTAATGGCTTTTGCTCTCGTTTTTTCTTTCTCATTCGCATATGCGGAAGATGATACACAAACCCAGCTTGATGAAGCTTGGGCAATGATTGCAGCTTTAGCTGAATCACTTGGTGTTGACCTTAACGGAGAAGAAACCACAACAACCACAACAGTAGAGGTTTTAGGAATTCCTGCAGGTTTTACTTTCACCCAAAACCTTAAGTTAGGTTCAAGAGGTGTTGACGTAAAATATCTGCAAATCCTGCTTAATGCTGATGCTGATACAATATTAGCAGCAACTGGAGCTGGTTCACCAGGAATGGAGACCGAATATTTTGGTCCTATTACTGGCGCCGCTGCAAAGAAATTCCAAACAAAATATGCTAGCGTAGTTTTGACCCCAATTGGTCTTACAACTGCTACTGGTTTTGTTGGAACACAAACAAGAGCTAAGCTTAATGCTTTACTCGTAGGTGGAGTTACAGGAACAACTCCTGCAACAGAAGAAAGCACAATATTAACACAACTTCAAGCACTTGCAGCTGCAATTGAGGATATTAAAGCAAGATTAGATGCAATGGATACTGGCGTTGGTGAAGAAGGTTCTGTTACTGTTGCTGTAAGAAACGATATCCGTGATATCGATGTTTATTCAGGAGAAACAGAAGACATTGCTAAATTCAGATTTGAAGCAAAAGATTCTGCTGTAACTGTTCAAAGAATTGATCTTTATTTTAGTGGCGCAACTGCCGTTCAACTCAGAGCTGCTGTTTCTAAGGTCGCTCTCTATCTTGATGGAGAAATGATTGGAGAAATTAATGTTAACAGTACTACTGTAAGCAACACCGCAACTTATCTTCGTTTTTCAGGACTTAATATCAATATTCCAAAGAGCGGATACAAAGATGTTGTTGTTACTGTAACGGGTAAAGACAATGGAACTGCAAGAGATAGTATTGAGCTTGGACCTACTGACTCTAGCGCAGTACGCGGAGTAGATGGAGCTGGAGTAACAGTTAATGCAGGAGCAGCAGCAATTAAGAGAGCATTTGATTACAAAGGTACTTCAACCGCTACTCTTTCGGCTAAAAGACATACAACTAGCCCTGACAAAGGTGTGGCTGATGTAGAAAAAAATGTAGCTAAAGAAGTTGACCTTCTTGTATTTGACCTTGAAGCTAAAGACTTAAATGTAACTTTAGACGGTCTTACAGTACAAATCGAAGGAGCTGTAGCTACTTATTTAAGTGAATACTTCGCTAATACAGTTGGTGATGCAGCTCTTGTAAAGACTTTCATCGAAGGTCAAATTATTGAAGTACTGCTTTATGACGGTGAAACTTTACTTGACACAACAACTCTTACAGGAGGAGCTGCAACTAGCACTGGTCTTGAATACTTCAAGTATACCGGAGATGCAGTCTTTACTTTTGACCCTGTTGTTGAAGTAAACAAAGACGCTGCTAAGAAGCTTAGAGTCGCTGTAAACCTTAAAGTAAGTGAAGTTGAAAAACAAGGCTTTGTTCTTCAAGCAAACGTCTTAACAGCATCTAACACTACTATTGGTTACGATTCTTCTGATGGCGCAGTTAGTCTTGGAGGTAGTAATGTAGCAGGAAGAGCACAACACATTTATATTGCTCTCCCAGTATTTAGTGACATTACAACTAGCTTCACCAGACAAGAAATCAGTGGAGGTGCAAGTGATGCTGCAAGCGGCTGGATTAAGTTCGATGTAACTGCAGGTGGAGGAGACATTCACTTTGACAGAGCAACTGGCAAAAATGTAACTAACGCAGTAGATTCTATTGCAGACGCTTTTGTCTATGTAACTTCTGGAGCTTTTGATCTTACAACCCTTCAGTTAACCAGTACTGCCACTCAAGACACAAGCTCAGAAACAGGAGATTATCCTACTCAATATGTTATTGGAGATGGAGCTACTAAGAACGTTGATGTTACATTTGCTACAACAGCAACTGCTCAAGGTTCAGCAAGAACAGAAGTAACTTACTTCAACTGGGTAGTAAAAGGAAGCGGTAACAAGTGGTACAAATATACATGGTACAGTGATTTTGTAGAAGACCTCAGAACTAACACTGTAACACTGTTTAATAACTAGTTCTTCAAACTCCTAAAGACATTCTTTAGAGAAAGAATTAGTCAAAACCCCGTCAATAAAAGGCGGGGTTTTTGGTTATTAACAACAAAAAAGAAAGGGGAGAACAAAAAAGCATTTCTATCTCCCCTTATTGCCCCTTATTTCCCCTATAAAAGGCCTTTTATTAAAATTATGTGAGATTAGTAGTAAAAAAGAAAAATACGTTGAGAGAGGAAAATAAAAGGGATTAAGAGAAAGAGGGTGAAATAAGGGAAAAGCACCGGTTTTAAGCGGTGCTTTTTGTTTAACTTACTCCCAAAAAAAATCAAACAAATCCTTTTTGATGAGTTTTTTGATCCCAAATCCCCACCTTAGTACATTCGCAATGATCTTTTGGTCGGATCTATTGCTAAATGTTTTGAGAATGGAAAAACGAAAGGGAAAAAACTCTGGCTCTTTTCCCATTGCCATATTTCTTAGTTCATTAATACATTTTTCGTTATCACAACAAGTGAATCCCGGCCCCGCTGAGATTCCGTAAGAAGATCTTATTACAGAGAGATAGTTGACACGGTTCTTTTTGCACTGCGGACAAACCGCAGTAGTCTCTCTGTCTTCTCCTTTTTTCAAGAGTTCTTCCAAGTGCCTTTCAAATGTATTTTTGTTACGACATGGATCCCCTTTTTTCCTTATCAAACTCAACATCCAGAGGATCCAGGGATAGTTTTGAAACATCATTCCTTCTAAAACTTTGCCCTGATTTTTCCCTTCTCTGATTTTGTAACAATCGTCTGGGCTATAAATTTCCAAAAGAACACACCTCCTTTTTTAATACCGATATTATACAATAAACTACTATATTTTACAAGAGACTTAAAAAAACTTTCTTTTTTAAAATAATGTAGTATAATATATTCAATAAGAGGAG
>CAZJEE010000019.1:0-10275 GCA_964544985.1 uncultured Candidatus Saccharibacteria bacterium
AAATATTTTTTCAAAGAACCCACCTCCTTTTTTTTTAGATTATAGCATAAAAGCACAATTTTCAAAAATGCTTGATGTATCAAACTTTTTTTGATACAATAAAAAGTAGTTATTAGTGTAAGTTAGCGCTAAGGCGTATAATAATTTATGAAAAAAATATTTTTTATAACTGGACTTGTTTTGGGGGTTTCTTTGGCGGTAGTTACAATTGGTTATGTTCTTTCGTCACAAATAGAATATGTAGATCTAGTAGGAAAAACAATTACAATTTCTGAAGAAGATGATGTCCTACTTATTAGCAACGATAAGGAAAGTGTTGTTTTTCGATATTCTATTGAAAGTTGGAAAGGACAGGTAGGGGAAAGATGGAATAATCTTTTCCAAGAACCAATAATGGTTGATGGGGTTAAAATTGGTCTAGATAAATTTACTAAGTTTACAGCGGTATCTCCGTATCCTGACGGTATAAAAACTATAGTATTTTCTACGTCTACAGAGGAAGAAACAGCTGATTTTTCATTATTTTGGACGTTAAATGTAGGTACAAGAGAGTTAAGGCTTTTGGGTGATAAAAATGATGGAGTAGTAGGAAATATTGTTTGGTCTCCTAAAGAAACGCATTTTGCGTACTTTCTTAATACTGAAGAATTTTCAGGAGAGTATCTTACAATTGATAATATCGAAACAAGAAAAAAAGAGTTTACAATTTCAAAGAATGATATTTTGACTAGATTGGAATTAGAGTTAGAGAGTGATTTTCATCCTGGATTTAGATCGTTGAGATGGAGAGATGATGGATTAAGATTGTTTTTTACAACAAACACAGAAGAAGAAGATGTTGCTGTGATGTGGAGTATTGATCCAAAGGGAGCAGATTTAAGGAAAGAAGAATAAAAAATGAAAGCTTTTTTTATCACATATTTTATTTCTCTTTTCCCGTTACTTACTTTTTAACCAATTTATTTATTAAATAATTCAATAAAATATGAACAAGACCATTTTAGCGATTTTAGTAGGTGCTTTCTTAATTAGTGGGGCTCTCTACCTTACGCGTTCGACAGATGAAGATTATAAAGGAGAGGAAGTGGAAGAGATAGAAGAAGTCGAGGAAGAAACTTCAGAGAACTTGCCAGAAGAAGAAGTAGTAGAAGAAGAGGATGATAATGAAGAAACAACCAGTTTGATGGATTGTTTAAAGAAAGAAGGAGTAGTGGTGTATGGAAGTAAAACATGTCCTGCTTGCGCGCAACTTGTTAGCGGATTTGGAGGACATGAAGTGATTGCTCCAATTTATGTGGAGTGCATGGAAGAAGGAGATCGTTGCAGTGAAGAAAAACAAACAGGATATGTTCCTGAAATTCAGATTAAAGGAGAGCTTTACGATGGAGGTAGATCGCCAGAAGTTATTGCCAGCGAAGTGGGTTGTATCATTTAGTTTTAAAAAACTTAAAAGCGCTTTTTTAAAGCGCTTTTTTGTTTGGATACTCTAAACTACCTTCTTCTGGGTTAGAAGAAAAACCCGAAAAAAGAAACTCATATATTTTTCTTACTCTTGTATTATAAATAAGAAAAATCATTACTGAAGTTAGAAAGATAGAGAAAAAAACGACAGAATAAGCGATATCCTGAATTAGTTGTCCTCCCTCTAGTCCTTTTTGTAGAGGAATAAGGGCGAGAATCGCCACCGCTAATCCTCGAGGGACAGTTGCAGAAATTATTGATGTGTCAAACTTAGGTGTTGTTCTAGGAAGACTTAGAAATATAGAAGGGACACGGATTATAAAAATAAAGAGAGTCAAAAGAAGACCGAGAGCTAAAACAGAAAAATTTTCAAAGTTTAGGGATATTCCGATAAAAACAAAAAAGAAAATTTTTATCAAAAAAACAATTTCAGAAAAGAAAGAGGTTTCTTTTCCTGAAAGTGGTTGAGGGTGGAAAACCGCATAGAAAAATTTGTGTCGTTCTTTTAAAGACGAAATCATTAACGGTATATTTCCCAAAACAATACCACAGATAATAATAGAAATTAATCCGCTAAAACCAAGAGATTCTGTTATCCCGTAAACAATAAAAACGAAAGCGAGAGTGGCAAAAGAAGAGTTCTTTATATCATGAATTTTATTTAAAAATAAAGACCAAATTAGAGCAGATGTGCTTCCGATTACAACAGCCATAAAAAGATTTTTGACGATATTAAAGACAACTGAGTCGATATAAAGCTCTCCTATCTCAAGGGATGCGACAAAAGCAAAAGTAAAAACAATGCTTAAAACGTCGGTTAATCCAGACTCTAAGAAAAGAGTTGTTTTCGATTCTTCTTTTATCTTTATTTTTTCAATAAGAGGAATGACCACTGCCGCTGCGTTACCCCCAACGATAGATCCGATTAAAAAAGAAGAGATCATTGACAGATTGGCGAATTTCCAAAGTAATAATCCAACTCCAGTCATTGTTAAGAGAAAGCTTATTAGCGCTAAACTAAGAGTTCCAAAAGCTGCTTTTTTAAGAGATTGAATTTTTAACTTGGTTGCTCCCTCAAATAAAATCATTACCAGAATAAGCATTATCATTATATTCCCCGCATCTCCCAAAAAGGTCGGATGTACAAGATCAAGCATAGGACCTATCAAAATTCCTATAGTGATCAACATTAAAACATCAGGGACTCTCACAAAACTAAAAAGCCAAGAAAAAAAATACGCAAGAAAAACGAGAAGACCAACAAATATTATACCAATTGCTATTTCCATGTTTTTTATTCTAACATAAAAGAAATGAAAAAAGAAAACTTTTTATTTCTTTTATTTATTGCTAGTATTAAAACATAATTCAATAAATATATGATTAATTTTAGTGAAGAGGATAAAAACTACATTGAAAGCAATAAAGGTACATACTCTGCAAGGGGAGTTTCAGATGTTTTAACTACTCTGGGGGAAAAATTTGGAGATGAAAAAAAAGAAGAGTTTAAGCAAGAAATGAAAAATGCGGGATACGATATTTTTTTTGAAGGAAAAGAGAGTCAAACAATTCCTGTAAAAACTTTTGTTGCCCTAATAGTTGGAGAAAAATATTTCTTTGGAATAGATGAAGCCGGAATAAAGGAAGTAGGAAAAGAGTCTGCGAAACTTTCTTTTCTCTTAAAATTTGCTAGCAAGTTGTTGGTTTCACTTGATATGCTTGCTAAAAACGCTAATGAAGGATGGCATAAATATTACAACACAGGAGAGCTTTTTATTGTCGAGTTGAACAAAGAAGAAAAAAGAATAATTGGTGAAGTACGCGACTTCACTGGTCATCCATTGCACTGTAAGCATATAGAAGGCTATTTTGAGCAAATAATATTTTTTGTAACTGGGAAAAAGATTATTTGTCGTGAAGAAGAGTGTCTTTTTAAAGGAAGTGATGTTCATCGATATATAATTACCTGGGAATAAAATGAAACTGTTTTATCTTTTATTTTCTTTAATTGTTTTTTTATTACTCGTCCCTTTCCTTGTAGCATTTTTCTTTCTTTATCTTGCAAAAATAGGTCTTTCCTTTTTAGCCTTCTCTCCGGGAGTTGTGATATTAATTATTTTCCTAATGATTATTGGTTCTTTTTTAAATATTCCTTTTGGGAAAAAGAACATGGTGCAAATTGAAGAAAGCCGTTTTTTCGGATTAACAAAGAAAGTTGTTTGGAGACCACAAGGCGTATCTATAAATGTTGGGGGAGCTCTTATACCGCTTTTCATTGCTGGTTATTTTTTATCGCAAATTCCTCTTGAGTCACTAACTATTGTTGTGTTGGTGGTCGCTTTTTTTTCTTTTTTAGGTGCACAATTTATTAAAGAAAGAGGAGTTCTTATTTCGATAATTCTGCCTGTTTTATTTTCAGCATTTTTCTCGATTCTTCTTGCGCCGGATTATGCCGTAGAGATGGCATTTTCAGGTGGAGTTCTTGGAGTTTTGCTTGGAGCAGATATTCTCTACCTTCCTTGGATTTTAAGAAAAAATAGCGGAGTAATGTCTATTGGTGGTGCTGGAATTTTTGATGGAATATTTTTAGTAGGATTATTTTCAGCAATTATCGCTTCGATATAAATAATGAAGTTGACAAAAAGAAGAAAATAGTGTATCTTTTAAGTGTAACGTGGAGAAATGGGGTCGGGTTTCTGTCACTTTGTCCTGTCGTTAGGCGGGATTTATTAAATAAAACACTTTATTTAAATGGAAGGTACAATTAAAACATTAACCGAAAGAGGATTTGGTTTTATTGAAAGAGAAGGAGAAGACGATCTTTTCTTTCATTCCAATGATCTTATCGATTTAAGATTTGATGATCTTAAAGTAGGAGATAAAGTGAGTTTCGAGGTTGCTTCGTCCAACAAAGGACCAAAAGCAGCAAACGTTTCTCGCATCTAAAAAAGTAGATCCTCTCTTAAGTAGAGAGGATCTGCATTTTGGAATTTCAGAAAGGGTAACAACCCTTTTTGTTTTTTGAAAAGAAGATTATAATTAAAAAAATGAAGGAAAAAATAAAGGGGATATTAAGCATTACCTCGCTTGGATCAGGATATCTGAAAAGTGAAGAAACAGAAGAAGATGTAAAAATAGAGTCATCTCTCTTAAACACCGCGCTTCATAACGATGAAGTTGAGGTTTTTCTTCTCCCAAGAAAAAAAGGAGAAAGGCAGCAGGGAGAAGTTGTAAAGATAATAAAGAGAGCAAAAAAAAGATTCGTCGGAACAATTGAGAAAAAGAAAGGAAAAAGTTTTGCCTTTCTTGTGCCAGATGATCAAAGGATGTATGTTGATATTTTTCTTCCCGACAACAATGTTAAGGGAGGAATGAAGGCGCTTGTGGAGATTGTTTCATGGAAAGACTCTAAGAAAAATCCTGAAGGGAAAGTATTAAAAGTTATTGGGAAAAAGGGGGATAATGACGCAGAACTTCACTCAATTGTTCTTGAAAAAGGTCTTTCAATAGATTTTCCTTCGAAAGTTGAAGAAGACGCGAAGAGAGCAAAAAAGAAAATTATTGATATAAAAAAAAGAAGAGATTTCCGAGTAACACCTACTTTTACGATTGACCCAGAAGATGCTAAAGACTTTGATGACGCTCTTTCTGTTAAAAAAATAGAAAACAATCTTTATGAAATCGGGGTGCATATCGCTGATGTTTCTTATTATGTCGAAGAAGGATCAAAACTTGATGAAGAGGCAAGAAAAAGAGCTTTTTCTATTTATCTAGTAGATCGTACTATTCCGATGCTTCCGGAGATTCTTTCCAACGATATTTGTAGTTTAAAGCCAAACGAAGACAGGGCGACTTTTTCTGTAGTTTTTAAAATGAAAGATGATGGAAGTGTTGTAGAAAGTTGGTTTGGAGAAACAGTTATTCATTCAAAAAAAAGATTTACCTACAAAGAGGCACAAAATGTGCTTGATAACAAACAAGGAGAATTCTATGAAGAGCTTTCTGTCCTGGAAAAAATTTCTAAAAAACTAAAAGAAGAAAGAACTAAAAATGGAGCACTACTCATTGAAGATGATGAACTTTTTTTCAATCTTGATCAGAATGGAACGCCTCTTTCTGTTTATCGAAAAGAACATCTTTTCACACACAATCTAATTGAAGAGTTTATGGTTCTCGCAAATAGAAGAGTTTCTCAAAATTTTAAAACACTCTATCGTGTTCATGAGACTCCTGACAAAGGAATGATTAATGATCTTTTAGCTTTTCTTTCAAACCTAGGACACAATATTAATGTTAAAGGGAATGAAATTTCTTCTTTTGAATTGAATAATCTTTTTCAAAAAATATCCGGGAAAGACGAAGAATTTTTGGTTAAAAAAACAGTTCTTCGTTCAATGGCAAAAGCTGTTTATTCAACAAAAAACAAAAAACACTTCGGATTGGCGATTGAAGAATATGCGCACTTTACTTCTCCTATAAGAAGATATGCTGACCTTTTAATGCATCGTATTGTTAAGAAAAAGTTAAAAGAAGAAAAAGTAAATTCTCGAGATTATGATACTGTAGCAAGAGAAATATCACTAAGAGAACTTGACGTTTTAGACGCAGAAAGAAGTTCAGTTGCCTACAAACAAGTAGAGTATATGTTGAAAAAAATAGGGGAAGACTTTGATGTGATTATTTCTGGAGTTACTGCTTCGGGAATATTTGTTCAAGAACTCGAAACCAAAGCAGAGGGAATGGTTTCTGTCCGTGACATGGACGATGATTACTACGTCTTAGACGAAGAAAACTATGCGCTTATTGGAACCAGAAAAAGAAAAAGATATGCTCTTGGGAACAGAATTAAGGTAAAACTTGCAGGGGGAAGCTTAGAGACAAGAAGATTAGACTTTGTTCTTTTAAAGTAGTCTTTTTGACAAAAGAATAATTTTCTGATATAATATAGATACTCTATTCTAAATAAAGGGGGAAGAGATGTGATAGAGAAAATAAAGAAGGTAGGGAGAAGATTTTGGTTTTTTGCTTTAAAAGCATTTGCCATTTTTTTGATTTATCTTTTTGGGGCAACAACTGCTCCAACAAGTTGGGATCTTCGTAATTTTGTCGTAAAAATTGCTCATGATCCCCGTTGGACGGTTCCCGTATTTATTACGATTGCAGTAGTAATTATTTTCTTTTTACTAGTGCTCGTAATAAAGATCTTTTTTTCAGATAATGAATAGAGTAAAAGAGGTGTCTTCGGACACCTCTTTAACCATTTCTTTATTTATTGCATAATTCAATCATGTTCAAATTTGAAATAAAAAAAAAGTTTGGTAAGGCTCGGACAGGAGTTCTATCTACTCCCCATGGTGAAATAAAAACCCCTGGCTTTGTTCCTGTTGCAACTAGAGGTGCTCTAAAGGGGGCGGAATTTAAAAGAATAAATGAACTTGGTGCAGATATTTTTATGGTTAATACTTTCCATTTTTACTGTAATGATGAGCATAAAACAGTTAAAAAAATGGGAGGTCTTCACGATTTTATGGGGATTGAGTATCCTTTAATGACCGATAGTGGTGGTTTCCAAGTATTTAGTCTTGGTGCTGGGTATATGCAAAAAACAGGGAAACTGCCACATAAAGATAGTTTCCCTGTAGAGAAGAGAAGTAGCTTGGTAAAAATAGAAGAAGACAAAGTTATTTTTAAATCTCCGTTTGACGGGAAAACAGTTGAAATTACCCCCAAATCTTCTATTAAAGCACAAGAAAATCTTGGCGCAGATATTATTTTTGCGTTTGACGAGTGTACTTCACCCCTTGCTTCTTATGAGTATCAAAAAAAATCTTTAGAAAAAACACATCGTTGGGCAGAGATATCTTTAGAGTCTTTAAAAAATGACAATCAAAGGATGATGGGGATTGTCCAGGGAGGGAGATTTGAGAATCTGAGAAGAGAATCTGCGAGATTTATATCATCGTTACCTTTTTTTGGATTTGGAATAGGAGGTTCTTTTGGGGAATCATTTGGAGACTCGAAAAACAACATGTATAGTATTTTAGATGTTTTATCTGAAGAGCTAGAAGAAAATAAGCCAAGACATTTTTTGGGGATTGGTGAACCAGAGGACTTAATTGAGGGTGTTTCAAGAGGAATAGATCTTTTTGACTGTGTTATTCCAACACGTTTTGCAAGACACAAAACCGCATTAACTTCACAGGGAAGAGTTAATATAAGCAATGCTTGTTTTAAAGAAGATGAGAGTTCTCTTGACTTAGATTGTTCTTGCCGAGTTTGCTTGGGTTACAAAAAAAGTTACCTACATCATCTTGCAAAAAAGAACGAGATTTATAGTATTATGCTTCTAACAGAGCACAATCTTTACTTTGTTTTGAAACTGATGGAGAGAATAAGGGAAAATATTGAAAAGGGGACGTTTTTAGAATTTAAGAAGAATTTTTTGACAAATCTTTAAAAGTATGATATAAGATAAAAAAAGGGGTGATTATCAAGTGAAGAAATTTATTTGCCAAGAGTGCAATAAAAGCTGGTACTCTTCTTCATCAGAAAGACTTGAATGTTCAGACTGTGGTGGATGCTTGAAGGAAGAAGAAATGATTGACGAGAGACAAAAGGAGAAAGAAGAGTAAAAGTATTAAAAAAGAGTCGCAATAACGATTCTTTTTCTTTATTCAGGTTTTTTACTTGATGTAAATTCACAGTCGGGATATCTACTACAAGCATAAAAGACGCTACCCTTTTTGGATCTTCTTTTTACAACATTTCCTTCTTTGCATTCAGGACATTTTATATCCAAGTCTTCTTCTAGCGATTTTATATTTTTACACTCTGGATATTTACTACATCCATAAAACTTTCCAAAACGACTTTGTTTTAAAACCATTGGCGAGTTGCATTTGTCGCAGTTCACTTCTTTATTATCGCCCTCTTCTTCCTCCATTGGTTTTGTATTTTTACATTCAGGAAAGTTTTTGCAAGCAATAAATTTCCCAAACTTCCCAAACTTTACCTGCATATCCCCACCACATTTGTCGCATTTTTCGTCTGTTGTTTCTTGCATAATATCTTCTTTTTTAATTTCTAATTCTTTTTTTTCTAAATTTTTTGCGAAATCTTCATAAAAGTCTTTAATTAGATTGCGCCAATCAGTTTCTCCTTGTGCAATCTTATCTAAATCTTCTTCCATTTTAGCAGTAAATTTTAAATCGACGACAAAAGGAAAGTGTTCCAAAAGAAGATCACAAACTATTCTTCCGATTTCGGTGGGTTTCAAGTATTTTTTTTCAATTTTCTCAGTATAGTTTCTTTTCGAAAGAGTTGAAAGAGTTGGTGAATAGGTTGATGGCCTACCGATGCCGTGTTTCTCAAGTTCTTTAATAAGAGAGGCCTCTGTAAATCTTGCAGGAGGTTTTGTAGAATGTTGTTCGCTAATAATTTTTTCTTTGGTTAGTTCTTCATTCTCTTCAATAAGAGGAAGTTCATTTTCTTCGAATTTTACCGGATAAACCTTTGTGAAACCATCAAAGCGTAAAACTGAACCGGAAGAAACGAGAAGATAGTTATTTTCATTTTTTGCGTCAATCTCGATCTTTGTGCTATAGAAAAGAGCTTCACTCATTAGAGAGGCTATAAATCTTCGCCAAATAAGATTATAAAGTTTAAAGTCTTCATTTTTTAAATTACTCTTTTCAGGAGAAGCTTTCACTACCGCCGGTCTTATCGCTTCATGTGCTTCTTGAGTTTTTCCTTTTGAAACAAAAGTACGATCTTTATAATAATTTTCTCCAAAGTTTTCTTTTATATACTCTTCTCCTTGTTTTTTTGCTTCGGCTGAAATGTGCAAAGAGTCAGTACGGTGATAGGTGATTAATCCCTTTTCATAAAGAGATTGAGCAACGCGCATAGTAAAAGCAGAAGAAAATCTCAAACGATTAAACGCCTCTTGTTGCATTGTACTTGTTGTAAAAGGAGGGAGAGGATTTCTTTTCTTTTCTTTTCTTTCTATTGATTTTATGGCAAAAGTTGCACCTTGAAGATCATTTTTTATTCTCTCAGCCTCGCTCTCTTTCTTTATTCCTGGTTTTTCTACTTTTTTGTCATTTTCTTCTTTCAAGACAGCAAGAAGAGACCCCCCTTTTGCTTTAAGTAGAGCGGAGATACTCCAGTAATCTTCTTTATTAAACTTCTCAATTTCTTTTTCTCTGTCGGTAATAATACGCAGGGCAACAGATTGTACTCTTCCAGCAGAAAGACCTTTGGCGATTTTTTTCCAAAGAAGTGGAGATAACTTATATCCTACTAAGCGATCTAAAACCCTTCTTGCTTGCTGAGCATTTACCAAGTTCATATCAATGTCACGAGGGTTTTTTGTCGCTTCTTCTACTGCACTTTTTGTTATCTCATTAAAAGTTATTCTTTGATATTCTTTTATGCCAAGAGCGTGGAGAAGATGAAAAGAGATTGCTTCTCCTTCTCGATCAGGGTCAGTTGCTAAATAAACTTTATCAGCTTTTTTTAAGGCTTCTTTTAAGAGTTTAATGTTTTTTCTTGCTCTAGTTGGAATAATGTACTGAGGTTCGAAGTTGTTATCAACATCTATTCCAAGTTTACTTTTTGGGAGATCACGAACATGACCACCGGAAGCAAGAACCTTGTAATCTTTTCCTAAAAATTTTTCTAAGGTTTTAGTTTTTGTTGGACTTTCAACGAGGACAAGATACATAATGGAAAAAGGATAACATAAAAAAGATAAAGATAAAGACTTGACAAAGTTTGAAAATATAATATAATATGGACACTCTCTTTTTATAG
>CAZJEE010000020.1:0-10208 GCA_964544985.1 uncultured Candidatus Saccharibacteria bacterium
TTATTTAAGAAGGGCAAAAGGAATGAATAAGTTCTTTAAAATATAGTGGAAAAATATGAAATAAATTTTAACTTTTTTTATACACATCTTTCTTATATTTTTTTCCACAAGATATAAACAAGCTATACAGTTAATAAAGTTTCTTTGATATATAAAATTTCTTCTTTAATTTCATTATTTTTTAATATTTCTTTTTCAATTTTTGAGTATGAATAAATAATTGTAGTATGATCTTTTCCACCAATCTTTTTTGCAATATAGGGATAGGAATAATTTAAATCCTTTCTTAAAAAATAAATAACTATCTGTCGTGATTTTACAATTTCTTTTTTACGAGAAGATCCCATTATATCTTTTTCACTAACATCATAAAAATTTGATACAGTTTTTAAAATTTTATCAAAAGAGAAAGAAATAGCAGATAATTGACTAATATCCTTAATTATTTTTTTTGTATTTTCTATCGATATAGGATTTTTTGTTAACTGTTGATGAATAATTAATTTATTTAATGCTCCTTCTAATTCTCTAATGCTTTTTTTAACATTTTCGGCTATATAATAACAAACATCATCTGGGATGTTGAAGTTTTTTTCTTGTGCTTTTGTTTTTAAAATGGCGGCTCTGGTATCTGTATCAGGATAATCAATATCGGCAAGCATCCCTCCTTCAAAACGAGATCTTAATCTATCTGTTAGAGAACTAATAGATTTTGGATGCCTATCTGAAGAAAGAATAATTTGTTTATTTTTTTCATATAAATCATTAAATGTATGAAAAAATTCTTCTTGAGTTTTTTCTTTACCAGATAAAAATTGAACATCATCAATAATTAAAACATCAATGTTTTTATATTGTTTTTTAAAATCTTCCATTCTATTGTTGCGAATGGCGGAAATAATTTCTGAAATAAATTTTTGGGCGGGGATATAAAGAACTCTTTTTTTATTTCCACTAACTCTAATTTTATTTCCAATAGCTTGTAAAAGATGTGTTTTACCAAGACCTGTTTTACTGTATAAAAAAAGAGGATTATAAATATTTCCTGGATTTTCAGAAACTGCAGATCCAGCAGCATGAGCAAGTTCGTTAAAAGGACCAATAACAAAGTTATCAAATGTATATTTTGGATTTAATCCTGTTTCATAATCAATAGAAAGTTCTTGAAATTCCATCTGATTAACATTTTCTTTTTCTTTTTCTTTTTCTTTTTTATTATTATTCAGAGGAGCAGTAACAATATTATAACTAATATCTTTAATATCTTTATCAATTTTTTTTAATGATTTTAATATAATCTTATGATATTTATTTTGTATCCATTCTTTGACAAAAGCATTTGGAACAGAAATAACGGCTTTATTTTTATTCACACTAGAAATATTTGTTCCTTTAAACCATGTTTTAAAATTAGCTTCGGAAATTTCTAGTTGAATTTGAGCGAGAGCCGTTTCCCAGAGATTTTCTTTTTTCATAAATATTAAGAGGATTATATTAGTTGGAGTATAACATATAAAAATCAATTGTGGAAAACCCCTTAAAGATGTAAAAAAGAGGAAAAGTCTGTGGAAAAGATGGGGAATAAAAGATTTTTCTTGTATTTTTTTTATAATATTGTATAATATAAATGAAAAAAGAGGTTTGTACATTAAAATAAAAAAAGGAGGTTTTAAAAATGAAATATATTGTTTTATTTATTGTTATTTCTCTCTTTTCTTTTGGTTGTAAGGCGGAAACACCAATAGAAGATGTTGCGATGGAAACACCGACAGAAGACGTGGTAATGGAAACACCGACAGAAGATGTGGTGATGGAAACACCGACAGAAGACATTATTTCCGAAGAAAGAATAAAAGAAATTGAAGATGCAAAAAAAGATTTAATCTATGAGAATTTTCCTTTTTCAGCCCTTGGCTGGACAAGAAAACAAATCATAGAAGAATATGGAGGTCCGGATAGAATAAATGAACAATACGTAGTGGGTGAACACATTCACTATGAAAATGTCGTTTTTTCCCTCGAAAATGAGGAAAGAACATGTAACGCCATTGTTATCCATGAAGGTCATGAAGGAGATGTTTTAGGGATTTTCATGGGTACAAAAGAAATTGAAGAAAGACTTGGTGATGCCGACAAAGAAAGTATGTCGCCAATTGGAACATTTTCAAAAACCTATTTTTTCGATAATGAAAAAGTAAGAGTTATTTTTATAACCTACGAAGAAGAGGGTCCGGTAATGCAGATATATGTGATATGGGACTTTCTCTCTAAGTGACTTAAGTGGGCGCTGACCAGATCAGCGCCTTTTTATTAGTCTTTTTATTGTTTTTTTGCTAAAATAATGGAAATTAGTTAACATTTTTATTATGAATAAAAAAATATATATTGTTTTATTTATTGTTATATTTGGTTTTCTTTCTTTTTTGCTTTATTTAAATAATAAACAGAGAGAAGCCTCCTTAAAAGGAGAAGAAATTAATAATACATATTATGAAATTAAAGACATTATTTCCGAAGAAAGAATGAAAGAAATTGAAGATGCAAAAAAAGATTTAATCTATGAGAATTTTCCTTTTTCAGCCCTTGGCTGGACAAGAAAACAAATCATAGAAGAATATGGAGGTCCGGATAGAATAAATGAACAATACGTAGTGGGTGAACACATTCACTATGAAAATGTCGTTTTTTCCCTCGAAAATGAGGAAAGAACATGTAACGCCATTGTTATCCATGAAGGTCATGAAGGAGATGTTTTAGGGATTTTCATGGGTACAAAAGAAATTGAAGAAAGACTTGGTGATGCCGACAAAGAAAGTATGTCGCCAATTGGAACATTTTCAAAAACCTATTTTTTCGATAATGAAAAAGTAAGAGTTATTTTTATAACTTATGAAGAAGATGGTCCAGTAATGCAGATATATGTGATATGGGACTTTCTTTCCGAATAGAGTGGGACAATCTGTATATTGTCAATTTATCAAAAGTATCTTTAATTGACTTTTGTTATAAACTAAAGTAAAATGTGTGAGTTATTTAAAGATCTAAAATTTTTATCATGTCTTATTCAGGAACACTAAAAAATAGAAAAAGGAAAAAAACACACGGTTTTTTAGTTAGGAAAAGAACAAAAGGAGGAGAAAGTGTCCTTAAAAGAAGAATAAAAAAAGGAAGAAAAAAGATTTCTGTTTGATTTTTATGTTGCCTCTAAAAAACAGGCTAAAAAAAAGGAAAGAATTTGAAACAGTGTTCCAAGAAGGAAAAAGTTTTTTGGGACTTTTTTTTATCTTAAAAATCAAAAAAGGAGATGGCTTTGATTCACGATTTGCCTTTGTTTATCCTATAAAAAATGAGAAAAGGGCGTATAAAAGGAATAAAGGAAAAAGAATATTTAGAGAAGCTGTGAGAGAATATATTCCTCTTATAAAAGAAAAAATAGACGGCATATTTATTATTAAAAAAGAGGTGGAGGGAAAAAGCTATCAAGAAGTTAAAAATGATGTCGAAAAAACTCTTAAAAAAATTAAATTAATTTAAAAATGGCTCAGATTTTTTATTCCTTGATCTATCAACCACTATTTAATCTTTTGATATTTCTTTATGATGTTATTCCTTTTTTTGATTTAGGGATGGCTGTAATTGTTTTAACTCTTATTATCAAAACTATTCTTTATCCTCTTGGGGTTAAAGCTGCGAGATCTCAAAAAGAGATGGAAGAGATACAGCCAGAAGTAAAAAAAATTCAGGAAAAGTATAAAGATGATAAAGAAAAACAAGGGAAACTCATAATGGAGCTTTATAAAGAGAGGAAAGTTAATCCTTTTTCAGGGATGCTTCCTCTTTTTGTTCAATTACCAGTTCTTATTTCTCTTTTTCAGATATTTAGGAGGGGGCTTGAAGTAGAAGAGATGAAGCACCTCTATTCATTTATTAGTGCCCCAGAAATTGTTAGTTACAGTTTTTTAGGAATTGTTGATCTTTCTTCACCTAATATAGTTTTAGCAATTATTGCAGCGGTTGGACAGTATTTTCAAATGAAGATGACAATGGTGAAAAAAAAGGAAGGGGGAAAACAAGATACAGCAAAAGCAATACAATCACAGATGATTTATTTTCTTCCGGGATTCACCTTTATGATTCTTTTAAATATCCCCTCTGTTGTTGGTCTTTATTGGGTGGTCACTGTTGTCTTTTCTGTGTTTCAACAGTATATTATAAAAAAGGAAAACAAAGATGGAGGAGATAAAAAAAACAATTAAAGAAATATTTTATTTTATTGATGAAGATATTCGAGTAGACTTTTCTTTAAGAGAGGAAAGGGTTCTTTTAGTAGATGTTAAAATGAAAGAACCACAAATACTAATAGGAGAAAAAGGACAAACATTAATAGAAACAGAAAGACTTTTAAAAATTATTGTAAGGAAAAAAACTAAAGATGCTCTCTTTCTTAATTTAGATATTAATGATTATAAAAAAAGAAAAGCAGATTATTTAAGAGACCTTGCGCTTGATGCAGCTGATGAGGTTGCTATGACTGGAATAGAAAAAAAATTTCCACCAATGTCTTCTTTTGAAAGAAGAATTATTCATACAGCATTAATAACAAGAGATGATGTTGTCACCGAGAGTATTGGCGAGGATATAGAAAGAAGAGTTCTTATAAAAAGAAAGTAGATTATCTAAAAAGGGGGAAAACAGCGTAGTGTGTACTACAAGACTCATAAGCAGCAAAAAAAGGAACACTTTTTATAGGATTACATTTATTCATGTGATGTTCTTTTAAGTCTGGAATAGGTTTAGAGTCTAAAAAGATTCCACAACCATTTTCTGTTGTTTCCCAACTATTACCCGAGGATAGCACTACAGCGTATTTACCCTCTATATCAACCGACCAGACACCATTTATCAAAAGTGGGGAAAAGTTCATACTTATGGTATCAAGCGGCTGAGAAGGGTAATTTTCGTTAAAATCGGGCCTTATATAAGCAGTAACTCTCCCCTCTACTAAGGGAGTTTCTCGTACTTGGATAATACTCACAGAAACAACCCCCTCAGGAACAGAAAAATCTTTAAACTGATTTTCATTATTAACAAATAAAGCACATCTTCCTCGATAAGAAGGTAATCCATGTAAAAGAACGGCATAGTAATATCCTGCAAGTTCCCCCTTATTATCAAGATGATTCGCGATTCTAATAGTTTTTACAGAAAAACCTTCCAGATTTCGAACAGGACGACTTATTCTAAATACATCTTCTTCTATTTCATCTGCATTTTCTGGGATGTAGTCTCGCGGTGAAAGATAAATACCTGGAGGAAAAGATTCTTCTGTTTCAATGATCTCTAGGCGCTCCATTTTAATCAGTTGAGGATTTATAGAAGATAAAAACAGAGAAGAAGAAAGAATTATTATAAGGCCAAAGATAGCACCATTAATTCGTTCTCTACCTTCTTTTATTTTATAAGGATCTCCTTTTGCAGTAAGCCAAGAAAGACCACCCCTAATAAGGGAAAATATTGTAACAGCAATCGAAAAAGCAATCAAGAAATAAACCATGTAGGTGACAAATTCAGGGAATCCTCCCCCCTCGACATAAACAGGCTTTATTTCTTGGATCTTGGGATAATCCACTTCAAAATATTGTTCTTCTTCTTGTGCAAATAAAAAATTAATCCCAAAAGAAAAAAAGAAAAATAAAATAAATAGAGTAAAGATTATTTTTTTCATCTTATTATTATTCTTCAGAGTCAGAGCAACAAAACCAATTAAAATCACTGGTATTAACAAGGAAGCCATCCTTTGTTGTTTTTGTGTATCTTTTGAATTGATTTTCTTCTGCGATGGGTCCAAAGAAGGGAGTTCTTCCCTTTCTACTACCAGAAAGAACATCATCAATCTGTTCTGGTCTAGTAATACACTCATCAAAACGAGTTCTTGAGTAGTTTAATTTTCTTGTGATTAATTCATGTTTAGTAATTAATTTACTTCCACCTCCAGCACAGAGGATTCTTTCTTTGTCATCTCTGATATCCTCATTTAAATCATCACAAAGTTCTTCTGTTGGAGTGTTAAAATGGCCATTTGTAAGAAGTTCAATATGCGCTGCAATTTCTCTTAATTTTTCTCTCGTTTTAGCGACCGCCGCATGAGCTGCTCTTATTGCCCCTAAGTTACAAGTTAATGCACAACCTCCACATATTGGTTCTTCACATTCACAACAGTCTCCTTGGCAAGGACAGCTGCAAGGGCGGGACAATTCATTCATTAATTTTTGTTGTTCTATTAATCTTGCTCCTTCTGAGACGTAGTAATCTATGGTATCAAGTAGCTCTACCAAGTGATCCCATGTGAGTTCAAAAGTTTCTCCAACTGGTATTTCCATCCCACAAGAGAGAAAATCAGAAGGTAGTTTTAGGGCATCACCGACCAGAAGAGGAACAAATTCAGCCGAGATTCCGAGAGTGGTTAATATTTTAAGAAGTTGTTCTTCTGTTAAATCTTCAACCTTAATATTATTCTCAGTGAGATAATTGTACAAAATTTCAAGGTCTGTTTGAGCAGAAACATCCTTTATACATAAGTTTTTAAAAATCTTTTCAAGAAGATTTTCTTTATAAGAAAGAAAGTAATTTTCATTAGAAGAATAATAATCAATATCAATAAAGCTTTCCGGATTTATTTGTGTTCCTGTATGGAGGATATAAGGATAACTAACCTCTGATCTTGTTTCATAATGAAGATGATATCCCGTGCTTCTGCCGGTCGTTCCCATTCCCGCAATATGCTGTCCTCTTGAAACAATGTCTCCTCTTTTAACCATTAGAGAATTGGGTTCTAGATGAGCATAATAAGTTACAATATCTTGGGCTGATTCATCGATTTTGCTTGCTTTATGGTAAATAGCAATTAGCACGCCATATCCTGTAGTTTGAGTGCCCATCCATCCTGAAAAAATAACTTCACCTTTTTCAGAGGCATAGATAGGAGAGTATCGTGGTCCTGCAAAATCAATTCCATAATGCATAACTCTTTCCATTGTGAAAGGATCATATCTCCAGCCGAATAAACTTGTGATACGAGTTTTTTCTGGGTTAGTTGGTGGATAAAACTTTGTTCCAAAATCTGGCGGGGGTGGAGGCATTTTTCTTGGGACCCCAATAAGATTTCCTGCGTCTTGGATTCCTTCCTCTTTTGCTGCTAATGCGAGTGAAGTAGCGTCTTCTACAATTTTTTTTGCTACTGGATTTCGTAGATAAAATGTTACTGGGTCATTTTCTTCTATTATCTTATCTTCTGTCTTAATACGGTAGAGAGTGTTATAAAGCCATTGACTCCAATCCCAGTAATATCTTCCAATTTCTGTTTTTTCATCATCAGTCCTAATAACAATTTCTTCTTTTTCATAATACCTTCTCGCAAGGAGAAGAGAATTATATCCCATCAAATGTTCTGCTCCCAGACTTTTAATCATTACCGCCTTATATAGTTGAAAAAGGTCTTCTTTAATTGGTTCTTTTGTTTGAAGAAGCGCTTCTAGCTTTTCTAAAAAGATGGGAAAATAACTTTCTATTTCAGCAATTTTTGCCTGAACCAAAGAAGCAATGTTAGGACAAGGAGGACAGCAGAGATCAGCTGGGGGAGTTTCTTCTTCTTGTGGTAATTCTTCTTTTTCTTCTTCTTTAGGAGTTTCTTCAACGTCTAAATCTTCAAAAACATCATATATTACACCGACGAGAGGTAGCCCTATCTCTTCAAAAAATGCTTGAGTTAATAACATTTCGCTTATGTTATCTTTATCTGGTTTTATTAATGCTGAGGGTTCTGTGGTTTCTCCACTTTTTGGAACAACCGCAACATTGTTTGTATCAGGATTACGGTAAAAATTATAAATAGCGGCAGTTTCATCATAAATGGGATTATTTGTTTTTTTAACATCATATCTTTCATAGCCGAAATCTGTTATTAGTTCTTGTTCCGATGTGACATCCTTTATTGCACGTTCCTCTGCAAATATTAGATCTGTATAAAAAATAGTAACAATTTTGCTGTACAGAATTACTCCAAATTTTTGAATTTCTTGTATCAAATTATTTCTTGTGAGGAAAAAGTCTACTTTTTTCTCTTTAACACTAAGCGTGTTATTATCAACACGATTGAAAATATATCTTGTGTGACCAGGACGATTTGTTTCTTGTTGAAATTTCATTTCATAAAGTAAAGGCGTTGGAGAAGATCTATCGGCGGAGAGCATGTCTATTTCTATTTTTTTTATGTAATCAGAAAACCAAAATCCTATATTTCTTGAAAATTTTTGAATTATCACATGACTTTCATTTTCTGCGAAAACTAAAGGAGCAGAATAGAGTGTTGCTACAGAATGTATAATTTTGCTAGGTAAAGATACTTTAGAGGTAAAAATAAACGGAGGATTAAAATCATGTAAGTCTATGTTTCTTGTACTATTCTTCTTTTTGTAATCCCCAAAAGGGAAAATAGTAGAACTGAAAGTTTTATTATATATAAAAGAACCTTTTTCATCATCCCATATTACTTTTATTTTAGCGCCAGGAAGAGATTTCCAATGATTTGCATCCTTAATAGGCTGCCAGTTCCCGTTTTCATCTTCATAATACATTCCTCCAGTTCTTCCTGGAATTACTACAGGCATAGCAGAAGTGCCATTTTCAGCGTTTTTTCCATTTTTTGCTGGTGGAACGTTTGAATTTCCACTGTCTCTTTCTTCTGGAGAAGGTTCATCATAAGGTATTGGACCTGGGCCAGAAAAGGGACCTCCACCGCCACAAGGCATTCCAGCAGGACAGGATTCTATTATTGCTAAAAGTTGTTTACTACCTTGATATATTGCCTCGGCAACCGCTTCTGCTTCATTTGTTGCGTCTAAAACATCATAAAGTTTATTCTTCGCATTTTCATTTAATATAGCGTCTTCAATCAAAAGACCAAAAGGTATTTGAAAATAGCTGTTCCTTATTTCCCAATCTAAATCTACTCTTTCTACGTTTTCTCCTTTTTCTAAGTTTCTTTGGCCAAAAAGAACAAGTTGAGAGTCGAGAGCAAAAAGGAGAGCATATGATGTAAAAATAACAAGAGCACCCTGGATAGCACTAAGTATCCATTCTCTTGCAATCTTACTTTTTATTGGATTTCCCGTAGAAAGAAGATAAAGAATTCCTGCATAAAGAATTACTCCAATAACAACGAGAAGAGAAACCACTAAAATAAGACGGAAAAGGTAGGCCATAAAAAGAGGCAACACTTCTGCCTCGGTTTGTGCTTCATTTGCAATATCCTGAGGAGTAAGAACTCCCGGCAAGGAAGGGTAAATAACTTCTGTTTGAGCAGAGACAAAGAACGGAACAACTGATAATAGTAAAATAAAGAAAAATATAATAGTGAATTTTCTCATTATGTTATTGTACAATATGGGGAAAGAAATGCA
Source organism: uncultured Candidatus Saccharibacteria bacterium (assembly GCA_964544985.1). Lineage (GTDB taxonomy): Bacteria > Patescibacteriota > Minisyncoccia > Minisyncoccales > PWPS01 > PWHW01. The sequence continues at coordinate 9,459 of CAZJEE010000020.1, forward strand.
ATAAAAAAGAGGCATTACAATAAACATATATGCCCCTTATATTTGGGTTATTCTTCTTCTGGCGGTGGGAATATCGAAACGTGCATTAAAAAAGTATCAGTTTCTTTCAGAAAAAGAACATCTGCTCCATCCATATAGTATGCTAGACAGTCACGGTCTCTAAAGAAGACTCTTTCATCTGGCTCCCCAAAAAGTTCAATAACAGTTTCCTCGTCAAGAGTTTCTTTGATTTCAAAACCGAGAAAAATATTGCCTGTAGGCAGAATGATCTCTATCACCCCTCCTTCGGAAAAAAAGAAAGCTATGTTTTCCTCTGGATAAAGAAGGGCAGAGGCATCCTCAATTTCAATTCCCGCTGTTTCTTCTTCTAATACAAGCTGAGGCACCTCTTCAAATAGATTGATAATTTCCCTTTGAGTTTTTCCAAAGAGACCAAAAAGAGGATAAGATCTTTCTTTTAATGGGGCAACATCCTCTTCCGGGGGCTCAATTACTTCCTCATTCATGTCCGCTTCTTCCGGGGGCTCAATTACTTCCTCGTTTATTTCTGCTTGGCATCCGGTAAGCAAAAAGAGCAAAACAAGCAAACAAGCCAAAAGAATTTTCATTTTTTTTTACCTCCTTTTATTTTTGTATATGAACACGCCTAAAGGCGTGGAGCATCGTGTTAAAGAACGGATCCTTTTTATATGGTCTTCATTATAACATAAAACTAGTTAATTCGTCAATTTTTATAAAAAGATTTAAGAT
>CAZJEE010000021.1:0-6060 GCA_964544985.1 uncultured Candidatus Saccharibacteria bacterium
TTCTTTTTTTAGAGCATCTTCGAGGATAATAATCATCCACTTCTCAATTGATCCAAGAGAAGTGTGAATAATTACACAATTTTTTTCATTATCGTCCTGATCTTTATAAAATATTTTGAATCTTTTTGAATTTTCAAAATCAAGTTGAACATGAAAAAGTTTTTGTGGATGTTCAGTACACATAATGTGTTTCATTGCCCAGTATTGACGTTGTGAGGGATTAATCTCAATCAATATTCCTTCTTGCGGAGAGATTAGGCTTTTAATGGTATCTTTAAATGCAGAATAGTACTTTTCTGTCACTTTAAAGTGTGATGTTGTTTTAATATCAACCTCTTTTGCAATTTTAATTAACTTTCGATGAATTTCTTGATATTCTTCTAATCCCTGCCCTTGATCTTTACAAAAACTGTGAATGTCTGTGAAAGAAAAGTATCTTCCTCGTCTTATTCCTGAGAGATTCCCACTCTTGTTATATCTGAAACTAGGAGTGTGTTCATAGGTTCTTAGCGGAAGATGCTTGTGAGTTATTTGAGAATTTTTCATAATTTCAAAAATTCCCAAATCATCATTAAAGCGAACAACAAGCTTTTCACTTAATTTACCACTTGCAAAATAAACACTGTCAGCAAAAATGCCAATTTGTTTTTTTACTGCATCGTTATCTAGGCGATAAAGAAAAGGTGTTTTTACTGGGAAGGCATTAAAACAATCAGAAGCTATTGAACGACACCATTCTGTTAGAAGATTGTAGATCAACGCTCCTTTTGGATAAAAACGAAAATGTCCCTTATCACTAGAAGGTTCATAATCAAGCCACTCTAACTTTTGCATTATTTCCGTGTGATTTGCATAAGTAATTTTTTCCGGAGAAACGACCATTGTTACTAATTTTTCCAATCCTAGATCAAAACCCCCTTTTAGCAAGTCAATGTTTTGTGGTGTTACCAGCAATTCATTTCCTTGAGAGTCAAAAACATAAAATCTTTTATTGTTTTCCACTTTCTTTGGCCTCCTTTCTTTTTTATTGTATAATGTACAAACACAACAAAATAAATTGTGTACTGTGTTTACAATACAATTTTTATTTAAAAATGTCAAATCTTTAGCATATTTATATTCTGAAAAATTTAAAAATAATGTTTAATAAAATTCTTCGGAAGATAATCTCACTATTTTGTATATGTGGACGATGCCCAAGTCATGCAGAAAAATAAGACACAAAAATACTATCAAATAGTGTTTCGTTTGTCTTTTTTTAGGTTAAAAATAGATGACCGAGATGGGTTAAATGAGACACATCAAAAATGCTCTGTTTCTCTCTTAAAAGCTTGTATCTAGACCAGAGTAGTCAGCTTTCTACTTTTTTTCTATTGACAATTCCCGAGGTTTTCCGGATTTTTGTTTTGAGGTATAATTCAAGCACTGAATTTTAATAATGTAATAAAAAAAATTATGGATTCTCTTCCAATTATTTTAGAGCAGGGATCATCTATAGACTATTTTATAATCTTTTTGGGAATAGTTATAATGACAGGCCGCAGAAAAATCTCTATTGGGAATAAGACGATTGAACAACCTTATTTATTTTATTATGGATTAAATCTTTTTTTGCATGGAATAGTTTTTCTTTTTTCTCCAATTACAGTTAAAAATTATTTCCTAATTTTAATGTCTTTTCTTTTAGTGGGAGGAATTATTGCGATAAAGGCAAAAAAAAGACCACTTTCGGCAAAAGAAATAGAAGAATGCAAAAAAATGTCAAAATGGACAAAAGCTTATTTATTATTCGGTCTTCTTCTCCTGCTTTTCATAATTCTAGTTCTTCTTTTAATTCATCTCAAAATTGTTTAAGAAATATAAACTGGGAGAAATTTTAAGAACAACGAGAGTCAAGGTTTTTGATCTTACGAAATAGTATCGTCTTAACACATAGCCCAACAATCTAGCAATTTATTTCAATCCTGGTTTTAACTTCGTCCACTGTGGCCAGTTATAGTGGGAAGTATCGAGTGACATAGACTCCTCCGATATTTCCAAAAAGAATTCAAAAACCGCCCATTCTTATAGGGTGGTTTTTGCTTTTGTATTTATTCTTTTGTATACTAAAAAAGTATCCGTAATTATATTTTTTATGAAAAATTTTTATTCAGTTATAGTAAATAGTGTAATTATAAATAATGAAGGCAAAGTATTAATTGCCCAAAGGAGTCCAGAAGAGGACCATGAAGGAGGGAGGTGGAGTATTCCAGGTGGAAAGATAGAATCTGTGGGTGAAGAGCATAATGTTTTATTAAAAAATATAAAGAGAGAAATTCTAGAAGAAGTGGGGGTTGAAATATTTGATGATATTACTCTTGTTTACGACAACACCTTTACTAGAAGTAACGGAGATAATGTTCTGGCTTTAGTTTTTGTCTGTAAATATAAAACTGGAGAAGCGAAATCCCTAGAAGATACTGTTAATGTAAAATGGGTTGGAAGAGATGAGATAAATAATTATGAATTTCCTCCTAACGTAAAAGAATATGTTTTAAAAGGATTTAAAAAGTAAACTATATAAGATTAGTCCTTTGAAGGTTTTGGAATTTATTCAATCTTAATGATTTCGAAGTGATGTTTTTTCCCACTAAAAAAGACCTCTCGTTTTGTTCAGGATAGATAGCCGTATATAAAAAACCAACGTTCAGCGTTGAATTTTTATTTTATTTTTGTTTTATGATAATATAAAAATATGAACAATAAAGGGATGGTGTGGGGCAAGTATTATACTTTAATCTATCTATAGCGACCATCAACAAAAAAGTTTGGTGAGAGTATTTTGAGAAAATTATTTTCGGCAAGAAAAAGCTGGAATTACGTCTCGCTGATTTCGAAATAAACGAAGGCGATACTTTAGTTTTGGAAGAATGGGATAAAGACAAGAAAAAACATACTGGGAGAAAAATTGAAGTTGTCGCCACTTATATTTTCAAAACCAAAGGCCAAACTTTTTGGTCGCCGGAGGATGTTGAAAAATACGGCTTTCAAATTATCCAATTTGAACCAAAAGCAAATACAGTGAAGCCAACTTTCAAACCAAAAGATGAACAAGTAGATTTTACAAATATATGATATGTTCCCGTTATCAATTGTGTTGTGAGGCACAAGAAATAAAGTGATTAAATAAGTTGTTTGACAAAAGTATATAGAATTGATTAAATAAAGTTAAGATAAATATTAATAATTAATCTTAAAAAAAATGACATCAATAAGTTTTGTTTATATAATAATATTTGCAATTATAATTATTCTGTCGTCAATAAAACAAATTAACCAATACGAAAATGGAGTTAAGTTTACAATGGGAAAATATGTCGGTCTGATGAGTCCTGGATGGAGATTCGTCTGGCCGATTTTTCAATTCTATAAAAAAATAGATTTAAGAGTGAAAGCTGTTGATGTCCCGAATCAAGAGGCAATTACAAAAGACAATATTTCCGTTGCCGTGAATGCGGTTATTTATTATAAAGTTCAAGATGCCGATAAAGCGGTTTTGAAAGTGGAAAACTTTTACTATGCTATTTCTCAATTAGCTCAGACAACAATGAGAAATGCCGTAGGTCAAGTTGATTTGGATGATTTGCTTTCTCAAAGAGATAGAGTTTCAGAAAATATAAGAAAAATTATAGATGATGCTTCTGACCCTTGGGGAATTAAAGTATTGAATGTCGAACTAAAAGATATTGTTTTACCTGAAGAGATGAAAAGAGTTATAGGAAAACAAGCAGAGGCGGAAAGAGAGAAAAGAGCCATAATTATAAAAGCAGAAGGAGAGGCTATCTGTGCTGACAATCTGTCCAAAGCGGCAAAAATACTTTCTCAATCAAGAGGAGCCTTGCATTTAAGAACTCTTCAATCTCTTAATGATATAAGTTCTGATCAATCAAATACAATAGTGTTTGCCATACCCCTTGAAGTTTTAAGAGCGTTTGAATCTTTTGGAAAGAAAGACCAATAATAACCTTTTATTATAAATAAGAAGCACCGATTATAGATTCATTATCGGTGTTTTTTTGTTTAAAATGAAAAAAGAAGTTGGCTGTTAAATAAAAATTTTAGAAAAACTTGGAAAAGTAATTGAATTTTGATTAGAGAGGAATATAAAAATTTCTTTTAGAAAAGAGCTATTAATAATTTTTATAACCGTGCGTAAGGGTTGATTGAATGGATTGTTTCTGTTATTGTATATTAGTTCTAAGAAAGTTTTGCTCTTTTACAAAATAATTTATAGGGAGGTAGATCGAATGTCTTTACTCGGGGAAATAATAAGATTTGATGGTGTTGGCAAAAAGGATGTTTACAATCCAACTGCTCCTTTTGTGATTAACGGAACAAGATACATGGCGGGAAGAGTTGAGGATAGAGAATCTTTTTGGCAGGACCATGACTATGATCCCCAAACAATGTTTTTTGTGGAAGATGGTAAAAACTGGATTCCGGCAGAAAATACGCCAATTTTTCCATGGGAAGATCCTTTTGTTACTTTTATTAATGATGAACTTATCTTTGGTGGGATAGAGATTTTTGGAGAACCAGAACAAAAAAAATTTAAGACATTATTTTTCAAAGGAAAAAATCCTTGTGATTTGGAGAAATTCGCTTCCGGCCCCGATATGATGAAAGACATACGCCTCGTACAGTTATCTGACGGAAGAATAGGAGTGTTCACGAGACCGCAAGGAGGAGTGTACAAAAAAGGAAGAATTGGATTTATTGTCATCAATTCTCTTAATGATCTTACGGAAGAGAATATACTAAAAGCAAAGATCATCAGAAATGAGCTCAAAGAAAATTATTGGGAAGGAGCAAGTAGCGCAGAGGCATTAGAAAATGATGAAATTGGTGTACTAGCACACATTGCGTATATAGAAAAAGGAGGAGTAATGTGTTATCAGGCAACATCTTTTATCTTTAACCCTTATACGCTGCAAGTAGAAAACTTTAAAATAATTGCGATAAGGGATGATTTTCCAGAGACTCCAGCAAAAAATTCTTTCACGAAAAATGTTGTTTTTCCAGGAGGAAGAGAAAAAATCGAAGATGACAAACATTGCGTGTATTTTGGTCTTAGTGATACTTCGTCAGGAGTAAAAACAATAGAGAATCCCTATGAATAAAAAGTTTTGTCAAAAAAGGCCTTATTAAATTTAAGGCCTTTTATTTTTCTTAAAAACCTTATACTATATTGGTTTAATCAGCAAATCAGGTAGTTTTGACCGAGATACTTTCTTGGTTTTTTCTTTTGTGTTATAATTAAAAAAAAGAAGGATTACAATTAGGATAAGTAATCGAGACATCGTGGTTAGGGCGGGTAACCCATACATATAAGGGAAATTATTTTGATAATTATAAAATGAATTTATGAAATTTAAAAAACATCCTCAACAAAAATTTTTTAATGATATTGGTGACGGAAAAACGTTGCAAGAGATAGCAGATGCAGTTATGTTAACTGAAGGGAATGTAAAGGGAGAAACAATCTTAAATAATATAAATTATATTAAAAGCGAAAAGGGAGATGATGCTGCTAATGTTATTTTTGAAGAAATGAAGAAAGTCGGCTATCCTCTCGAATTCGATAAAATTAGTCAGCACGAGTGGTATCAAGAATCTTACAATGTTCTTATAAATTTAGTCATGAAGAATACTTTTCATTGGAAAGATGATGATATTTTTAATTCTGGAAGAGGGGCGGCAAGAATATGTTTTTTTCTAAGAACAATGATACGATATCTTGTGTCGCCAACGGTATTAGCGAATAATGCAAGTAAGTATTGGGAGAAACAACTTGATTTTGGGAGACTTAATGTAATAGAGACTAACGAAGAAGAGAGAAAAATAATTATAGGGGTAGAAGGATATAATAAAAGTTCGGCCTCTTGTATATATCAAGCGGGGTATTTTGTTGAACTAATTAGCTATTCACTAAAAAATAAGGAGAACCTGCAAATTGAAGAAACAAAATGTATTTATGCGGGAGACTCTTTTCACGAATATACAATAACTTGGTAAAATTAT
>CAZJEE010000021.1:6160-9353 GCA_964544985.1 uncultured Candidatus Saccharibacteria bacterium
GTAAAATTATTGAATATAGAAGCATCTCTTATTCTCTCTAATCTTATTTTAACGTTGATTCGCTGTGACCAGCATAAAAAAGTGTTCTGAAAAAGCGGTTTTTTTGATATAGTTTGATTTACAAGGAAGATCTAGTTCTAGGATGAGATTTCCCTTCGGTATTTTTTTATCAAAGCGTAATTTATTACTGAGGAAAAAAATTATTACACTAAATAATATTTAAAATAACGCATACATGGAAATAAATACTAACAACGTTGTTATACCCGACAAAGAAAAATTTGAAGAAATCAAAAATAACTTTAAAAAAGGAGGAACTAGTAATCTTTGCCTTTTTACTGACTTTGACAAAACACTGACCTATGGAACAATTAACGGAAGAAAAACACCCTCTATGATTGCTGTTTTGAGAGAGAGCAGTGATTATTTGGGAGAAGATTATGCAGAGAAAGCCTCCTTGTTTGCAGAAAAATATCGCCCAATCGAGACTGATCCCAATATGGAAGAAAAGGAGAAGAGGAAATCAATGGAAAGATGGTGGCAGGAGCACATGGAGCTTTTAATAGAGAAAAAAATTAACAAAAAACATTTTCAAAAAATTATTGATGATCGTTCCGTTGGCTTCAGAGATTCTGTTAAAGATATTTTTGAATTTTCGGGCAAGAATAGTGTTCCGATAATTATTATATCGGCAAGTGGCTTAGGAGAAGAGCCTATATCATTGATGATTGAAAGAGAGCTTGGAATTTTCCCTGATGTTCATATTATTTCTAACTCTTTTGTCTATGACGAAGAAGGAAACGTTGTTGAATATAAGAAGCCGATTATTCATACAATGAACAAAGGTGATGTTTTGATAGAGGAAAGACCTTTCTATAATAAGATAAAAGACAGAAAGAACATTCTTCTTTTGGGGGATAGTTTCGATGACGTTAAAATGGCAGAAAACATTGATTGTGAAAACATCTTGAAAGTTTGTTTTTTAGATGAATATAGTGTGGAAATGATAGAGCATTACAAAAAGCTTTATGATGTTTTAATTTTAAACGACGCTTCTGCGGATTTCGTAAAAGAGTTTTTAAATAATATAGTAAGCTAATAATTTTTGTTTTTAAAAAATGAAAAAAAGTACAATAATTATTTTATTTATAATTCTTATTTCTTTTTCTATCGGTATTTACTTTTATTTTCAAATGCCGGAAAGGATAGCTTCTCATTGGAATATTAAGGGAGAGGTTGACGGTTATATGCCAAAATTTTGGGGGTTGTTTTTAATGCCGATTATTTCACTGTCAATGTTTTTCCTTTTTCTAATAATTCCCAAGATAGATCCATTAAAAGCAAATATTGAAAAATTCAGAAAGCATTTTGACATGTTTATTGTTATTTTTGTTGTTTTTTTGTCTTATGTTTATCTTCTGACTGTTTTTTGGAACATCGGCATAAAATTTAACATGATTCAATTTTTAGCGCCCGCTTTTGGAGTTCTGTTCTTATGCTGTGGAGAGATGATTGGAAAAGCAAAAAGAAACTGGTTTATTGGAATTAGAAACCCCTGGACATTGAGTAACGAAAAAGTATGGGAAAAAACGCACGAAGTTGGTGGAAAACTATTTAAAATAGCGGGATTTATCGCTTTCGGAGGAGCGATATTGCCAGATATAGCAAGGTTTCTGATTTTGTTTCCTGTTCTTTTTTTTGTATTATATATAAATTTTTATTCTTACTTTGAATATAAAAAAATTACTCAAGAGGAAAAGCAAAAGTAATACGATATTTATTTAATCATTACACGGGTATTGACAATATAGAAAATGTCTTATGGTATGTAAATATAATTTTTACAAATTGAACAAAATTATGACAATTTTTTGTATTGTACATAACCATATTAAACGTGTCAATGCTTAGAAAAAGTGTAATCATGTATGTAATTATTTCTTATTTATAACTTGATTAGAGAGAAAATTAACCATTAGTTTGATTGTATTTTTTTAAAATTGATATACCTGCGGTTTTATGATATATTCATCTACGCAGATAAAAAATGTAACTTGGTTTAAAGAAATGAAAAAGATTTGTGGTTTGTTTTTATTTATAGCTTTTTTATTTTTCTCTCCCTTTGTTTTAGCAGATACGGAGGAAGAAGAAAAGGTAACAGTTTATTTTTTTGAAGATAGACTTTGTTCTGTTTGTAAAGCACAGAAAGATTTCATGTTGGAGGCCCAAGAAGATTATCCACAGATGGAGCTTGTTATTTACCAGATAAGTGATTTTGATAAACTAGAAGAAGTGGCTGAGATGCATGGGGTTGAGAATCCAGCAATAATGGCGCCAACAACTTTTATTGGAGATAATTATTTCCAATTTTCCCATTTTGGAGAAGCTCATAAGAAACAAATTATTGATGCTTTAGAAGGAGAGATAGTGGATAATGATTGTTGTATAGTTCGAATTCCTATTTTAAACATTGATGTTGATATTAGTGAATGGTCTTTACCTCTTATTACGTTTGCTTTGGGATCTTTAGATGGTTTTAATGTTTGTTCTATCGGAGCACTAATTTTAATACTCTCTATTGTTTTAGTCTTTAAATCAAGAAGGAAGGTCTTTTTCTTTGGAGGATTATTTATTATTACTTCGGTTGTTGTTTATGGGGTGTTAGTCTTTTTATGGGGGCAACTTTTTAGATCGTTGATTGGCCACTCAGAGATGCTTAGCTATATCGTGGGAGTGGCGGCATTCTTTGGAGGAGTCTACTTTTTCAAAGAATTCTGGAGATTTTTTAAGTACGGACCAACATGTAAATCTTCGGAAAACAAAATTACAGCGAAAGCAACGAGAAAAGTGCAAGAAGCCTTTTCAGATTCAAAAAAAGGTACGTTTGCTCTTGCAACAAGCATTGTTTTTTTTGCAACAGTAATAACTATCGTTGAACTTCCTTGCTCTATTGGTATCCCTGTTGCATTTACGGGAGTGTTAACTGAGGCTGGGGTTTCCCTAACGACCTTTATTCTTTATATTCTTCTCTATCTCTTTTTCTACATGCTTATAGAGATAATAATTTTTATAGGAGCTGTATTTACAAAAGAAATTTGGCTCACACAGTCAAAAGCAATTACCTGGGTTACTCTTTTTGGTTCTTTAATCTTATTCTATCTATCGTACTACTATTTTTTTGGAGCATAAAAAA
>CAZJEE010000022.1:0-7773 GCA_964544985.1 uncultured Candidatus Saccharibacteria bacterium
AAACCTACCAAAATGAGAATGAAAGATAGTCTTGTCCCAAATTTCATCTTATTCTTTTACTTTAAGCTCACGCGTAATATTACTTAATATACTTTCTGGGTCTTCTCGAAGAGCGACTAAAACATCATCTGAGTCTTCAAAAAAATCTACGTTAGCCTTTATACCATGTTCTTTTTCGAACTCACTAACCACTTCTTCGCTTAAATAATCTTCCCAGTTAAAAATATTCAATACTCCCCCAACAAAGGGATCTGGACTAACCTCTTTCTTTCCAAAAAAGAAAAAAAGAAAAACAGCAGAAGCAAAAACGACGATTAAAATAATTGCAAGAATTAGTTTCTTGTTCATTTTTAATGAATTAAATTATTAATACTTTTCCAGTATAACATATTTTAAAAAATCAAGAAAAGTTTTTTAAAATCCTATTACTTTGTTTGAAATTCTTCCAGAAGAAATATATTCTTTAATTGTAAAAAAAGCTGTTTTATACATCTTCTGCATCGAATCATCAGCATAAAATGCGATATGAGGGGTTGTTATTACTCCCGGGAGATTAATAAGTTCTCTGTCTGTTGCAATATTTTCTTCGTGCTCTAAAACATCTAGAAAAGCATGTGAAACTTTTTTATCTTTAATTGCTCTGACAAGGGCTCCCGTATCAATAATTCCTCCCCGAGAAGTGTTCACAATAATTACTCCATCTTTCATTTTTGCAATACTTTCGTCATTAACTAAGTGTTTAGTCTCTTCAAGAAGAGGACAATGCAAACTAATAACATCTGATTGTTTCCATATTTCCTCAAGGCTTGCATATCTAAAATGCATTTCTTCTGCCATTTCTTCATTAGGATATGCATCAAAAGCGAGAACATCCATTAAAAATCCTAGACTAGCAATACGCGCAACATTTCTACCTATTTTCCCAGTCCCGATAACACCAAGTGTTTTCCCTTTAAGGGCAACTCCTCTTAGTCCAGTAAAGGAGAATTCTTCTTTTTTCTCAACCCTCTCATCTCCTTCTCCAATATGACGTAGGCCAGAAAGAAGAAGTGCAAAAACAAATTCTGAAATAACGTATGATCCGTAATCTGGGACATTAGTAACTATAATGTTTTTTCCTTGAGCCGCTTGAAGATCTATATGATCATAGCCAACGCTACGCGTGACAATCATTTTGAGGTTTTGAAGAGAATCTATGACTTTTTTTGATATCTTACTATGGATAAAAACACACAAAATCTCTGCATCAACACAACGATCAATAATCTCGTCTTCCAAGAGGGTTTCCTCGATAATTTTTGCATCTGGAAAATTTTCAGAAATCACTTTTTGATCTTCTGCCGCAACTTCCAAAAAATATATACTTTTTGTTTTCTCCATATTTACCTAAAATTGCATACTCTGCATTATTTGTAAAAATATGTCAACCTTTTCAACACTTTTTCCACAGCCCCAAAAACCCTTTTAAAAGGGGCTTTTAGCTTAATTAGTCTTTTTTGTGGGATCACTTACTCTTCCAATAAAAAGAATGTTTTCTGTTTTATTATCTTGGATTATAAAGATAAAAGGACGATTTGCCATGAAAATCTTTTCATTGTCTGGAGCCATTGAGGTTAGTCCTATTATTACGGCGGTTGCTCCGGCAGCCTCGGTTCCCTCTTCATCCACGCTTACATAAGCCTGATGAATTACATCGTCAATAACTAACTCTTTTGTTCCATCCATCTTCGAAAAATCAGCCATTCCGTAAAAAAATGCGCTATTCATTCCCATTGAGATTAATACTTCTTTCATGAAATACTTTGTATCAAACTCGAACTTAGGAAGATAAAGAGCATCAACCTCAGTTTCTTTCATTTTTTCTTTGTATTCTTTTATTTTTTCAAAATTTAAATCAGATTCAATACTCTCAATATTTTCTTTCGGTAACAAAATAAGCATCGACACTTCTTCCCCCTGATAAGGAAGTTCAATTAATTGAACTTCTTCTGTTTCTAGATAATTAAATTTCGTTTCTTTGGGTTCTATAAACATCATTTCTATCTTTACGGGATTATCTGGAGTTACATAGAAATCAAGTTCTTTAGTGTCTTGTTTGTCAAATTCAAGTTTCCACTTCCCTTTAAAATAAATGGCATTAGTTATTACCATTCTTGTTAAAGGAGAAAGTACTCCTTTGGGAATAAGATTTTTAATTTTGTTGTTTGTATTTTTCTCAATATATTCGTTAATTGTTTTCCTCGAGCTTTCCGTTTCTTTAATAAAGTCTAAATTAGTAATCTCACCACCGTATCTTTGCCTAACTGTGTTAATATATTCTTCTAAAAATGGGTAATCTTTTTGCGCCCAAAGAGCGTTAGCCGTGTTAAGTTCATATTCTTTCTCTCCATTGTTAATTTGGTTGTAAAGTGCTTGAAATCCACTCCTTAATACTGCTTCTGTTGGAAGATGTAATACAGATACAATTTCTTCTGCAGTTTCTTCTCTTGATCCTTCGTAAGTAATCGCTAGCGCTGAAAAGATACTATAGGGAGAATAAAAAATGTTTTCTCCTTCACTTTTGTTTAAAGAGCGATATAGGTCAAAAGCAAATTCATTGTTTGCCAAAACAACAACGCTCATATTTTCTTCTGATGGCTCTACTAAAATCTTCTTTGGCATCTCTTCAATAACCAAGGGATCGATGTCAAAACTTGTAATTAGAAAAACCAAAACGGCTGTAATCGATATTGCAAAAATAACTATTGCTATAATTCCTTTAACTGAGTCTATTTCCTTTTTCATATTTTTTTAATTGTTTAAAAATAAATAAATTCTTCAATAACTTTTGTTCCTAAAGGAAGATGGAACATTGTATCTGGAATATCGTTTATTTCAATATTCTCAACAAATATTTCAACAACACCCCACTCTTCTTGGCTTATAATTTTAATAGGAAGGCCATATTCCTCCCAAACCCACATCTCCACCTCTCCTTCTTTTTTATCGTATTTAATAAGAAGACAATCTTTATCCTCTATCTTCTCTTTCTTTATGACAACCAGATCATAATACAGTGCATCTTCAGCCCACTGTTTAACCGAACTATTAAAAATGTCTTCTGCTTGGTCAATTTTAATTTCAGTAGCAGTAGTATCACCAGCAGTATAAAGATATCCCACTTCTTCTTCCTTATTCCAAAGATTAATCATCGTTCTGCTTTTGAATAATATATCCATTCTCATCATCTTTTTCTTTTCCCAAAACTTTAAAGAAAAAACCTCACCGAACTTTTTCATAGTAATATCATAAACCAAAGAATCTATTTCTCTTGCTCTTAGAAGAACATCTTTTATATCTTTTGTTAATTCTTCATCAACCTCTTCAATAACTTCTTCTGTGCCATTCTCTAAAACATCCTTTTCATCTTCTTTCAAAAATACCAGCAAACCTCCTGTAATAAAAAATATTGTTATTATAATAAGTACTAAATTTTTTATGTTCATATCCCTACCTTCTTATAACTTCTTTACCGCCAAGATATGGTCGCAAAACTTCAGGAATAACGATTGATCCATCTTCTTGTTGATAGTTTTCCATAATCGCAATTAATATTCTTGGAGAGGCTATCGCGGTATTATTGAGTGCAAAAGCATATTCTTTCTCTCCCCCCTTATTTACATACTTTATATTAAGCCTCCTTGTTTGCCAGCTAGTTAAGTTAGAATCAGAATGTGTTTCTCCATAAGAATTTCTAGCAGGCATCCACGTTTCGATATCATACATCTTATACTTTCCAGCCCCCATGTCTCCGGTACAAATACCAAGAACCCTATAAGGAAGTTTTAGTTCTTGAAGAATTTCTTCTGACATTCCGCGCATATCCTCCAAGTGTTTGTTCGATTCTTCGATATCTGCTTTACAGATTATAATCTGCTCTACTTTCATAAACTCATGAATGCGATAGATTCCTTTCACGTCTTTTCCATAACTACCAACCTCTGATCTGTAGCACTGTGATATGCCACAACTCTTAATTGGCATCTCTTCTTCTTTTAAAACTTTATCTACATAATACGCTAAAAGTGGAGGCTCTGCGGTACCAACAAGATATTTTGGATTAGTTATTTCTTCTCCTGTTTCAAGTTTTCCAGGATTAGTGAGTTGATATACTTCATCTTTATCAAAAGGAAAGTGTCCGCTTCCAACTAACGCAAATTCATTAACCAACGTAGGTGGAAGAAAGGGAGTAAATCCTTTTTCAATTAGTTTATTGAGCGCATACCACAAAATACCAAAATGAAGCAAAACTGCTTCGTTCTTTAAATAATATCCTCGAAATCCAGATGTTTTCGCTCCGGCCTTAAAATCAATAAGATCCAGCTTTTCGCTTAGTTCAACATGACTCTTTATCGGAAATTTAAATTCTGGGACAGATCCCCATTTTTTTATCTCTTTGTTGTCTTCATCGTTTTTTCCTATTGGGGTATCTTCTGAGGGGACGTTTGGAACAGTAAGCATTAGTTCCTGAAATTTTCCCTCAACTTCTCGATGTTCCTCTTCTATTTTTCTTAATTTTTCTTTAATTTTTTTCCCTTCTTCAATAAATTCGTTTCTTTTTGAAACATCTTCCTTTTTTACATTTTCAACGTTCTGGTTTCTCTTGGCACGCAAATCTTCTATTTCTTTTAAAAGGTCTTTTCGTTTGTCATTTAACTCTAAAAGTAAGTCAATATCAACATCAAGACCTTTAACCTTTACCGCCCTTTTTACTTCTTCTTTATTTTCTTCTATAAATTTAATATCTAACATAAAATTTCTACTTAAATAAAACCTTACTCTTCGGGATTTTCTAAAAAGCTACTTATTCCACTAATAATTTCATCTAATCTTTTCTCCGCCTTTAATTTATCCTTCTTTAAATATAACACTTCCTATAAAAACTTCAAAATGCATTTAATCTTTTTGCCAGATAAAAAAATATCTGAAATTTTAACTTATCTCCCTCTCTTTAGTAATGCGGTTGTTTGTTATAAAAAACCCAGGAAAGATTAAAACAATACCTTTTCCTGGGTAAATAAATTTTGTGTCTTTACTGCAATTTTTTTACTATTACTTTTCCGCATTTTTCAATTTCTTGCAGAAAAATAAGTGTCTCTTCTGGGCTACATGCAGTGCGCAAGACACTTTCAACTTCTGGTCTATAGGGATACTTCAAATAATTTATTAGAATCGATGATTGAAAATTAGAAGATATTTCTCGATTATAACAAACATTGCATATTTCCTTCATTTCAAAACTTTCATCCTTCACTTCAAAATCATTTCTTTTCAGCAAAGAAAAAAAATCATCACGAATCATTTTGACACCTCCTTTTTAAGTGTACAAAAACAGAGAGATTTTCTCTGCCCTCCTTGAAAATATTATACAATAATTTTGATATTTATTCTAGCTTATTAAAAAAAGAGCATCTCTTACAGATGCTCCCAATCTTTTTTTTCACATTCTTTTTTAATGCCGATAACTTGCATTTCTCCGCTACAAAAAGAACATTTTTGTTCCTCTTCTTTGACATCCCAATGAACTCTCCCGCATCTTTCACAGCTTTTGTGCACTAAGTGCTCCTCCACTTTAATCTCTCCTTTTTTGCGTTTTAAAAAACGCTTATTAGTTAACTTATAACATAAAATAATATTTATGTAAAGTCGTTAGTCTTTTATCTTAGAAGCTTTTGCGACCCAAACCGTTGCAACTACTGCTATCACCGTAACTACAACCGCATAAACAATCATCGGCATCATTCCCTCTGCTGTTCCAAATAATTCCTTAAAAATTGCCTGGATAGCTCCGTTCCAAGCAAGAGCAGCGACAAGACCAAAAGCAGCTATTATTAAAGAAGATAATTTTTCTACTATTTCTTTTTTCATATATTTTTATTTCCAAGAAATAAAGTATTCGTGATAATCGTCTCCACGATGAACACACTTCGTTTCTTTGGTATTAACTTGTTTTCCTTTTATACAAAATTCAGCCATTGCTTGAAAATAACCACCGTGATATGGACACATAATCGGATGAACATTGAAATCTTTAACCCGGACAGTAAGGTGTCTTTTTTCCTCATCGATTTCAACCGCCTCTAGAGATCCAAAATCATAATGATTTTTCCAAGTATCAGAAGCTTTATTAAATATTGTTTTTATTGAAACTAGATTTCTTAAAAGAATTTTTGTAACAAAAGAAACCTTTGGTGCATAGCGCCCCATTTCAAAAATATCTTCATCTCCCCAGTTAAAAATATCTTTGGCAACAACAAAAAGCAAAAGTGCAATTTTAATCGGATATCTTTTTGACGAATTGATTTCTTTCAAATTAATCGGGTAACCCAATTCTTTCATCGCACTTAAAATCTTTTCTACCTCGTTATTTTTTTCTCTCTTTTCTAAATAAGGAAAAGTGGTATAAAATTTTTCACCACTAACATTACCTTTGGTGTTCTCTATCGCTTCTATTTCTTCTTTTGGTATCTTTAACATATTATTTCCAAGAGACACGATATTCGTGACACTCATCTCCTTTTACATCTCCTTCTTTCATCATCACTTCGTCGATCTCTTTTTTGATTTTATTGTTCATAATATTTTATTAAGAAAAAAAATAAATCTTATATTATTAATTACCATCAATGCGCTTTCCACTTCTTCTCCTAATCCTAAGTCTCTAGGTATTATTTTCACTTCTATGGGAATACTAATCGGAATGTTTTGGTTAATATAAATAACTTCATCAGTACTACTAAACAAAGATGAATCAATTTTAATTGTACTAGAAAATGAAACTTTTTGATCAACGGGAACATCTAGATCTAAAGGAACACTTACCATATATTTTCCCAAAAGAGGAATCTCAATAGGAATGCTCACGTTTTGATTAATTCGAACTGTTGTTTTAATAGGAACAACGGCACTATATGGAATTTCCTCGGGAATGATTTTCTCCATGTCGACAAAATCTTTAACCGGAACAGTAAGACTAACCGGCACATCTTCTTCAATTTGGACTTTGACGCTTAACCCTTCTTGGTATATTGATTTTACTTCTCTATAAAATTCTTTTGTAACATAGTCTACTCTGCTACGCGTCAGAAAATAAAAAACAATAACAGGAATAATTATTAAAACTACAAGTAGTCGCAGTAAATTTTCTACGATATATCTTCTTTTCATAATCAACCTTCTTCACTTTACCAAAAAAACACCTCAAATAAAAGATACTGTGAAAATTATAATTTAAGAGATACCTATATTAGAAGCAAAGTCATGAACACGCTTGTCCATAATAATATCGGCTTTACGTAGCGGTCTTTTAAGGAACAAACCACTCAGTGAAGAACAGCGACTAAGAGCAACATATGTTTGCCCATGTGCAAAACTTCCAGTGCTTAAATCAATAATAACTTTATCAAAAGTTTTACCCTGGCTTTTGTGAATAGTAATAGCCCAAGCTAACTTAATCGGCATTTGTTTAAAAGTTCCCAAATTTTCTCTCACAAATTCTCCGTCTTTAAAAACATATTTTGATATTTCCCAGAGATGTTTTTTCACTTCTACAACTTTGCCGTTATTTTTTTCTACCTTTATTGTTGTTTCAACTATCCCAGTGTCACAATCAACGCCATCGCTAATTCCAATAATCTTCCCTATTGTTCCGTTGACCCATCTTCTTTCACTATCGTTATAAATAAACATAACCTGCGCACCTACTTTAAATACAAGCTGTTCATCATTGGGATA
>CAZJEE010000023.1:0-6504 GCA_964544985.1 uncultured Candidatus Saccharibacteria bacterium
GAAGGCTTGCAAACCTCTGCTGTCTTATACTACATAAAAAAAATAAAAAGTCAAACTTTTTCCTGAAATAAATTTCTCAATTAAAACGTTCTTTGCTTAGGCTTCAATAAATAGAACAGATGAGTCAAAAAATTTTAGATCATTGACAAAAACTCCATCAAGGAAAATCCAGTAAGAGGATAAAAAAGAACGGCTATTATTAAAAATATCGCATAAAAAATATAGCTTGCAAAAAAGAACAAAACAGCAATAAGGAGAAAAAAACCGTATTGAGAAAAAAATATCTTTATCTTTTCAGATAATACCGGAAAAAAGGTAAATAAGACGTGCGATCCATCAAGAGGTGGAATCGGCAAAAGGTTAAAAACAGCTAAAAGAAGATTAATAAAAACAACCGCAGAAAATGCGAAAAACAAAGCATCATTTTCTCTAATAATCGGAATGAAGCGAATAAAAATTCCAAAGATTGTAGCAAGTACAAGATTTGACAGGGGCCCAGCCAAAGCAACTTTCATCTGTGCATACTTCCCTCTCAGGTTGGCAGGATTTATAGGAACCGCCTTTGCTCCACCAATAATAAAGTTCGTTGGCAAGATAATCATTATTAGAGGAAGAAGTATTGTATAAATCGGATCGATATGCGGAATCGGATTGAACGTTAACCTCCCCATGTTTTTTGCGGTCGGATCTCCTAGTAAATATGCAACAAAACCATGCATATACTCATGAAGTATTGCAGAGAATATAAGGACTATAAAAATGAATATCCAAGATAGTTCCATAAATGAAATAATAACAAAAATTAGAAGTTCGTGCAAACAAACTATTGAAAAAATAATAATTTTGGTTATAATATACCCTGTTATAAATAAATGGTTCAATAAGATGCCAAGAATGTGTCAAATTTGTGGAAAAACATCAGTTATGGAAAGTGCAAGAAAAAAACTGATGTCAAAATACAATCCAACTCCTAAAAAAAGAAAACGCCCTAATTTACAAAAGGCGCTTATTCCAGCAGATATAAAAAAGAAAAACTTCAAACCTTATGCTGGACAAAAAGTGCTTGCTTGTACAAAGTGCATAAAAACTCTAGGAAAAGATTAGGTAAAACGGGCCGTGGCCTAGAGGCTTAGGGCGCGCGCATGGGGTGCGCGAGATCGTGGGTTCAAATCCCGCCGGCCCGACCAATCAAGACATTTCGTTTTTTCAGGAAAAAGAGTTTGCTCGCTCGCCCCAGCGTTTCCGCCCCATTGCGCCTATGGCACAGAACAGGTCATTTCTCCCTTTATTCTTTACTAAGAATAAATCTTGTAGTATCATTATGTTAGTGCTAAAGAATTCAGCTATACTCTAACATAGTAGTACTACCATAAATAAACTATGTCAAAACAAGATTATCCACTATCAAAAAATCTCAAGAAATTACGAGAACAAAAAGGGCTTTCGCAAGATCGCCTCGCAAAGCTCGCCGATGTTGCCAACAACACAATTATTAAAATTGAGCAGGATGAGAATATAAACCCAACGCTTGATACATTGAAAAAGATTGCGAAAGCCCTTGGGGTTGGTTTGGATGAATTAACCGGCTATCAATTTCGGGGTAAAATGTGAATATCTGCCTACCGGCAGGAAGGTCTAACCAATTAAGGAATTAAATTATGATCACAGTTAAAAATGAGGGAATAATTTTAGAAAAAACAAATTTGGAATTTGAAAATAAGGGTGTTTTAAACCCGGCCTGTATCCAGACGGATGGTATTACCCATATGTTTTATCGGGCAAGTAATCACCAGGAGGTTTCTGCCATCGGCTACTGCCAGCTGAAAAATAATAAAGTTGTAAAAAGATTTAAAGAGCCGGTTCTCTTTCCTGAATATGATTACGAGAAAAAGGGCTTAGAAGATCCAAGAATTACTCTTTTAGAAGGAACATACTACCTTTTCTACACTGCCTATGACGGTAAAAATGCTCTCATTGCCTACGCCACAAGCAAAGATCTTGTCCATTTTGTAAAACAAGGCCTGATCTCGCCGAAAATCTCCTACGATGAAGCGGAAGACATTTTTCGTGAGTCAAAAATTAGAGAAAGATATACCATGTTCGAGATATTATATAAAGAAAAAGGAGGCAAGGATATCTTGTTATTTGAAAAAAACGCCTGTCTTTTCCCCCAAAAATTCAACCATAAATTTGCTCTTCTCCACCGTATTTTACCCGGAATCCAAATTATTTATTTTAACAATTTCTCCGAACTTACCGAAGATCGCTGGCGCGATTATTTTAAAAATCTTGGTAATTCTATTGTGCTTGACCCTTTCTTTTGGTTTGAAAACCGCAACATCGGTGGCGGTTGCCCTCCCATTGAAACAAAAGACGGCTGGCTCATTATCTATCATGCGGTGGAGGATACCCCTTTGGGGAAAATTTATCATGCCTCCGCTGCCCTGCTTGATCTCAAAAATCCCCTAAAAGTTTTGGGGCGATTAAAAGAACCTCTGTTTTCCCCAAAGGCTCCCTGGGAAAAAAGTGGTGTTACAAATAATGTTGTTTTTCCTACCGGAGCGGTAGTAAAAGATAAAAGACTTTATATTTATTATGGGGCTGCCGACAAATTAATCGCCGCGAAATCTGTTGACCTCGCAGAGCTGTTGACTGAACTTAAAAAAAGCTCTCTAAAACTATGAGCCTCGTTAGAAGTCTTGGTAGACCCTGTTAGATATTGATTATTAATTATCTAATTAGGGTCTACAACACGATAACGGAAAACATTTTAAAAACATTATGAATCAACAAACAAAGTCAAAGGCAAATAAAGCAATTTCTGACGGGGCGAGCGCTGACCAGCAAAAGAAATCTTGGATAGTTTGTCTTTCCACCTTTCCGCCACGACAGTGCGGTATAGCTACCTTTACCACTGACCTTACCAATGCTATTGATCAAATGTTTGGACCGTCGGTTAAGTCAAAGATTGTCGCGATGAATCTTACTGAAATAAGTCATTTCCCCTATCCTGATAAAGTAATTCTCCAGATAAGCCAGCATCGCGAAGAGGACTATGTTAACGTTGCCAACAAACTTAACCAGCTCAAAGAAGTAAAGCTTGTCAATATTCAACATGAATTCGGTATCTTCGGGGGGGAATATGGTTCACATCTGCTTCTCCTGCTGGAAAAACTTCAAAAACCGGTTGTTACCACCTTTCACTCTATCCTTCCCGCTCCGGATGAAAAAATGCGTAACATCGTCCGGGCGATAATGAAATATTCGAAAGGAATAGTTGTTATGACTCACTCTTCAAAGGAAATTCTCGTTGGTGATTATGGGTTAGATCCTGATCGAATTCAAGTTATTCCTCATGGCATCCACCATATTCCATATAGAACCAATGAGCGCGCCAAGTCCGCCCTCGGCCTATCTCACAAACTAATCCTCTCAACCTTTGGGTTTCTTAGTCCCGGCAAAGGGGTTGAGTATGTTATTGAGGCTTTGCCGCAGATAGTAGAAAAATTTCCTAATGTTAGATTTCTTATCGCCGGCGTCACTCATCCTGCTGTTCTGGGACAAGATGGCGAAACTTACCGTAATTTTCTCACTAAAAAAGTGCATCAACTTGGTTTAAGCAACTGCGTTTCTTTTTATAATATCTATTTTAATGTAAATAAACTTCTTCAATTTTTAGAGGCTACCGACATCTATCTTTCCACCTCCTTAAATCCAAACCAGGCCGTTTCCGGCACTTTATCTTATGCCCTTGGCAGCGGTCGCCCGGTCATATCCACAGCCTTTGCTCAAGCCAAACAAGACATTACGAGTAAGGTCGGCATATTGATTGATTTTAAAAACCCGTCGGCTTTTATCGATGCCATTGTTAAATTAATAAGTAATAATGAATTATGTTTACAGATGGGTAAAAACGCTTATTTCCGCACTAGGCATATGATCTGGGAAAATGTTGCCCATTCCTATATGAAATATTTCTCGCAATTTGCGCCGGAGCTAATCATGGGACAAAGAAAACCTCCACCTATAAAACTTGAACATTTGGCTAAATTGACTGATAATTTTGGCATTATTCAGTTTGCCAAGCTGACCGAACCAGATCTTTCTTCTGGATATACCTTAGATGATAATGCCCGAGCATTAATCGTGGCCGTTCTTCATTATAAAAAATTTAGGACTCACTCCTCGCTAAAACTTGCCTCCACATATCTCAACTTTTTTTGTCGACTAGCTAAACCTGATGGTTATTTTGATAATTATGTCAATTCAAACCGCGTTATTGATAGGCAAAGAAATATCCAGGAATATTCAGAAGATCCCAGTGCCAGAGCCCTATATGCTCTTGCCTTAGTTTCAACTACCGAACAAATTCCCAAACGCTTTAGAAAACAAGCCCATTCTCTCTTTGAACAAAGTTTCCAAAAAAACATTGCTTTTTCCTCGCCTCGCGCTATTGCTTTTTACATCAAGGCTCTCAATCACTTGCTTTCAAAATGGGAAAACCCCAAAACTCTCGCTGCATTAAGGTCCTGCTGCGAACAACTTATAATTTTATATGAAAAGAGTCACTCGTCGGACTGGGAGTGGTTTGAGCATTATTTAACATATTCAAATGCCATCCTGCCAGAAGCGCTTCTCCTCGGGTACAAAATAACCGGAGAGAGAAGATATCTCGAAGTATCTGAAAAAACCCTCAACTTCTTAATCAAACATACTTTCAAGGATAGTGTGTACATTCCTGTCGGCCAAAGTGGCTGGTTTCCCAAGGGAGGAACAAGACAGTATTTTGACCAGCAGCCCGAGGACACCACTGCCGCCGTAGTAGCTCTTAATACAATGTTTCAGATAACAAACGAGAAACGCTACAAGGAATTAGCACACATCGCATTTAACTGGTTCTTTGGAGATAATGCTCTTGAGCAGGTTGTTTATGACCGCACTACCGGAGGATGTTATGATGGGGTTGGGGAAAAATTTATTAATCTAAACCAGGGCGCCGAATCTACCATTTCCTACCTTTTAGCCCGCCTTTCTTTCGAGGACTAGATCCAGCGTTCCCCGTTAGGCTCTAACCCGCTAAAGACAACTTACCATTAACAATTATCTACATTGCTTTTGCTTGGGGTTATTAAATTTATCTTGAACAAATATTTACCGCCGAACTTTACTTATAGAATTGAAAATGGTAAATAAAAGTAGCACAGCAAAAAGGCAAGTCTATCCTCACCTAGAGATGTGCCGAGGCCATCACTTCTCGACCAGGTGCACGAATTAATAGAGAAAGAGGAGGAGAAAAAATGCACCTTAATCAAAGAAAAACCGACTTATCTTCTACCAAGAAGTACAAGATTGTAAAAGAACGAATCAAAGAAGAAAGGAAAAAAGAAAAATAGAAGAAAATGATTTCGGTTACGAAGCAAGGAATGAACCATCATGTGCCGCTTATGGAGAAAATCATACTTTTGTAGAATTTCAGCTGATGCACAACAAAGAGGATTGTAAAGAAACTTGGGGAAGAGTGAGAGAATCTCAAATTGAACTTGATATGGCATTTGACTATTTATTTTTTGGTAAAAGATTCGGCGGTAAATAATTTTAGGACAGGAAATTATCCTGTCTTTTCTTTGTTTAAAGCTTGTTTTCTAGCCTTAAAAATGTAAAATTAATTAATATGAACTTTCTTATATCGACAATAGTGATTATGCTTCTTGGATCTGCCTTTTTTTCTGCAACAGAAGCTGCTCTTTTTAGCACATCCATTAATAGAGCAAAAATATTATCAAATCAAAAAAAGAAGGGTGCAGAATATCTTTTGAAAATAAAAAAAGATATGCACCCCACAATTACTGTAATTGTTGTTTTTAACAACATCTTTAACATTGCCGGCAGTATTCTTGTCGGTAGTATTGCAACAGAGATTTTTGGAAGCACAAAAATCGGAATATTTTCAGCCGTCCTTACATTTCTAGTTATTGTGTTCGGTGAAATAATCCCAAAAAGCATTGGTGAGTCTTTTGCAACTCCAATGAGTATACACCTTGCAAAGCCTCTTTTTTACACAACAAAAGTATTCTCCCCTCTTATTAAAATAATAGGATTTTTTACTAATCGTCTTCCGCAGAAGAAAAAAACAATATCTGAAGAAGAAATCAGAACTCTCAGCAATATCGGTTTTTTAGAAGGAGTTATCGAAGAAGACGAAAAAGAAATGATTAATCGTGTTTTTCTTTTAAATGACTTGACCGCTAAAGATGTAATGACTCCGCGAACAATAATTACTGCCTTCAATGGAGAGAAAAAATTAAAAGAAATAGAAAAAGAAATCTATGGTCTTTCTCATTCTCGCATTCCGATTTATGAAAATAATCTCGACAGTATTGTCGGAATCTGTCATCAGAGAGAACTACTCATCGCTTTTTCTAAGGGAGAAAAAGAAAAGAAAATCGTAGATTTTGCAAATAGAAAAGTAATTAAAGTCAATGAAAATCAAAAAATAGATAAACT
>CAZJEE010000024.1:0-3128 GCA_964544985.1 uncultured Candidatus Saccharibacteria bacterium
AGTTTGATACATCAAGCATTTTTGAAAATTGTACTTTCATGCTATAATCTAAAAAAAAGGAGGTGGGTTCTTTGATAAAATATTTTTTTGACTTAGACGGAACAATTACAGAAAAAGATGGTTATGGAATTTCAGAATTCAATATTCCTTGGATTATTCTGTGGATTTTTTTACTTCTTTATAAGCCAAAAATAAATAAAAAAGTTTTACAAATTATCCATAACATTAAAGAAGAAAATCAAGAGATAATTATCGTTACTGCGCGACCAGAAAAAACAAGAAAAATTACAGAAAAATACCTGCTAAAAAACAACGTTTATTTTGATAAAATATTTTTTGTCGGTCCAGGGAAAGATTCTTTTTTAAAAAAGATAGAAATAGTCAGTAAAGATACTCATTCTCTGTTTTTCGAGAATAGTAGAAAAGTTGTAATGGAGGCAGAAGAAAAAGGGATAAAATGTGTTCTTATTAAAAAACAGGATAAATAATGTCCTGTTTTCTTTTTTAATAATCTCTGACGCACCTTACATATGCTGTTCCTACGTGGGAATGACAATCACGTTTAATTTTATTTTCATCATAATATACCTCGCGTATTGAGTATGCTGGTTCCCAGAACGTACATTCATCATCGTTGTTTGCCTGAGTAGATGACCAAAAAATAGCACTTTCCGAAAGACTATAAAAAAGCTTTGTGTTAAATCCAGGCTGATATCCTCCGGGAAGAAAATTTATTCCTGAAAGAGCAAAAGAATTACTTTGTTTTAATAGGCCGTTCTTCCATAAGTCATACCTTCCAGCAAGTTTGCTCCCCTCGTCAGTACCTCGAAATCCATATTTTTTAAGTTCTACTTCTCTCATGCCAAGCTCTGCTTCAAGCATCATCCAGTCGTTGTCGGTTGAAATTCTCCATCCTAGCGGACAAACTCCTTGTATTTTTTCTCCACTTTGTTCGCAAGAAATGCTCTTAAAATTATAAAGACCACCATAAATGTTACACATCCCTATATTGTCATTATAACAGTACCTTTCTACCGTACAATTTCGATGAGTTTCCCCGTTAATTACATTTAGGTTTTGTTGGAACCAACACCTGTTTCCAATTCTTATTGTGCCATAACTTCTTCCGCCATATTCAAGTGCATTACCACAGTTCCAAGCATTGTCTGTGGTTGCACTTACCTCGCTACTATAAGCACTTTCTTTTTCTTCAGTTACTTGTGTAATTACGTAATAATAAGTAGTTTCTGGCAAAAGGTTAATATCTGAATAATTTTCATTTACCGCTTCCCCTATCTTTTGATAAATACCGGACTCGTCTGTAGATCTATAAATAAAATATTTTTCGGCACCTATCGAATGATTCCAAACAAGATTAATCTTTAGCCTTAAGTCCTCTTGAAAATCAGCAGACTCTGCTCTTAGTCCTAGCGGAATGCCAGGGGTCGTCTTTGCACTAGCATGCATGCTATGAGGACTCTCTTTGAACTTTATAACCTGTGTGATTCTGTAATAATACTCTGTTGCTGGATTTAATTCTTCGTCGAGATATTCATTTTCAAGAGAAAATCCAACTCTGGTATATTCTTTTTGCAAACTGTCCGTACGGTAAATATTGTATTGAGTAACTTCGTTACTTCCTTCCCAAAAAAGTCTAATCTGAGAAGAAGACACTGTCTCAGCAAAAAGATGAGTGGGAACGTTATTGGATTTTCTTTGGACGAAAAAGAAAATTAGAAGAAGAAAAACAATTAAACAAATAACTGCATTTCTTTTTTTTTTGTTTCCTCTCATGAGATATAATAGATTTAATCGTTACTATAAACTATTTTTTCCTCTTAGTCTTTCTATCTCTCCTTCTTTTTCTTGGAGTTCTTTTTTTAATTCTATCATCTTTAGCTCTCTTCCAACCATCAACTTGCTCATTTTTTCAAGCTCAACGAGTTTCTTTTGTATCTGCTCTGTCCTGTTACCAACTTCTTGTTCAAGCTTTTCGTTCATCTCGTTTAGCTCTTTTGTTCTCGCATTTACTTTAATTTCCAAAACATCTCTCTCTTCTTGCATTGTTTGTTTTGCTTTTCCCAAATCATCAGTCATTTTGTTAAAATTATCAGCAAGTTCTCCAAATTCATCTTTTGTATAAAGAACTGCTCTAGCCTTAAAATCTCCTCTAGCAACTCTCTTCGAAGTAATTGAAAGATTTTTTAACGGCCTTACAACTTTTCTAGAAATTATAAAAGAAATTAGAATGATAGGGAAAAGAAAGATAACAACTAAAAGTCCATAGTTTATTGCCATCTTCCTTAAAAATCCAAAAGCTTCTCCCTCTGGCTGTACTATTATTAGTTGCCACCCCATGTCAAAAACATCACTCTCAATAATTTTAAAACTAGCAACCAAATTTTGTTCCTGAAAATCAAAAGTTAAGTTTCCTTTTTTTATTAAAGCATTTTGATCTAAAGGATAACTCTCCGATATTTTAGTAAAAAGATTCTTTTTATCTTGATGAAAGATAATATCTCCTCTTTCGTTTAAAATAATCGCCATTCCTCCTATGCCAACTTTAAAGTTTAGATCTCTAAATAACGGCTCCATATTTATTTGTACAACCGTGAAAGACGCAATCTGTCCTTCTTCATCAATATTTGGGACAAAAACAGCCATCATCGGATCTTCTGGATTAGAAACCACATACATATCAGAGATGACAATTTCTTTGGTTGCCTTAGCTTTCATAAACCAAGGATTTGTTTCCCAACGACCATAAGATCTTTTTGACGTTGAAGCAACAACTTTTCCTTCATTATCAAGAGAAGTTATATCTTGAAAAAATACTTGATAATAATTAGAAATTCTATTTATTTCATTTTCGATTTCTTCGACAGAAGATTCTTTCGAAATTAAAGTTTCGTTTTGGTTTAAGAGACTAGAACTAACAATTGATTGGTTAATAAAGTTTTCTATTCGGAGAGAGGTTATTTTATTTATTTTTTCAAGGTTATTATAGGTTGTTTCTTTCAAGTATCCTTCAAAAAAATAAAGAAGAAAAAATCCGCCAATAAGCAAAGGTAAAAAACCTACCAAAATGAGAATGAAAGATAGTCTTGTCCCAAATTTCATCTTATTCT
>CAZJEE010000025.1:0-2460 GCA_964544985.1 uncultured Candidatus Saccharibacteria bacterium
CTGCGGGAAAAAGAATTAGAATGGGGGCAGCGACAATCTTTTTATATAATAACTAAAAACTATAAGTTAATTTTATTTAAATATAAAAAGGGGAGTAGTTTTTCTACTCCCTTAATAATGGGGTAATATGTCTTACCATTAACTCCTCTCCATTTCTTTCGTCATACTTCTTAACATTGAGTGTTCCACATAGCGAACAAACAAATACGCGCCAGCCTTTTTCCAAAATTACTATCTTTCCTTTAGCTGATTTTTGACAACCTGTACAAAAAACACCCATTTTTTACCCCTTTCTTTTGAGCTAATTATAAAATTTTACTCAAAATATCTTTTAAAGAACTTTCTTGATTATTCCCTGGAATAATGTTTGATAACTTGGATTTATTAAGACTACTGGCTTCATTTTTAATGTTGAATCAACAAAATCCCTTTTATAGGGAATTTTTCCAATAATCTTAATATTATTTTTCTCTGCAAATTTCTCTATTTTTTTACAAAAATTTATTGCAAGATCAAATTTATTTATAACAATCCCGTGTTTAATATTAAAATGATTAGCAAGATACAAAACCCTTTTCAAATCCCCTAACGCTGGTGGAGTCGGCTCAGTCACTGCAATAATATAATCTGTACCAACCAAAGAAGCAATAACCGGGCAACCAATACCCGCGGCTGAATCTATTAAAACATACTTTGATTTTAGTTTTTTAGTAATTTCTTCTGAGGTTTTTCTAACTTCAGCTACCACTTCTCCAGAGGCCAGCTCTCCTAACTTAAGCTCTCCGGAAATTAAATCAACTCCGTAGTTATTTCCTGTATAAATTTTGCCGATTTCCTTTCTAGTTTCTGTTATTGCATGGTTTGGACATGAAACGACACACGCTTTACAGCCAATACACACATCTTTAATAAATGCCGGATAATTGTTTTTAACAAAAACTATGGCGTTTTGTTTGCAGACAGAAGCACATTTACCACATTTTGTGCATTTAGTAAAATTCCATTTCGGAATAGGTTGATAAACCTTAGAATATTGTTTCTTTTTAATAGAAAGCAAAAAGTGATCATTCGGACATTCCACGTCAACATCTAATAATGCAGTTTTACCCTTCTTCCCAAGTTCAACTGCTAAAGACGTGGCCATCATTGATTTACCAGTCCCCCCTTTTCCACCTGTAATTGCAATCTTCATAATTTTTTAATGATGATCACAAGCATCTTCCATGCCCGCCTTTTTGGCATGACCATTTTTCCATTCTTTGAAAACATCCTCTACAGATTCTTTATCGCTGATATAAACATCCATCCCAAGTTGTTGACACAATCCTAGCGCCCTTAATCCAAGACCCTTACACAAAAGAATATCTGCACCATTTTTCTTCATTAATTCTGGAGGAAGACCTACTCCTCCCATGTGCTCACTCGTATTTTCTATCACCTCTAAAAACTCTCCTTCATTATCAAGAAAAGTGTATGTTAAGCAACGGCCAAAATGATCCGCGACACTATCCTCTAATCCCTTTTTATCGTTAGTTGGAATTACAATCTTCATATTTCAAGCTGTTCTTTAATGAATTTTTCTAAAACGTCTTTTGCCTTCCCTTCCTCAAAATAAACTACAACGTTAAATTGTTTCAACACGTCTGCTGCTCTTGGACCAACATTATTAGCAATTAAAAAATTAATTCCCTTTTGAACAACAGCTTCTGCAGCAGAAATTCCCGCTCCACCAACTTGATCAGCGTTTCTGTTTTCTTCTATTTCGGTTTCTACAATTTTCCCGTCCTCAACGTTAATAAAGGCAAAATAAGGACTTCTGCCAAAAACGTCGCTAATATCACTTTCTAAATTTTTTTCTTTAATAGCTATTCCTATTTTCATATTTTTTTTATTTTATAATAATCTTCTGCTTTTGAATATACACCCATAATATCTTTTGTCAAATAATTTTCCAAAAAACTAAATTATCTTATTATTTCCAGTACAAAGAATCCTTGAAATATGCCGAATTCAAAGATTCTATCTTCTAGCAATCTCTTATTTGTTATCAAAAAAACCACTCTTCGTGGTTTTATTTAAATAGGTCATTGTTTGTTAACCAGAAAACACCCCTATAATAGAAAGGTAATGCATAAAACTAACATATACGTAAAAAAGCAGAATTAAAGATAAAACTACAAAAATACCGGTAAAATGGTTCATAAATTTATTTAATTATTGGCCAATATTTTATCTTTCACCTTTTTTGACGCATCTTCAAAAACCATTTCGTTATTTTTCTCTTTAACAGTCACTCTCGCACCCCTTTCTATTTTCCCTGAAATAACTTCAAGAGCAAGTGGATTAAGGATCTTCTTTTGAATAAGACGTTTCATGGGACGCGCTCCCATCTCTCTATCAAAACCATCTCTTGTTATGTTATAAACTCCAGATAATTCTTTTGGTTTATAACTTGAAATT
>CAZJEE010000026.1:0-2188 GCA_964544985.1 uncultured Candidatus Saccharibacteria bacterium
AACATCGGCAGTTCATCTTTTTCAACTCTTTCTAAAAATTCTTTTGATTCCTCAATGGTAGTAAAATCAGCTCCCGTTGAAACATCAAAAACTTTTTCTGCTCCAAGTTTAAATAATGATGAAACGAGTTTTTTAGTAGATACTGTCCCATACTCTAATCCGAATTCTTCACCAATTGTCGATCTTACCGATGGTGCTATTTGAAAAATAACGGTCTTTTTTTCATTTTTAAAGGGTTTTTCAATGTCTTCAAATTCGCCAACTGCCTCAAAAGCACCTGCTGGACAATGAATAATACACTGTCCACAATAAACGCACTCTTTGTCTTCTTTTTCTGAAGGAATGACTTCAAAAAGATGCCCCTTCCCTTTTATTTCTAAATATTCAACTCCTTGCTTTTTACAGATATCAACACAGTTACGACAATCAATACATTTTGATGAATCAAACTCAAGTGAAGGACCAAATCTGTAAACCGGATGGTTTTTTTTACGATCTACAAAGCGATTAATTTCAACATTATACTTTTTTGCAAGCTCAAGCATTTTACAGTTTGTGTTCCAAATACAGTCCAAACACTCTTCTTGATGTTGTGAAAAAAGAAGTTCTAAATTAATTTTCCGAGCTTTTTCAATTTCTTCGTTATTTACAATTATATCCATCCCCACCTCCACTTTTGTTGAGCAAGATGGAATCATCTTATCATTAACTTTTACAACACATATTCTGCAACTTGCCCCGATTCTTACATCAGAGTGAAAACAAAGAGTAGGAATTTGAAAACCATTTCTTTCCGCAACCGATAAAATCGTTTCTCCTTCTTTTGCCTCTACAATCTTTCCGTTAATTATTACTTTCATTTTTTTTAAGAATTATTTTCTCCAGTAAAGTTGAAAAAGGAAAAGTTGCTGCTTTTCCTAGTGGACAAAGACTGGTCTTTTCCATAACAAAAAACAAGTCATCAATTGCTGAAAAATCCTTTTTTTCAATCATTTCTTTTATTCTAAATAAGCCCTCTCTACAAGGAGTACACTTGTCACAGTTTCCTTCAAGGAAAAAATCAACCCATTTTCCCATAAGTAAAAATAGATCTGTTGTTTCTCTGTTATAGATTATGATAGATCCAAGACAATTTATTTTATTATCTATCTCTTCAGGAAGAATAATTTGCCCAGAACTCCCTCCTCCAACTTGCAAAAAATAATTAAATGAAGGAATGTTATTTGTTTTTTCTAAGAGCTCTTTTATTGTGATGCTCTCATCAAATTCAAAAACTCCTTTATTTGGCGTATCACCTGCTATTGAGAAAAACCTAGTATTATGATAATCATCAGAATTTATTTTTGAAATAAAATAGAAGGTTTCTAAATTATTTACAAGGGTTGGTTTCCCCCATAATCCACTTTCTGTCGGAAAAGGAGGTTTTATTCTCGGCTCTGCATCATTCCCTTCAATTACTTCAATGACCGTTGTTTCTTCACCTCCGATATATCCGCCCCTTTTTTCAATAATTTCTATTTTATCGCTAACCAATTTTTCTAGCGTAGAAGAAAATTCATGGAAATAATTCTTTTTTAAATAGATAAACGCCTTTGTTGCTCCTAATTCTTGAATTGCTATTTTCACTCCGTCAAAAACAATCTCGGGATAATTTTTTAAGAGATAATAATCCTTAAAAGTTTCCACCTCTCCTTCGCCCCCATTACAAATAACATATTTCTCGTCTGTATCCGCAGATTTAACAGCCTCCCATTTCATAAAAACAGGGTATGAGGATCCACTCCTTCCTAATAACTGGCTTTCCTTTATTTTTTGGATTATATTTTTCATTTCCTTGTATTGTTTTCTATTCTATCTTAAAATAAAATAATTGAAAACATTTTATTGTAACATTTATGAAAAAAATACTTATTGCTCTTACGAGCGACTTCACGAATAGGATATTTGAAGATAGTTTCTTAAAAGAAAATTTTCAAGTTGCAACTACCACAAGAGGAGAAAGAGCTTTGGATATCATAAATCAAGATCTCCCGGATGTTATTATCGCTGACGCAAATTTAGATGACATTAGCGCTTTTGCTCTTCTTGAATTACTGAAAAAAAATGAAAAAACAGAAAGAATTCCTTTTATCGTCTATTCAAGAACAGGCTCTGGAGAACATCGAGACAAAGCAATGGATTGCGAGGC
>CAZJEE010000027.1:0-2006 GCA_964544985.1 uncultured Candidatus Saccharibacteria bacterium
TGAATCATAAACCTTATTTTTTGCCATTTTTTTTATTTAATTCTGAAAGTAAGAATAAGGAAGCAACAGCAATGATTCTATTTTTGCTGTAGATACCAAGCTCTTTCATCTCTACTTCCAACCTCATGAGGACGTCAAACTCGGCGTTCTTAAATAAGATACAGCTTTGTCTTACTTCACTCGGCTTTATTTTTTCTTCTATTTTTTCGTTTAACTTCGTCAATTCTTTATTCATCTGGTTTTTTTAAAATTAATAACTGTCTATTTACTCTTAAATGTAGTGTCACCAGCCCTTATTTGCGAGACTATCCAACTTTGAAACTCTCTGTAATTTTCTTTGATATTGATATGCTAATTTATTTTTTCTTTTCTCTGCTATTTTTATAGGTAAAAATTCTATCACCAACCCAAATCCTCTTCTCCACCTAACTTCCTTGTATTTTGAGACAGGGACTTTTAAATCTTTTTCCATTCTTCTTAAAAATCTCACCTCTTCCTTCAAAACCTCTCTAATATTTGGATTTTCCCCAAGTGCTACAACTCGCTGTTTCACCTTTCCCTCCTTTCTGTAACTTTCTACTGCCTGATAATAAATACCAATTTTTCCATTTTTCAATTTTCTAATTTTTTTTCTTATAAACATTGGCTCGTTTTAGTAGATTTTTATTTCAAAATGGTGTTGGACGTTAATTTGCGTTTTAAGCGATTTTTCTTTCAAGATGGTACTGGACATCATTTCTGTGTTTTAATTCTGAGAAGACTATGCAATCAGGAAAATTTTGGCTCTCTGGCGATTTTAGGCTCACCTTTTCTCTCACTTTTACCATCTGCTTTCTTGCTTCGTCTTTTTCTTCTTCTGATTTGTTTTCCCATTTTTTATAACCAGCATACTCCCTACTAGTTAAACCCATCTTTGGTAACTTGTATTTTTTACCAATTCTTAGCCGTATACTTTTTGCCATGGTGCATTTAGGCTCACCTTCCATTCTTTTTCTGAGGGACATTAAATTATCTAATAGGCATACGTTAACGTTGCACTTATTAAATCTCGGACATTCTCGCATTGCTTTTTCCATTTTTTTACTTTAAGTCAAATTATTCTCTTTGCTCATTTTTTTTATTCTTTTTCTTATAAACATAGTGTCCTTTTATTTTTTAGCATCAACATCAAGCCTCCTTACAACTTCCTGTGGGTCATTTCTTTGCCATTGGTTAAAAACATCTTCACAGATAGCGTTAGAAATACTGATATATGGATTTTTAAAATTATCATTATTTCTGATAAAATAAGAAATCATTCTTTTTAAATCTTCTTTATCAAATTCTCTATAAGACGCACCATTAGCAGAAGCTTCTAGAAAACAACTAACAATTCCATTGTCTTCCTTGTTTATTTTAGGAAAGAAATTTTTTTCTCTTTTTACTTCTGAAGAAAAGAATTTCAAAATATCTTTGACATCAGTGCTAATTTCATTTTCAGAAATATTTTTTTTATTATTCCTTTCTTTTGTGTTTCCTTTCTCTTGTGTTTCCTTACTATTAGAAGTCAACTCAGTTAATGCCTGAAGTAAACTGAGTTTATTCTTGAAGTTACCCAGCTTAACTTCACCTGAAGTTAAATCATTTAACATCACCCCCCAATCTTTTCTCCAAGTCTTTTTATCAAGCAGATAATATCGGTTTGTGCATTGTTTTCCGACTCGTCTTTTTTTGATAATTTCAAAATATTCAAGAACGCTTATACAGCCAATAACTGTAGGACTACTTACGCTTAGTTCTTTGGCTATTCTGCTTACACTTGGAAAACACTTTTGACTTTTGTCAGCATGTCTGCACAAACTGCAATAAACACCCAAAGCATTTGTTCCAATAATCTTCACATAGCCATTAAAAAATTCATCATCCATAAAGAATCTTTCCTTTGCTCTTAAATCTCTTACTTCAAATTTTTCATTCATTTTATTTTTCTGACAAGAACAGTTGCACCTTCTTATGATTGATGCAAC
>CAZJEE010000028.1:0-1908 GCA_964544985.1 uncultured Candidatus Saccharibacteria bacterium
TATGACACAACCAAGGATCTTAGAAAAGAATTCTAAATAAAAATGCAGGAGATAAACTCCTGCATCTTAAGAAGCAAAGAAAACAAATTACTTTGCAAATCTTCCTTTTCTTGTTTGTAGTCTTTCTTCTATTTCTTCTGCGCTTAGACAACCGCCTTCTTCCATTCTTAATCTTCTTTCTTCCATTCTTTGTTCTCGATGAGCTTCTCTTAGCTCGTTTCTTTCTTTCATAAGATCATCTCTATCGACACCCAGTTCTTTGGCCTCTCTTAATCTATATCCACCAAATCTTTCTAGTAGGTCATAAGGCTTTAAGTCATCAGACGCAAAAACCATACCCGTAGATAAAAAGACAAATCCTGCTAACAAGAGTACCCCTAAAAATAATTTTTTATTCATTTCTTTGTTCACTTACTTATAATCGACCTTTCTTTCTTTCTTTTTATACAAAAAGATCTTGATTATCTTTCATTTCTGCGATGCCCGTTTACTCTACGAAATCCCAAAACATTTATTTCTTCATTTTCCAACTCTCCAATAACAACAATATTACTTCCTTCTATTATTTCTCCAAAAACACGCCTTCCTTTTGTTTCGTCGGTTATTTTCAACGAAACAATTTCGTTGTTTTCGAGTCTCATTGTCCAAAGATTATTTTCTTTTTTTAATATTTCTCCAAAATGAGCATTTTCAATATCTAAATTCCCTAAATTTCTATACATCCTTCCCCCGATCGGTAATTTCTCTTCCTCTGCCATCCTGAAAAATGAATCATGCATAGAAAAGCTATCGATCAACATGCTTCCCGTTAAACTTAAAGTCATAATCACAATTAAAGAATAAATAAGAGGCTTCTGATAAACAACACGAAAATTTTTACCAATAATTTCAAGAAAAAGAATTAACGCAAAAGACAACAAAACAAGATGCCATGGAAAAGAAAAAATTACTGCTTTTATTCCATGAAGCCCAGTTCCGTAGAAGAATAAGATATTGTTTGCACGAAAAACAAACAAGACCAAACTTCCGATATATAAAGCAAAAAGAAAAAATAAGAATAAAGATCCAACGATCAAAAAGCTTTTTACTATAAAATAACTCTTTGGCTTCATTTCTATTTCTCCTCCCTCAATCCTAGAAACTACGCTTTCTTTTATTAGTTTTTTCTTATTTTCTTTCTTCATAAAATTTCTTAATTTGCTCACGGCTTCTTTTTAATCTTATTCCTACGGTTGAAATCGGAATTTTTAAAATATCGGAAATTTCTTGATAATTTTTATCTTCAAAATAGTAAAGAATAATTGGCTCACGATATTTTATTTTTAGTTTATTTAAATACTTTTCAATTTCAATTTTCTCTTCTTTTTTCTTAACACTTCTTAAAATATTATCTTTCCCCGCAAAAGAAAAAATAACATCTACATCAAAGAAAAGAAAAGGCTCTTTTTTGCTTTTTTTAATAATGTTTATGAAATGATTATGTGCAATTCTATATATCCATGGAGAAAACTTTTTTGTAACGTCAAAACTTTGGATATTAATATATGCTTTAATAAAAACATTTTGCACTGCATCTTCAATGTTCTCATAATTAAATAAGAATCTTCTCCCGTATCTCAATAACTTTCCCTCATATCTATTAACAAGTAACTCAAAAGCATCTGTTCTTTTTTTTTGAACAAGACATGCCAACTCCTCATCAGTTTTACCTTCAATATTATCCATTTTTGCCTTATAGATATTTATACAAAATTCTACGATATTTATTTCAAATAAAAAAAACCTCGTATTTTAAGTGAAAAAAACAACGATAACAAGAAGGAAAAAAAGAAAGAAAACAAATATCCTTTTCGTTTTTTATGCTCCAAAAAAATAGTAGTACGATAGATAGAATAAGATTAAAGAACC
>CAZJEE010000029.1:0-1790 GCA_964544985.1 uncultured Candidatus Saccharibacteria bacterium
TAAAATCTCTTTGTACAATCTCGGCTTGAAAGACTATAAAAAACCAAGCAAGACAAGCAACAATTATTGCTAATATTTTTTCAACTCCTTTTTCTCTAAATAAATTTCTAAAGAAGTTTCTTGGTTTCTCTGGAAATTTTTCTTTATAATGTTGATTAAGATGTTTTTCCAGTTCTTGAGTATCTTTTAAAATTTTCATCTTGCCATGTTTAGCGATCGAAATTTCTCCTCTTTCTTCAGAAACAATTACTGCCAAAACATCGGATCTTTCAGAGATTCCGATTGCCGCGCTATGTCGTGTGCCTCTTTCTTTGATCTGTTTTAAATTTTGAGAAAGGGGAAGGTGAATTCCAAACTTTGAAATACGATCTTTGTTTATAATAACTGCTCCGTCGTGTCCTGGAGATGCGGGATCAAAGATACTCTCAAGAAGAGGAGAAGTTACGATACCATCCAGAATATTTCCTCCGCGTGTGTATCTTTCAATCAACTCTCGTCCAGGAATAATAATTAAGGCACCGTGTTTTTTACGCATCAAATTTGATGTTGCCTGAACAATTGAAAAAATTGTAGAAGAGAAAGAAATAAGTGATTTATTATTCATTCTTCGTGTTCCGGTAGTAGCAATAAGCTCAAAAGATCTTTTTAGTTCATCTTGGAAGACAATAACTAAAATAATGACAAAGATACTAAAGAAAGATTGTAGTATTAACGCTGTAATATAGAGATGGAATATTCTTGCGAGAATGTAAATTATCCCTAAAACAGAAATACCAATAAAGGCCGTCAAAGAGCGGGTTTGTCTTAAAAAGAGTATTGCGATGTATGCAAAGACAGCGATAATAACTACATCCAGAAGATCGGTTAAATATACACTGCTTCCAAAATTCACATTAAAAACTTGAAAATCCATAACGAGGCGTAAATGTTTAAAACCAGCTTCATTATATAAAAGGATATTTTATTTGTCAAAAACAGCATATTTTGCTAAAATTACTTTGTAAATATTAAAAAATGAAAGAAAAAAAACTAATACGTTATGGTTCCTTTTTACGGAAAAAGGCAAAAGAAGTAAAGTCAGGGCCAGAAATAGATAAATTAATAGAAGAAATGAAAAAAATTCTTCAGGAGAATGAAGGGGTTGGTCTTGCGGCACCTCAGATTGGAGTTTCACAGAGAGTTATCGTTGTTGACACCGGAGAAGAAGGAATTTATTCTTTTTTAAATCCCGAAGTAAGGGAAGCAAGTGAAGAAAAAATAACCACCAAAGAAGGATGCTTAAGTTTGAAGGGAGTTTGGCTTGATGTTTCTCGTTCCGAAAAATTAAAGGTAGAAGCTGAAAATCAAGAAGGGGAAAAAATTCTACTTGAAGCTGAAGGAATCTTAGCTGTAACATTTCAACATGAGATAGACCATCTTAATGGAAAGCTTTTTATTGATAGAGTAGGTTTTTTTAAAAAAATGAAAGCTCTTTTTTCCTACTATTTTAAAAATGAAAAACCTTGCTAGCTATTTAAAAGAAAAAGGTTTTTTAAAAAAAAGAGCAGTTTATAATGCATTTTCTAAGATAGATCGTGCTGACTTTGTTCCGGAATTATTTAGAGAACATGCTTACAAGGACACTCCTATTCCAATCGGCTATGATCAAACAATTTCACAGCCACGGGTTGTCGCTTTTATGCTTGAGATTTTAAACCCCAAAAAAGGACAGAATATTCTTGATATAGGTTTTGGCTCTGGATGGAGTGTTGCGTTACTTGCAGAGATTGTAAAAGAAGGTAAAGTTGTTG
>CAZJEE010000030.1:0-1615 GCA_964544985.1 uncultured Candidatus Saccharibacteria bacterium
ATATGTTGGTTATGTTGTTGTTAAGATGATTCTTGGGTTTAAACATAATAAGAAGTTGAAAATTTTAATTAAGAAAGTGGATTCCTTAGAAAGGAAAATAGATATTCTTGTGAAGGGAAAGAAACATAAAACTGAAAAGAAATCCAAAAAATAATTATTCTTTTTTTAGAATTATTTCAATGATTGAAACATTAACTGTTTTTCCTTCTTTGTTTTCAAATTCTTCACTACCAATTTTAACATCTTTTACTGAAACGTTTTGTTCTGATAAGAATTTTCTTCGTGCAACTTCTGCGACATCTACTCCTTTGGAAATGAATTTTCCTCGGGCTTTTACTGTGACCTCTTCCGCACCATTACCGAATTGCATAACAACTCCAGTTACATAATTCATGAAGGGTTTTCCTCCAATAAAAATAGAGTTCTCTTCAGATTTTCTAGTTGTTTCTTGTGTCATCTTATTTTATTCAGTGTCGTCAATGATTGTTTTTCTGTTTGTCTTAATACGTGCGATATAGCCTGCGATTTTGTTTCGTGTTTGCTTGCTTGGTAATATTTTCCCAAGTGCTTTTTTATTTTCTTTGAATGTTTTTCCAAAAGATTCGTCAGACTTTTCTATTAGTTGTCTCGATGTTCTTTTAATCAATGTAGATTTTATTCTTCCCATGTTTATGGATGAAAAAATTGATTTATAAGTCTTTCGTGGCGAAAGTCATTACTCTATGGTTGCGCTTCGCTTATTTTTGCAAGAAAAGCATTTAGGTTATAATTTATCTATTTTTATTAGTTTTTTGTAAGTGTCAATTGTTTCAGTCATTTTTTTTGTTAAATCTCCGAGGATTATTAGGCGGTATGGGAGACTTATGGCTTTTGCTTGCCTATAACATTTTATTAATTCTTGTTCGGTGATTCTTATTTTGTTAAATGCGAATAGTAATGCAGTTTCAGAATTGGATTCTATTTTTGCTATAACTTTTTTCTTGTCTACTTCTTCAATTGAAGTTATTTTTGTATTCTGTCTTTCTAGGAATTCTTCTACTTTTTTTAGGAAAGTTTTTTTCCCTAGTTTCTCTCTCTTTGTTTCTTCCTTAGGTGTGAAAATATTTTCTGTTTTTTTTGGTTCTTCTTTTTCTTCTTTATTTGGTTCTTCTTTATTTGGATTTAGGATAATTTCTATTTCTTCTTTAGGTGTGAAAATATATTTCCACATAATTTTTTCTTCAAACTTAAATGGAGTTGCGAAATCTTTGATACTTCTAAGTGCGACTCTGATTGCAGGAGTTTCTTTTTCATCATATAATACTTTTTTCTCTCGGAGTTTAGTGTAAGCGTCATTTTCTATTGATTTTAAATTTTCAGTGTGTTCTTCGAGTTTTTGTTCTTGTCCTGGGAGGAGATAAAGTGATGATGAGCCGATTTTAAGATGGCTCATTTTGATTTGATTTGCACTTAAAAGTTCTGAGAGAATTGCGGAAGCGAAAACTGGATCCATTATAATGTTTTTTGCAATTCGTACTGGAAGTGAAGGTCCATTTATCTCGAGAAATGAAATTATCTTATTCTTTTTTTCTTGGACGTCTATCATGTTTTTAGTAACTAAGTGATGGTTATAAAT